>JAVJVN010000004.1 GCA_040221055.1 Rhodothermales bacterium | reverse complement strand
TGTCGGTGCTGTTCCGGATATTGGACATAACCCGTTGGGTGTTGCATGGAACTTGTTTGTTCGCACCATCAAGATACCAATTATATGCAACTTAGCCCAACGGGTTTTTTGTGTCCGTACGTCAGAATCGCACAGCTTAGGCGGTAATAAGAAGCTTGTCAGAGAATAGAATCTGGATAACATCTTGCCAACTCACTGTCGGTATGCCCAGGGATGAGGATCCGGACAGTGGGACGACGGGCTTTGCTATTTCGCATCGGATTAATCGAACCAATGATCGAGCCCAAACTGTTTTCGGCAGAGTAATTGACGGGTGGGAATACGCTCTCTTGATGCCCGCCGCGACTGCAAGTGACTCCTCAACGTGGACTATTATCGATTCGGTACGCGTCGCTGCGGATCTTCCACCCAGTGATCGGACCCCATATATGATGACGGATACTGGCTCGAAGGATTTTCCGGCACTCTTGGACGTATTGCGCAATCACCCCGACCCGTGGTTCATGGACAGGCCAGTCCGATTGAATAATTGTGTTCCTTGGATAGCAAATATCCGTGAGGGTACCGTCGACAAATGAAAGAACCTGAGTCCAGCAGTTCCTTCTGCTTCTGATTGGAAGGATAACAATGCAATGCTGATGACTCCCACTACTCGGGGTGCTGGTCTGGGAGGTTTGTGACTCGTAGACTTCGACAAGCGGCCGCGTCGGCTCGCCGCAAATCCGCCAGCCGTTATCCGCATTTCGGAACACACTGAGAACGGTGCTGTAAATGGTACATCAGACAGTCTTTCTAACGGTGTAAGTCCATGGGAGCCATTCCAGCCATTGTTCCTATATCCGAGCTTCGTCAAGACGCTGCCGGCGTAATCAAGAAGACCAGGGCGACGCAAGAGCCGGTCTTCATTACACAGCGAGGAAAGGCAACGGCTGTACTGGTCAGTGCCCAGTCCTATGAGCGGACGCAGTATGAGCTTGAGCTACTCAAAGCGCTCGCCAAAGGCGAAGCAGAGATAAAAGAGGGTAAAGGCATCCCTATGGAGGAGGTCTTTCGCAAAGCAGATGAGTTGCTACGTAGCGACAGATGAACGTGCTCTTTACTCCGCAAGCCGAGGCGCAATGGCTCGCTGCTCTTGACTACATTCGGAGTGACCGACCGACCGCGGCAATCGCTTTCAGAGACAAAGTCATAAAGAGTCTGAGCCGTCTGGAAGCTTTTCCGCAATCCGGTCGTCTCGTTCCGGAGTATCCGGACCCGTCGGTTCGCGAAGTAATAGTTTTTCCGGACAGGTTCTTCTATCGGATTGAGGGAGAGGCTGTTTGGGTATTCGCTGTATGGCACGAAGCCCAAGTACCGGAAGATCAGGATTGAAATGCGGATAACAAGCGCATTCTGCGGGCTCGCAGTTCTGGCGTCCTGAGCTGAGACCGGTTACTTTGTGGCGCATCTCATTTCAACAGCATCGAAATGGCCTTCGTCACGGTTGCCATCGTACAAGCGGAGGTTGCCTCCGACCTCGCATCGGCTCTGGAGCGCACCAACGCTCTCGCCGCGAAGGCGGCATCCGCAGGCGCACAACTGGTCGTATTCCCCGAGACGTGGATCCCCGGATATCCGGCGTGGCTGGACGTGGCCCGCGATGCGGCGCTCTGGGACCATGCCCCCGTCAAGGAGGCGTACCGGCGGATAGCCGAAAACAGCGTCGTCGTGGACGGCCCATCCGGCATGCGACTGCAGGAAATCGCTCGTGCGTCGGAGATAACGCTGGTCATCGGTGTCAGCGAGCGCGTCGAACAGGGGCCGGGTCGAGGAACGCTCTACAACACGTTGCTGACCTACGGCCCCGACGGTGCACTGCTGAACCACCACCGCAAGCTGGTTCCAACCTACACGGAGAGGATGATCTGGGGTGGGGGCGATGCAGACGGGCTTCGGGCGACCACAACGCCGGCAGGACGCATTGGGGGCCTGGTGTGTTGGGAGCATTGGATGCCCCTGGCGCGCCAGGCTATGCACCAGGCGGGCGAGGACATCCATGTGGCGGTATGGCCGACCGTTCACGACATGCATCAGTTGGCCAGCCGGCACTATGCGTTCGAGGGCCGCTGTTTCGTACTCGCCGCCGGCGCACTCATGCGCGCCTCCGCGCTCCCTGCCGAGCTGGAACTGCATCCCGCCAAAGTTTCCGATCCTCAGCAGTGGGTCCTGCGTGGGGGAAGCGCCATCATCGGACCGGACGGGAAATACGTGCGGGAGCCCGTGTACGAAGAGGAGGCCATCCTCCTTGCGGAGCTGGACCTGGGTCGCGTCCGAGAGGAAGGGATGACCCTGGATGTGGCCGGTCACTATCACCGTCCGGACCTGTTCGAATTCCGCGTTCTGGATAGCCACCGGGGGACTGTTTGACATGAAGCGAATCATCGTGTGCTTGGCCGTCCTTTTCTGTTCCTCGCTGACCATAAAAGCGCAATCCGTTTACACGCAGGTGCCGGATGACCCGGAAGCTCATTTTTTCACTTCCGACAACTTTGACATCGTGGCCGATGGCACGCACGACGTATCCGATGCGCTTCAGGCTGCCATAAACAGGCTGAAGAAGGAAAGGAATTTCGGAATTCTGTTCATCCCTGAAGGGAAATACCGCATCAGCCGGACCATCCATGTCCCCAAGGCCATACGCATTATTGGATACGGGGAAAACCGTCCGGAATTCATTCTGGGTGAGAACACTCCTGGCTACCAGGATGAAAACAACTACATGTTCTGGTTCACCAGCAATCTGGTAGAAGAAGGCCAGGAGCCCATGGATGCCAATCCAGGGACCTTCTACAGTGCCATTTCAAATGTTGATTTCCGGATAGAAAAAGGCAACCCGAAAGCCATTGCGCTTCGCACCCGTTTTGCCCAGCACAGTTTTGTGAGCCATTGCGACTTCCATATTGGCGATGGCTACGCCGGCATCTACAACCTGGGCAATGAAATCGAAAACCTGAAATTCCATGGAGGTGAGTACGGGATTTCCACGGGCCGGACGTCTCCGGGTTGGCCCATGATGATGATCGATCTGTATTTCGAGGGCCAACGAAAGGCGGCCGTCTTGAGCCGGAATACCGGTATGGCCATTGTTTCCATGCACGTGAAGGATGCGCCGGTGGGAGTGGAGCTTCAAGAGGGCGTTTCGGACCGGTTGTTTATGGAAAACAGCCTGTTTGAAAACGTGGGGACGGGGGTGATGGTTGGGGTTGAAAACGAAGCGACCAACCAGATCAACCTGCTGAACATCCTGTTCAGGAATGTGGATGTGCCCGTGTACTTCTCACCGAGCGGCACCGGCATTGATGGAATAGCGGATACCTACCGGATAAACAACTTCGTCCATGGCCTGGTCATGGATGACCTGGCTGATGATTCCGACTATGATACCGTCATCGATATGGAAGCCATCGATCGCGTCCCCGGAAAACTGGACAAGGTCATTCCGCACCTGCCGCCCATGGATTCGTGGGTGAATGTCAGGGATCATGGCGCGGTGGGTGACGGCAAAACGGATGATACGCAGGCCATCCAGGCAGCCCTTGCCAGGCACAAGAATGTGTATCTGCCAACGGGTTGGTATCGGGTCACGGAGACCCTCAAGCTGAAGGAAGGCAATGCATTGATCGGCCTGCATCCCTATGCCACACAGTTGGTGCTGGATGAAGGCGAGCGCAATTTCAGCGGGTTCGGGTCCCCCGTTCCCATGGTGGAGTCATCGGCCGGAGGAGGGGATATCGTCAATGGAATCGGTATCAATACAGGCGCATTCAACAGCCGTGCGGTTGGGCTGAAGTGGATGGCCAATGAACACTCCCTGATCAACGATGTGAAATTCGTTGGGGGACATGGCAACATGGCCAAGCCGGGCGAGCCGTCGGGGTATGTCCAGGAGATGGACAGGGCCTGGGACAATCAGTACTGGAGCCTCTGGGTGACCAACCATGGCGGAGGGACGCTTAAGGATATTTGGACGGCCAACACGTATGCCAGCACCGGCCTGTATATCAGCGACACCTCCACCCCCGGGAAGGTCTATGCCATGTCCATCGAGCACCATGTGCGTCAGGAAGCGCGCCTGAACCGTGTCGCCAACTGGAAATTCCATGCCTTCCAGTTCGAGGAGGAAGACCCGGAGGGTACAGAGGCCCAGACCCTGGATATCGCCGAATCCCGTGACCTGATGTTCGCCAATTTCTGGATGTACCGGACCATCCGTGTGAACACGCCCCGGCCGTGGGGTGTGAAGGTAGCCAACAGTCAGGGTATCGATTTCCGCAATATGCGCAGCTGGACGCAGGTGTTGCCCTTGCCGGAGCGCACGGTGTTTGACATGGACAGAAACCTGATTGCGTATCCGGGGGATTTTGCCAGGCTGACCGTAACCGGAGAGGAGGAAGCGGACCGCACGCCGGCGCCGAACCGTTCTGCCGAGCAACTGGGCTTCGGGTATGAATTCGCGACCGGCGCTGTTTCGGACCGTCAGGGAAACGTGTACTTCTGCGACTTCCACGGAAAGCGTGTGTACCGTTGGTCGGTGGAGACCAACACGATTTCCATCTATGCCGATTACCCGTACAAGCCGATATCGCTGGCCGTTGACACCCAGGACAATCTGATTGTAATCAGCCGCTACGATCCGCAGCCGGGCTTCGAGGATGACAACCATCCACCGACCATCGAGACCCTGCCGGACGACCAGCCCTATTACAGTGGCTGGGGAAATGGCGGCTGGGCCATTGTGGCCTATGCCATGAATTTTGACCGTGTGGATGACATGCAACCCCTGAAAATCGTGGAAACGAATAGGGTGCAGCGTGTGGAACGGGTCATCCACCCCACCCACCGATGGAGGGATGATTTCAGGGAGGTGGCCACGAGCCTGGCCGAGACCAGCTTCCTTGCGCCCGACGGCGTGACCATCATTCCGTACACGTTCGATCTCGGGCGCTCGGTATCGCTCATGGGCGTTACGCCAAGCCAGCGCGAACCGGTCTATGTGACCCATGAAGACGACAAGACCACCTACCGTTTTCAGGTGGATGAGAAGGGCATGCTCTCGGATATGACGCCGTTCGTGAAACGCGGTGAGTACAGCAATGTGTACGACCGCCAAGGCAACGTGTATGTCGCCGAAGGGGAAATCATTGTGCTTGATGAACACGGAGCCGAAATCAAACGCATCAAGCTGGACGAACGTGTGCATTCCATGACGTGGGGAGGCACGAACAACGATGAGCTGTTCGTAACCACCAGCACCTCCCTGTACAGGGTGAGGTTGTAGGTCGCTCCCAACAAAACCGGTCTGAAACGATTACTTTCCAGCCATGAAAGCATTGACCTGCATCGTGCTGATCAGCCTGCTCCCGTCCGTCACGGCAGCCCAGGATACCGTTCCCATTCCGATGGCGACGTCGAATGGAGAGGAGATTATCGAGGAAACGCTCCAGTTCATAAAAGAGGGTGGGACAACCATCGGTACCGCGTCCTCGGCAACGCGCAAGAGCTATGTGACGCGCCGGGGCGATCTCATCTGGAATTTTGGCTGGACCGGAGTAGGCGCCATGGAATTCGCCCGTATCCGGATCGGAACCGTCAAGTATTCCACGTGCGATCTGATCTGGGATACCGAGCAGCTCCGCGGAACGGATGGTTTCGGGAATCCGATTCCTGCACAATAGGTGGCAAACATGCGTACATCACGATCCTCCCTTTTTTTTGCGGCCCTTTTTTCACTGGCCGGTCTTGGTTGCGACGGCGCCGAGCTGCTGGAGGTCACGGAGCCTGACGTGCCGATTGCCGATACGGAGCACTTTTTCAGTGTCCTGGCCGATTCTACCGAGTACATCTGGCAGAACGAAACGATTTTCCGTTCCGGGGACCTTTCAGAATATTCCCGCGCATCGCTGATAACCGTTCTGGATTCAGACACGTTCGGGGGCATGGATGGCTGCAAGTTTTTCATTGCGGAGATGGAGCATCTCGGGGATGGATACGTGGGTGTGACCGGGCTGGTCGACTACCCGGACTGTCCCGGAGGCATCGATCTCAAGCCGGACACGTTCCAGGTGTATGGTGGGGATCACCGCATTGAGTTCCGTTCCGCATCGGGCGGATTCACCCTTCGCTCCATGTTTACGAGAGATCACGTTGAGGCCGGCCTGACCGGAAGCTGGACGCGGGATCGCGTGGAAACAGAGGAGACGGGACAGGTCGTCCCGAGTGGCTTCTTTGACCTGGACTTCCGGGCGGACAGACGTTTCAGTACGCTGGGTTCGTGCCGGAACGGTGTGCCAACGTGCACCATGAACGGTGGTGCGTTTTTCGGAGTCAGCGAAGACCGGTTCCTGACATATCACTTCGGCCCGGGCAGCCGGGAAGAACGCCTTCCCGAGGTCGACATTGATTTCATGTATGCGAGTTACTACAAGGTAGAGGGCGATACGCTCTCCCTGTGGGGCACGCCATTGGGGCATCGTCAGGTGTTCGTTCGGTGACCTGAGCGGTATGCACGACTGGGTATGGATGCTCATCATCGGACTGATCACGATCTCGATCCATACCGTCATCTACCTATGGTCAAATTCAGCACACTTAATCACCACTCACCATTTGATCACATGGTTACGGAAAGAAAAGGCCTTGCTTCGGGATTGATTGTTGGCCTGTTTGTGGGCATCGTTTTTGACAATATCGCGTTGGGTATCGTGTTCGGACTGCTGTTCGGCGGAGTCTTCGATTACAGGCAGAAAAACAATGCGGATGCCGCTGAGTGAAAAGCCGGCGGTGTCAACGCTCATGAAACGGCTGCTCCTCCTTTTTCTGTTGATGCTTGCGGCGGCCCCGGCCTCTGCACAGACGTTCGATGCGTTCACGGAGAGCGTCCTGGCGACCCCGGCTACCGGGCAGCAGGCGCGGGTCGATTCGTTCCTCACCGCCGCGCCCACCGTCCCGTACTTCGATTCCGACACCGTCGCAGTATTCCTGTGGTCGGGCTCGGCCACCAGCATGGCCGTTGCCGGTGACTTCAACTCGTGGAACGCCAACGCCTGGCCCATGACGCGACTCGGGTCCACGACACTGTGGTATCGCACGGAGACGTTCCCGTCGGATGCCCGGTTGGACTACAAGCTGGTGCGAAACGGATCCAGCTGGATCCTGGACCCGAGGAATCCGCTCCGGGTCAGTGGCGGCTTCGGCCCGAATTCGGAACTGGCCATGCCCGCCTACGTCCAGCCGCCGGAAATCGTGCCCGACCCGACCGTGCCCCGTGGCACGCTCACATCCCACACGTTTGCCAGCACCGGCATGGGCAACTCCCGTCGCGTGCAGGTGTACGTGCCTGCCTCGTACGACGCCAGCGTCCCTCCATACCCGGTGGTCGTGTACCACGATGGCGGGGAGTACGTCTCGCTGGCGTCCATGCCGACGATCCTGGACAACCTGATTGCGTTGGAAAGCGTGGCGCCCGTTGTGGTGGTCTTCGTGGATCCGGTGAACCGGGAGCAGGAATATTGGACCACCCGGTCCGCGGCCTTCGTGGACATGGTGGTCACGGAGCTCATGCCCTGGGTCCGCGCCAACTGGAACGTCACCGACGAGCCGGGGCGCACGGCCGTGACCGGCGCGTCGCTCGGCGGCCTCATTTCCACGCGCCTGTGCTTCGAACACCCCGAGGTGTTCGGTCTGTGCGGCCCGTTCTCCCCGTCCTGGTGGGTGGACGACCAGGCCCTGATCAACGATGTCATTGCCCAGCCCGTACCCGGCCAGCGCTGGTACCTGGACTGGGGCACGTATGAGGGCTCCATCAGCCGGATTACCCCTGCTGCCCTCAATGCCATGCAAGCCGCCGGCATGGACGCCGTCGGCAATGCGTGGAACGAAGGCCACTCCTGGGGCTCGTGGCGTGCGCATCAGGACGAAATGCTCGCGTGGTTTTTCCGGCCGGCTTCAGTGGGTACGGAGGTCCGGGAGCGCCCGGACGTGCCGCTGGAAGGTACGCTGGCCATCCACCCCAACCCCGTTGCCGCCTACGCGACGGTCACTGTGTCTCTCGCCTCCTCCGGCCGCCTCGCGCTCACGCTCCATGACGCCCTCGGCCGCAACGTCCGCACCTTCCCGGCGCGCCACCTGGGCCCCGGCACCGATACCTTCGCCGTTGACCTCTCCGGCCTCGCCGGCGGCTCCTACTTCCTGGTCGCCGAACTGCCTGGTGGCACCACGACAACCCGACCGTTGACCATTCTTCGTTGAAGGGATGGCTGTGTGAACCGAATTGATCAATTGTGGGTACAATACACTTGGGGTTTTCCAATTCAATCGTTCGCAGGGGTCTCTCATGGCGGTTTCGGACAGAATTCAGCAGTATGTACAGCGTCTTCCGGAGAGAATGCAGTCGGAGGTCCTGGCGTTCGTAGAGTATCTCTTGTCCAAGTCAGAACAGGAGGAAGCGCAGCAAGACGAACGGGACTGGGCGGGTTTGTCTTTGACCCTTGCAATGCGCGGGATGGAGCGCGACGATGGACCCCAATATTCTGAGGCTGATCTGAGGGAGACCTTCGATTGAAGCGCCCGGGCCAAATAGTGCTCTTCCGCTTTCCACAGACTGACCTGTCCGAAGGAAAACTGCGACCTGCGCTCCTGCTCGGCCAGATACCGGGACCCTACGATGACTGGCTCGTTTGTATGGTGTCCTCTCAGTTGAGGCAATACATAGCTGACTTTGACGAGCTGATTGGAGAAGGGGACGCAGATTTTGGCCATTCAGGACTCAAAAGCCCAAGCGTGATTCGGGTAGGGAGGTTGGCCGTGGTTGGAGATAAAATGCTTGTGGGCTCTACGGGTGAGATAGGAATAGAGCGCCTGACTCGAATCAGACAGAGACTTGCTGATTGGATTGGTTCAGAATAATTGACTGGTGCACCTGAGTAGTTGTGGGCTTCTTGACGCGCGTAATCAGCCATACCACGGGTCCGATCGCCAGGTTGAAGTCCCAGAAGAAAGCGTCAAAGGGGCTGCCCCATGTGGCAACCCGGACGACCTGACTCAGATCAAACGCCAGAATGAACAGGACCCACGCAATCAGGATACCCCGGTACAGGGTTTCCGTTCGACCGGGCCTGGACACGAAGGCCAGCAGGTTGAACACGGATAAGAGGGCAATCGAGAGGTGCAGCCAGGGTCCCTGCACATAGAAATACGCTTCGGGGTTGAGTCCATGAACGACCGGGCTCCGGTAGATGGACAACAGGACCGCAGCAGCCCAAAAGGCAGCAAAAATCCCAAAACAAATGCTGTATACACGGAGTGCGGTATAAGCGTGTCGGGCCACTTCTGACGAGAAGCCCCGCCGTTCCGGAGCGTATGAACGGATCCACCGCACCCAGATTCGCTCAGTGCTGCGCTCCGCGTCGAACGTTGGCCGTACGGAGGATTCCGAGCCTACCCGCTTCACAGCCTGTTTGAAGGCCACGTCCGGGTCTGCACCCTGCGCTACTCCGCGATCAAACGCTTCCAGAAGATGGGACTCCAGTTCGAGGATGTCGCTGTCTGAATACAGGGCGTTTTCCAGGAACGCTTTCCGCCATTCCTGCAATTGGTAGTCAATGTCACGCATAGCTTGGATTCCATAGTCTGGTCAACAGGGCGTTTGCGAGGGACCACTGGCGTTGGTCTTCAGCCAGTTGCTTCTTGCCGTCCGCTTTCAAGCGGTAATACTTTCGCTTCCGACCGGAATCCGATTGGCGCCATTCCGATTCGATGAGTCCATCCTTCTCGAGACGGTGGAGCATGGGGTAGAGCGCTCCTTCCGACCAGACAATCTGGTGGTCGCTGAGCTCAAGCACACGTTGGATGATTTCGTAGCCATAATTCTCGCCTTCTGCGAGTATGGCCAACACGGCCGGCCGGGTTGTGGCAGCGTTGAGTTCGCGGTTCAGCATGGAATACCTAATTGAGTTAGGTAATTATACCTCAGTCGCGAAAGTATGTCAAGTAGGCCCCCGGACCATCCGCCCTGGTCGTATCTTCCGGATCCCAATCTTCAATCCTCGTCTTCCCTACATGCGCGCAAAAAACTTGAACCTGAATCTGTTTCCCGTCATCCTGCTTTCCGCGACCCTCATGGCATGCGGAGACGTGGGCGATGCTCCGGAAGCCAAGCTCGACGACGCCATGGCCATTGCCGGTGCCAGTGGCGTAGCCGTTGCCATCGATACTTCCATGAGCAGCATCAAATGGCGTGCAGCCAAGGTCACGCGTGCGCACGACGGTGGATTCGGCATGTTCGAGGGCTCGGTTACCCGGCAGGGAAATGAGCTGACCGGCGTGGATGTGACGATCGATACGCGGACTATCTGGTCCGATACCGAAAGACTGACCAGTCACCTGAAAACCGATGACTTCTTCGATGTAGAGTTGTATCCGGTGGCTCAATTCGTGGCGGACCGGTTTGCCCCGGTGGATTCGGCAGGCGCCACGCATCTCGTGACCGGTAACCTGACCATGCATGGCGTCACGAACGGCGTCACGTTCCCCGCCAACATCCAGGTCCTGGACAACACCGTCACGGCGACCGCTGATTTCATCATCAATCGCCGCGACTGGGAAATCAACTATGACGGAGCGGCGGACGATCTGGTAGAAGACCAGGTGCGGCTGATCCTCGACATCACAGCCCCATCGACCGAGCCGATGGAGTAAGACAGCAACTTCGCGGCGACTGGGGTGCCTACCTTGCGTAATCCCAAATGCACCGTGGTACCCCATGCGCCCTTCCCTGGCCGCCGTCTCCGTTTGCTCGCTTCTCATTCTCTCGACGCCGTTTGCCCTTGCGCAGGGGCAGGTACAGGCCCAGAACCCGTCGGCGCCGCTCATCCAGATCGGAACGCCGGGGCATCTGTATTCCGACATCCTGGGAGAGGACCGGCCCTATTGGATCCATCTTCCGGAGGGCTATTCAGTCGAGGATGACGCGACCTATCCGGTGATCTATCTGCTGGATGGGGAAAGCCATCTGGTCGGCCTCGCATCCATCCAGGCCTATTACAATTATTTCAGGCTTCCGGAAATGATTGTCGTGGCCATTTCGAACGCGGACAACCGCACGCGGGACCTGACTCCCACCGAAGTCGCCTCCAGGAACGGGGCGCCGGTGGACGCATCGGGTGGCGCGGACCGATTCCGCTCATTCCTGTCCGCGGAGCTCATCCCCCATATTGACGCGACCTACGCCACGTCCGCGCACCGGGTCCTGATGGGGCACTCCTACGCAGGCCTGTTCACGATCCATACGCTCCTGGAGGAGCCTGGCCTGTTCACGAACTATGTCGCCCTGGACCCGAGTCTGGATTGGGACGATGGGCGCTGGCTGGAGCAGGCTCTGCCCGTTCTGGCCAGCCTGCCGCTGTCCGGACACGGCCTGTTCGTTGCCCTGTCGAACGAAATTATCCGATTCTCGGATACACTGACCTTTGAGACGGTCCGCACCGACACAACCGACTTCAGTTTGGGGATGCGCTCCGCCATCGCCTTCGTGGAGGCCCAGGATCGCAATTCCAGCGGCCTCTCGTTCTCCTGGAAGTTCTACCCGGACGACATCCACGGATCCGTTCCGCTCATGGGCATGCGCGACGCGATCGTGGACCTCTACGATTTCTGGGAGCTGAAGAAGCCGTCGCTCTACAACGATCCGGAGACGCCTGCCGATACCATCCTGGCGCTCATTCGGGCCCAGTCGCAGGCGCGGGAGGCCGGCTTGGGATATCCGCTTCCCATGGAACGCGACCTGCTCGAAATGCTGTCGTTCTTCTACGCGGACGTTGGCCAACCGCAGAAGGCGAAGCAGGTCCTTTTGCTTGCGGCCGAGTACTACCCGGAGGCCGTCTCCGTGCACGAGGCGCTGGCCGAGGTGTGTACAGCGGTCAGCGACGAACCCTGCGCCCGGGAGCATGCCGCGAAGGCCGACGCATTGAACCGTGCTGGTGAGTAGAATGGTTTGAATTCATGGCGGCCATCGCACTATATGTAATTAAACTTGATGCTATATAATATTAAAGTCATACATGCGAGCCTCTGCCGCCCATCCTTCGCTCTTCTGGCGTCCGTCTGCATGATGGCGGCGTGCGCAGCGCCGGAAGCGCCCGAAGAATCGCCCACCGCGACCTCCGGAAATCCGATTGTGGAAGGGTGGTATGCCGACCCTGAGGGTCTGGTGTTTGGCGATACGTACTGGGTGTATCCCACGTATTCTGCCCGGTACGAGAAGCAGGTGTTCTTCGATGCCTTCTCGTCCAAGGATCTGGTGACGTGGGAAAAGCACGAGCGCATCCTGGATACAACGGCGGTGGAATGGGCCTGGCGGGCCATGTGGGCGCCCTCAGCCATTGAAAAGGACGGCAAGTACTACTTCTTTTTCGCGGCCAACGATATCCAGAGTGATGACGAAGAGGGTGGGATTGGCGTTGCCGTGGCCGACACGCCCGGAGGTCCATTCAAGGACCACCTGGGCCGTCCGCTGATCGATGCGTTCCACAACGGCGCGCAACCCATTGACCAGTTCGTTTTCCGTGACGGGGACGATTACTACATGTACTACGGGGGATGGCGGCACGCCAACGTCGCCAAGCTGAATGCGGACTTCACGGGATTTGTCCCGTTCGAGGATGGCCCCACCTTCAGGGAGATCACGCCGGAGGGCTATGTGGAAGGACCGTTCATGCTGAAGCGCCACGGCCACTATTACTTCATGTGGTCCGAAGGGGGCTGGGGTCAGGATGACTACCGCGTGGCCTATGCCATTTCCGACTCGCCATTGGGTCCCTTTGAGCGCGTGGGCGTCATTCTCGAGCAGGACGCATCCATTGCGACGGGAGCCGGGCATCATTCAGTCATGAACGTACCGGGGACGGATGAGTGGTACATCGTGTATCATCGGCGACCCATCCCCAATGAAGACCGCGACCATCGCGTGACCGCCATCGACCGGATGTACTTCGAAGACGACGGCACCATTCGCCCCGTCCAGATGACCTTCGAGGGCGTGACGGCGCGGCCCATCAAGTAATCTGGTGGCCGTGCATTCGTAGCAGGAACTTACGGTGGGCTGGCCTATTATCTGTACAGTAAACCAGTACAGGTATATCCAGATGTCAATCGACGTAACATACACCGAAGCCCGAGCGAACTTCGCCAAGCTTTGGGATCAGGCGGAAGCAAATCGTGAACCCATCATGATTCGCCGTCGTGGCAAGGAAAACATGGCCATGATTCCTGCCGATGAATTGGCGGGGCTTATTGAAACAGCCCACCTGATGCGCTCCCCAAAAAACGCCGATCGTCTCCTTTCTGCCCTGGCGCGATCGCGCAAGAATGAAGGCTCTTCCGAATCCATTGAGGACCTGAAAACAGCCCTGGGATTGAATGGCTAGTCGTCCAACCGGGCGGGATTCGTGCTTCATGCCTGAGTTTCGTGAAGACCTGGAATACTGGGTAAGGCACGACAGAAAAATTGCACTCAAGTGTCTGAAGATCATCGAAGACGTCATGCGCGACCCCTTTGACGGACTGGGTAAGCCCGAGCCGCTGAAATTCATGGGCTCCGGGGTTTGGTCACGCCGCTTGACCCAGGAGCACCGCATCGTTTATGTCGTCATGCAGAACAGGGTGGATTTTCTTCAGGCCCGGTATCACTATTGATGCATGCACGACACCAGGTAACCTCCGGGCGGTGCGAGCCCAGCGCTGTTCGCATCCGTACGTCCGCCATTCGTACCATTCATTCGGACAAAAACGGAAAGAATCGAATGTTTGAAGGAAGGATGCGCTCGACCATGCCCGGATTCCTGGTCATCTTGTTATGGCTGGGCGATGCGGTCCGCCCGGCAACGGCGCAGGAGCTGGAAACGGCCCCGCCAGCCCGCCTTGCCCTCTTCCTGGACTGCGGTTTCTGCAACCAGGATTTCATCCGGCAGGAGTTGGACTACGTTGACCACGTGCGCGACCGCGAGGCCGCCCATGTTCATGTGATTGTTACCGAGGAGAACACCGGTTCCGGTGGAGAGGCGCAGACGTTCGACCTCATCGGGTTGGGCGCCTTCGAAGGCCTGGCGTTTTCCACCTCTTTCACGACGAGCGCCGATGCCACGCAAGCCGAGGAGCGGGAGGAGTTCCTGCGGACCCTGGAAGCAGCCCTCGTCCCGTACGTCATGCAGACCCTCACGCGGGACCGGATTCGTCTCGACGTCCTGCCGGCCGCCGAAGCGGCTGTCCTTCCAACGCTGGACATGGTGGACCCGTGGAATTTCTGGACGGTCGAAATGTATGCGGACGGGAGTGCGGACTTCGAATCGCAGCAGCGGTCGTTCGATACGCGATACGGCGTCTACGTCAGCCGCGTGACCGAGGATTGGAAGCTTCAGTTCCGGCCATTCTTCAACTACAATTATGACCGGTTCGAGCGGGGCGACGATATCATCGAGAGTACGTCGCACCGGAATGGATTCACGAGTTACGGAGTCCGGAGTCTGTCTCCACACTGGTCCGTCGGCGGCTATGGCGACGTGTTGACGTCCACGTTTTCGAATGTCGACTGGCGCTACCGCTTCATGGGCGCCGTGGAATGGAGCGTGTACCCGTACCGGGAAGCGAATAGACGACAATTGACGGTGACGTACAGGTTGGGCACGTCGCACATTGCCTACCGGGACACGACCATCTACAACGAAATCCGGGAGATGCTGCCTCAACATATCCTGAATGCGGGTTACGAAGTCATCCAGCCCTGGGGCGAGATCGAAATGGAGATCGACGCATCCCAGTATCTGCACGATCCATCCCGGTACAGTCTCCAGTTCGGCGCCGAACTGGATGTGCGCATTGCGAGGGGCCTGTCCGTTGAGGTCGGCGGATCGCTGGAACTCATCCATGACCAGATCAATCTTCCGAAGGGCGATGCGGATCTGGAAGAGGTCCTCCTGCGTCGTCGACAGCTCGAGACCAATTTCGAGGCCGGACTCAGTTTCGGCTTCCGCTACCGGTTCGGATCGACCCTCAACAACATCGTCAACACACGCCTGGACGGCGTCGGCAATCGGGACCGGTTCTGAGGCAGGGTATGAGCATCAAACGCATGGACAATGTGGGTATCGTGGTCGAGTCCCTCGATGCCGCCATCGAATTCTTCTCCGAACTGGGCCTGACCCTGCAAGGCCGCGCCATGATCGAAGGGGAGTGGGCCGGTCGGGTCACCGGATTGGACAACCAGCAGGTGGAAATCGCCATGATGGTCACACCGGACGGACACAGTCGGCTGGAGCTCTCCCGATTCCTGCACCCGCCTGTTGTGGCCGATCACCGGAATGCCCCGGTCAACGCCCTCGGTTACCTGCGGGTGATGTTCACGGTCGTCGATCTCGACGCCACGCTCCATCGGCTCAGCGCCGTTGGGGCAGCGTTGGTGGGCGAGGTGGTCCGGTATGAGGACGCGTACAAACTCTGCTACATCCGCGGACCCGAGGGACTGCTCATCGGGCTTGCCGAAGAGCTCGGGTCGTCGGGGTCGTGATGCAGGTCGGTCCGGTCAGCCCGCCAACAGGTCGTCGATCTGATTGATGGCCGACGTGGCGCCTTCCACGACACCCATGGCCAGCACGGTTTCCAGGCCTTCCTTCGTGGCGTAGGTGCTGACGTAGGTGGCGCGCGTTCCGGTCTCGATGGGCTCCAGCGTATACACACACGTTGCCGTCGGCATGTTGGGATCGGGATTGAAATCCGCGTCGGCGAAGCCGTCCTTGAACGAGAATTCCCGGGGCTCGTCAACGGCGGTGATGTCCCAGAATCCGTGGTATTTCTCGCCTTCGGGACCGGTCATGTAGTAGGTCGTGCGGCTCCCCACCTTGAGTTCGTGGTCGACGAAGGTGGCGGGGTGCGAGGGCGGGCCCCAGACTTTCTCCAGCTGCCGCGGATCCGCATACAGCGCCCAGATTCGTTCGGGAGATGCGGCAAACTCGGCGACAATGGTCAGCGTGAGGGCCTCTGCGTCATGGGATACGTCAATTACAGGCATGATGGGTTCGGGTTTTTTTCCAGCAATGCGTCTATGCGGGCGACACGCCCGCGCCAGATTCCCTCGAGTTCGAGCAGCAGGTCCGCGGCCGTCCGGATGGTCTCGGCGTTTCCGCTGGCCAGGGCCTCGCGGCCCTTCCGGCGCTTGGTGATGAGCCCGGCCTGGTGAAGCACGGACACATGCTTCTGGACGGCCGCGAAACTCATGTCATAGGCACTCGCGAGCTCGGATATGGAATGCTCGCCCGAGAGCGAACGCATGAGGATATCGCGTCGCGTCCGGTCGGCCAGCGCGTGGAAAATGCGGTCTGTCTGCGTGTCGGGGGAAATCGTCATGCCCTAATATACAACCGAATGGTTGTATGTCAAATGCCTGGAACGGTGACGACAGGCCGAGGTAGCAGGGGTTCAAAGCCGCCCGGAACCATGAAACTGACCATTTCGACATGCATGACCGCCCTGTTGATGATGGCTGGCCCTTTTGCAGCGGACGTCCATGGCCAGCAAACATTGCGATCGGAGTCCGTGCCCGGACCGATTGCGTTCGGCGTTGAGATTGACGTCCTCCCCTATGCGACAGGGGGGTATTTCGGCGCCGCATGGGCAGCGAAAGGGCCACTCCGACTCCGCGCGCTGCATGCCTTGGTTCACATGCCGGAGTTCGTGGTGCAGGACGGGTTCACCAACAACGACATCGACGCCTTCGCAGTGCTGGTGGATGTGTTTCCGGATGGCAACGGAATATGGTTCGGCGGGGGATTGGTGTACTGGATGGGAAGCATCCAGTCGGATGCGCGTCGTGAAAGAGCGGAGTATGACAGCTCTCTGCTGAACGGCGGAATCGGCTACGTGCATTATTTGACCCGAAATATCTACCTGAGTCCGTGGACCGGGCTCAGCGTCCGGGTTGCTGGGGACGCGGATATCCTCGTGGATGGTCAGGAATTCCGTCCGCCCCGGCTGAATCCAGAGGCGTCGGTGAAGTTCGGATGGGTCTTCTGAGTCAGCCTCTCTACGGGGTCTGCGGTAGCGCCCAGATGTCCACACGATTTAGGGCAATGTATGGGACGGCTACCCGCGAACGGCGGGTGTCGATGGCGATGTCGGCCGGCCGGCCTTCCACCTGGATGGCCCGGAAGATCTGGCCGTCGTGGACGGCATAGATGCTCGAGTCGGACTGCACGGCCGCCACGACGGTGGTGCCCATGACCTCAATGCCATCCACGCGATCCCCGATGCTGGCCGTCAATTCCGTGACCGTGCCATCGGAAGGGTTCCATCCACGGATGATCCCGCCGCCGCCCGCCCAGGGAGCAATGCGCAGGTAGGGTTCACCGGGCGCCCAGGTGATTCCGTTCGGCGGACCAATGGCTTCACCTTCGACGGCGATGGAAACCGTATCTCCGTCCACCCGATAGATCCGTGAGCGACCCGTATCGCTCACGTACAATGTGCCGTCCGGTCCGGCCGCCACATCATTCAGGAAGCCGGGTTCGAAGGCGCTGAAATCGATGAAGGCCACATGGCTGCCATCCGTCCGGTTGAACCCGTGTATGCCGTCGATGTCGGCCACCCACAACGTGTTGTCCACCAGCATCATACCGCGGGGCGCGTGCAGCGGCGCCTGTTCCGTGCCCACCATGAACTGCTGTGTCTCCACATGGCCGTCTTCGGCGCGGACGCGGCTTATGAAACCATTGCCGTCCCGGCTTCCCGAATCGCCGTTGAAGTTCGCGATGAAATACACGTCCTGATCGGGATCGTACCGCACGGCCTCAGGCCCGGAAAGTCCGGTAATCGACAGGACACGGGTCGACGCATCCTGCATTTCGGCCCATTGGAGTGTGGGCTCCGCCGACTGCTCGGGCTGTTCGGGGCCACATCCGGCCAGGCCAATACTTGCCAGTCCCAGGCAGATGAGGGGCAAGCGGGTCCATGCATTGAATGGATTCCTCATGAGGGTGCGCCGTGTGTTTGATGCATGCGGAAGAATAATGCTCCATGACCGTTCCGGACAACTGTGGCAACCGTGCGGGACGTATCGGGTTCGGACTGACGGTTTGCGCATGACGTGACATCGATTACCTTGGCTGTGCATCCGGCAGGTACAGTCACCATGAAGCGTCACAGGACGGAAGACCTTGCAGGCGAACACCACCCGGACGCGGTCCGGGAGCGGCTGTCCCGGGGCGGACGGCGGCAGTACATTTCGGATGCGGTCCTGGGCGGTATTGACGGATGCATAACGACATTTGCCGTCGTTTCCGGGTCGGTTGGAGCCGGATTTCCGTCGTCCGTGGCCTTGATCCTGGGCTTTGCGAATCTGATAGCCGACGGCTTCAGCATGGCCATCAGCAACTATGAGTCAGGAAAGGCGGGCCAGGACTTCCTGGAAAGCATCGTGCAGACCGAGAAGCGCCATATCCGGGAAATTCCCGAGGGCGAACGCGAGGAGATCCGGCAGATCTACCGGGCCAAGGGGTTCGATGGGGAATTGCTCGAGCGCGTGGTGGACACGATTACCTCCGACGAAAATACCTGGCTTGAGGCCATGGTTGCCGAAGAACACGGTCTTGGCAAGACGACGCAGGTGCCCTGGGTCTCGGCAGGGGTCACGTTCGGCGCATTCGTCGCGGTTGGAGCCGTTCCGTTGATCCCGTTCCTCCTTCCGCACATCGGCCCGACCGTTCAGTTCACGCTCAGTTCCATCCTGGCCGGCCTCATGTTCCTGACGGTGGGCATGCTCAAGAGTATCGCCATGGAAAAGCCGGTGTTGGTTTCGGGTCTGCGAACCTTGCTCACGGGCGGAACGGCGGCCACACTGGCCTACTTCACGGCATGGTTGCTCCGGGAGGTCTTCCAGATCGCGACCGGCTGATTCCGCATCCGTATCATGTCGATTGCCAACGCATCCCATTCGCGACATGACCACCCGCCGACAGTTCCTCCGCAACGCCGGTCTTGCAACGGCGGCGCTCGCGCTGCCCACACCGTCCAACGCCGCATCTCCCCTTCCAGCCCGACCCCGGATGCCTTCGGGATCGGAAGAGGACTACTGGGAAGACGTAGCCGCCCAATACGGAATCACCGACCAGATCACGAACCTGGAAGGCGGGTATTGGGGCATGATGGCCACGCCCGTCCTGGAAGCGTTCCAACGCCACACCGAACGCGTGAACCGGGAGAGCTCCTTCTACGCCCGCACGCAGTTCGGCCAGGAGGCGGCAGCCGTCCGCGAACGGGTCGCGGCCGCGCTGAAGGTGTCCCCGGGGGAAATCGCGTTTTCCCGGAATGCGACCGAGGCCCTGCAGGCCCTCATCGGCCAATACAACCGATTGCAGCCCGGCGAAACCGTCATGTACGCCGATCTGGACTACCCGGCCATGCAGCAGGCCATGAATGCACTGGCCGCCCGCAGGGGGGCGCACGTGGCGACCTTTGACTTTCCGGAACCGGTCGAATCCAAACAACAGATCCTGGATGCCTACACAGAGGCCCTGGACACGCACCCCCGGACCCGTCTGCTGTTGCTCACGCACGCGAACAACAAGACCGGCCTCATCCATCCGATCCGGGACATCACGGCGCTGGCCCGTGCACGTGGCGTGGATGTGGTCGTGGATGCCGCGCATTCCTGGGGGCAAGTTCCGCTGGACGTGGCCGGGTTCGGTGCGGATTATGTCGGCATGAACCTGCACAAGTGGATTGGCGCGCC
This sequence comes from Rhodothermales bacterium, assembly GCA_040221055.1. NCBI lineage: Bacteria > Pseudomonadati > Rhodothermota > Rhodothermia > Rhodothermales > Rhodothermales bacterium. The sequence goes on along the minus strand of JAVJVN010000004.1, from coordinate 326,256 downwards.
CATCGGCGTGGGTGCCATGTACATCCGCGCGTCAGGCCTGGGCGGCATTGACCGGGCCCACGGCGACACCGGCCGGCTGGACCGGATTGACAGCCGCCTGCACACCGGTACCATGAACTTTGCCACCATCCTGACCGTCCCAAATGCGCTGGATTTCCAGGAATCCATTGGCTGGGAGCGCAAGCATGCACGCATCCGCTACCTCCGCGACCGGTGGGTGCGCGAAGCGCGCACCATTGCCGGCGTGGAGGTCCTGACGCCCGACGATCCCGAACTCGTGGGCGCCATCACCAGCTTCCGGCTGCATGGCGAGGGGGATGCCGAGCAGAATCGCGCGCTCGTCCGGAAATTGGTGGACGACTTCGGCATCTTTACCGTGGCCCGCTCGGGGGTGGCCGCGGGGGACTGCATCCGTGTCACACCGGCGCTCTACAACCTGCCGCCGGATCTGGACAAGTTGGTCGCCGCACTCCGGGTGCTGGCTGCGTAATTCGAAAGAACATTGGACACAGGAAAGGAAAAACAAGGATGAGCGTGAAGCACAATCGACTGCTGCGGGTCGCTGGCGTAGCCGCAGCTTATGTCTTGATGGTGAGCGTGAATGCGCTTGCCAACATCCTGCCGATTGGCGGGAATACGACCGGTGCCGTTTCCGATGCGTACGCATCGATGTTCACGCCCGCCGGCTTCACGTTCGCCATCTGGAGCATCATCTATCTTGGTCTCCTGTTGCTGGTCGTCGTTCAGGCGCTGCCCCGGTTCCGGCACGATGAGCGGCTGCGGCGCATGGATGGCGCGTTCATGCTGAATGGTGTGCTGAACGCGGCATGGATTGTCGCCTGGCACCATGAATACCTGTGGTTGAGCATGGCCATCATGCTGGGTTTGCTGGCGACGCTCGTGGTCATGTATGACGCCGTGAGGAAAGGAGCTGAGCCGGATTGGCTGTTTACGATGTCCTTCCGCGTTCCCGTGAGCCTCTACCTGGCCTGGATCTGCGTTGCGACGGTGGCCAACATCAGTATCCTGCAGAGCGCCGCGGGATGGAACAATGCCGTGTTCTCCGAACCGACATGGACCCTGTTGAAGTTGGCGGTGGTTGCCGCCGTGGCCGGCAGCGTCTTTTTCCGATTCAGGGATGCCGTGTTTGTGGCTGTGGTTGCCTGGGCCGCTTTCGGCATCCAGGCCAATCAAGCCGCGGGCTCCGTGGTGGGCATGGCGGCCGTCGGGTTGTGCCTGGCTTGCTTACTGCTGGTGGTGGTCCGCGTGTTCGGGCGAAATCGCGAATAGGCAAGAGGATATTGCGCTGACAGGCCCGATGGCCTATTCTGGCCGGTACACCAGACCCCGGAATGCCATGAACCAGGACCTGTCGACCCAGGAAACGGCCGTGATCGCCACATTCTCGTCGCGTCATGACGCTGAAATAGCACGGGAGTATTTGCTGGACGAAGGCATTGCATCCTTTTTCAGCGCGGACGATGCCGGCGGCATGCATCCCATGATGCAGCGGAGTCAGGGTGTTGACCTGCTGGCGCTGGATGACGTCGTCGAACGTGCCCGGGAGTTGCTGGACGAGGCGGATCTTTTGGAGGGTTCACGCGAGGACATGAACGAATGGGATCCCGATGATCCCGTTGCCACGGCAACACCGTGGAGTGCCGCCCGGTTCGTGCTGCTTCTTCTGGGGGTCGTGGCTGCGATCATGTTGGTGCGGATGTTCATGGTCTGATTGAGCAACAAAACGAACGGCACACCGTCTATGGTGCAGGGGTATATCAAAAATTGTTATACCTGCCGAACGAACCGGTCCAGACCAGACCCAACCGACCATGCTGTCCAAATCACTCGCCGGCGCGACGCTCGAGCCGCTCATCCTGACCCTCCTGGCCGATGGGCCCAAATACGGGTTCCAGCTGGTCCACCGGGCAAAGCAGCTCTACGACGATCAGGTGCCGTGGACGAACAGCAAGTTCTATCCCATCCTCCACCGGATGGAGCACGACGGCTGGGTGGAAAGTTTCTGGCAGGCGTCTGACGACGGACCGGATCGCAAGTACTACCGGCTGACGGCTCGGGGCAAAAATGAACTCGCGTCGCTGCAGAAGGAGTGGAAGAGGGTCAACGCCATGTGGGAAAACCTGTGGGGCCCCGAGGTGGCATTCGGATGAGCAAACCCGGATTCAACCTTGAAACGGCCGTCTCGACGTGGCGCCATCAATTCAAGTACAGCCGTGCGTTCAAGGGCCGCGATCTGGACGAACTGGAGCAGCACTTGCGCGACCATGTGGCCTGGCTCATGGACTCCGGCCTCCCTGCGGAAGATGCGTTCCGCCAGGCCGTGGGCGAACTCGGCGCCTTCCACGAGACCGAATCGGCGTACCGGTCGGTCGCCATGATGAAGACCCGCGACCGGCGCGAAGTCACACACGAACTCTCCCATCAGTTTTCCATGCTTTCCAGCTACTTCCGCGCCGCCTCCCGGAATCTCAGGAAGAACAAAGCAACGTCGCTCATCAACATCGTGAGTCTGTCCGTGGCCATTGCCGTGACGTTGGTGACCTTCCTGTTGGTTTCCGCCTTCCTGACAGAAGACTTCTATCACGAACATGCCGATGAGATTTTCATGGTGCACCGGGTGGAGCCGGTGGATGCGGCAATCGATTCCGTGTCGGCGGGCGTCCCGCGCCACGACGACCCTGCATTCCAGTGGTACGGGACCACTCCTGCACCGCTGGGCCCCGCCATTGCCGAATCGTCGCCGGACGTGGTCCGGGCCGTGCGCATAGGCGCTACCCGGGGCCAGGTCCTTTTGCGTGATGAGAAGCTCGGCCTGAACGTGCGCTTCGTGGACGAGGGCTTCTTCGCGATGTTCTCTTTCCCGCTGCAGGCGGGATCGGATGCCGCCTTGCGGGAGGAGGGCGGCGTCATCCTGAGCGCCGAGGAAGCCACACGGATTTTCGGAGCGGAGGATCCGACGGGTCGTACCGTGACCCTTCAGTTCGGGAGCGGCGATCCGCGTGACTACACCGTGACGGGTGTAGCCGCCCCGTTCCGTTCGAATGCCGACCTGAAGTTCGGGGCGCTGATGTCTTTTGCGGGCCAACGCACGGACGATTGGTCAGCGTTCAGTGCGGCCACATTCCTGCAGCTCCGATCGGCCGACGCCGCCCGCCAGGTGGAGGTCCAATTGACCCCCCTCGTGGCGCCCGTCAATGCGGCGCTGGCCAGTACGTCCATGGGCAACGTCAGCCCACGAGTGCACGCCTTCGCGCTCGACAACCTGAAGCAACTCACACGACACCGGGCGGACGTGGAGGACAGCATTGTGGGTCAATTCCCGACCGCACCCATCGTGGTGCTCGGCGGTCTTTCTGCGCTGCTGCTGTTGCTTGCGTGTTTCAACTGCATGAACATCACGATTGCGCAGGCCGCGAAACGCCTGCGGGAAATCGGTGTGCGCAAGGTGGTGGGTGCGCGGCGCTCCCAGGTGGCGTTTCAATTCCTGGCCGAGAACATCCTGCTGTGCTTTTTTGCCCTGCTGGTCGGATTGCTGCTGGCGTGGCAGTTAGTGTTGCCGGCATTCAATGGCATAGCTGGTCTGAACCTGGAATTTGACCTGTTCAGCGATGGACGACTCTGGGTATTCCTCATCGCGCTGGTGCTGGGCACCGGCGTTCTGTCAGGACTCTACCCGGCGCTGTTTGTGTCCTCGTTCCGGCCCACCATCATCTTCCGGGGAATGGATCGCTCCACCAAACGGCGCCCGATCACGACGGCGTTGCAGGGGTTCCAATTCGTGCTGGCCTTCCTGTCCCTGGCAGCAGGCGTCACGTTCATCCTGAACGGGCACTACTATTCGGACCGGTCCGCGGGCTATGACACGAAGCAGATTGTGGTATTCGAAGCCGGATCCGTGGCCGAGCTGGACGTACTCCGGTCGGCGGCATCCGCAACGCCGGAGGTGGATTCCTGGACCACGTCGCAGCATGCCTTCGGGCGCATGTGGAGCGAGGAATCCGTGCGTATGGGCGACGGAGAAGTGGAATTCAAGACGACCGTATTCGGCATTTCTCCGGACTTTCCGGCACTGATGGACATCGCGCTGGTGGCGGGCGTCCTTCCGGACGGGGGCAGGAAGGCCTTCGCGCCCGACCAGATCCTGGTCAATGCCACGTTTGTCCGGGAGGCATTTCCGGCCGGGACCACGGAATTCGATCCTGCGTCTGCGGTTGGTCGCACCATCCGGATGGACTCGACGGACTACCATATTGCAGGTGTCGTGGCGGACTTCCACTTCGAAGACTTCTTTTCCGTCATCGAGCCCTCTATTCTGCGCCTTTCCGATCCCGGAACGCATCGGTACCTGATTGCGCGGACCCTGCCCGGCGCCCGGAAGGCCGTCGCCGACCGGATTGCCGCATCCTATGAATCCGCGTTCGTTGATCGCACAGCCGACTGGTACATGCAGGGAGACATGTTCGAATCCTTCCGTCGTGACAGCGATGGACTCACGGCCATCTTCCTGTTCGTGTCCGTCCTGGCCCTCATCATATCCTGCTTGAGCGTCTACGCCCTTTCGGCGCAGAACATCATGAATCGCCTCAAGGAAGTCGGGGTGCGCAAGGTCCTCGGCGGCCGGTCGTTCGGTATTGCCCAGCGCCTGAACCGGAAGATCGTCATCGTGCTGACCGTTGCTGCCATCATCAGCGCTCCCCTTGGCTACCAGGTGTTGACCATCCTCCTGGGCAACCTGTTTGCGTATCACATGGAGATGTCGGTCCTGCCGTTCGTGGCCGCGTTCCTCGTGATGGCGGGTATGACCGTGCTCACGATTGCCATCCAGGTCCGGGCCATCGAGCGGGCGCGTCCGGCAGAGATCCTGGGGGCTGAATAGGGGCTGAACGGGGGCGCGGTATGGCGCGGCCTGCGTACATTCCCCGGTATGGAATCGCGCACAAAGAAGCTCATAGCCGGCGCCGTGGTCGTCGGGTCGGCCGCGCTGCTGGTGTGGCTGATGGCCATGCGGCCACCGCTCGAGGCGGAGTTTACCGCCGGAGCGGATTCCGGGGCTGAGGCCGGCATCCGGGTCGCCGTGGCCAGCAACTTCGCCCCCGCCCTTGAAGCCCTGGCACATGCCTTCGAAGCGCAGACGGGGCACGTGGTGACGCCCGTGCCCGGGTCGACCGGAAAACTCTACGCGCAAATCCGGAATGGCGCGCCGTTCGATGCATTCTTTGCCGCCGACGTGGAACGCCCCCGCCTGCTGGAAGAGGAGGGACGCGCAGTGCCCGGCACTCGATTCACGTACGCTATCGGGACGTTGGTCCTGTGGAGTCCGGATCCGGACCTGGTGGATGCGGACGGTGCGGTGCTGAATCCCGCGGAAGGGGACGCCGGCGCCTTCCGGTTCCGGTTCCTGGCGCTGGCCAATCCGACGCTGGCGCCCTACGGCAAGGCTGCGGAACAGGTCCTTCGTGCGCGCGGTGTGTGGGATGCGTTGCAGGACCGGATGGTCCGCGGCGAAAACATCGGGCAGGCCTACCAATACGTGTACAGCGGGAATGCGGAGCTCGGATTCGTGGCGCTATCCCAGCTGATGGGTCCGGGGGGGGTGGCCACGGACATTGGCAGAACGGGCTCCCGATGGGAGCCGCCTCAGGCCCTCTACGATCCCATTGCGCAGCAAGCCGTACTATTGACGGAGAACAAGGTGGCGCGGGACTTCCTGGACTTTGTCCGAAGCCCGGCGGCCCGGGATATCATCCACGGTTACGGGTATTGATGTTGACGGAACATGACCTGACGGCGCTTGCCATTACGCTGCGGTTGGCGGCCGTGACCACGGTCATCCTGTTGCTCGTTGGCACACCGGTGGCGTGGTGGCTGGCCCGCTCCCGGTGGCGGTTCAAGTTCCTGGTGGAATCGATCGTGGCGTTGCCCCTGGTGTTGCCGCCGACCGTACTGGGGTTCTATCTCCTGATCGCCCTGGGGCCTCGCGGTCCCATCGGGGGGCTCATGGAAGCATTGGGCGGACAGCCCCTGGCGTTCACGTTCACCGGCCTGGTCATCGGATCCGTCATCTATTCCATGCCATTCGTCATCCAACCCCTCCAGGATGCGTTTGCGGCCGTGGGGCGCCGGCCCATGGAAGTGGCCGCGACGCTGCGCGCATCCCCCCTGGACCGGTTCTTTTCCATCGCTGTGCCGCTGGCCCGCCCGGGATTCCTGACAGCGACTGTGCTGGGATTCGCACACACCCTGGGCGAGTTCGGAGTGGTGCTCATGATCGGGGGCAACATACCGGGCAGCACGAAAGTGATTTCGATTGCGATCTACGACCACGTGGAATCCCTGGAATACATCCAGGCCCACTGGATTTCCGGGACGCTGCTGCTGCTGTCGTTCGTGCTGCTGATGGCCGTATATGGATTCAATCGTCGATTCCGCGTGGTCCGGCCATGAGCATTGTTGCGCGATTCCGGATTGATCGAGGGGAATTCTCGCTGGAAGTGGATTTCACGGTCCCCGGGCGGGGCGTCACGGCCATCTTTGGTCCCTCCGGGTGCGGCAAAACCACCCTTCTCCGGGCCATTGCGGGCCTGGAGCCGGCCCCGGGCGGCTACCTGAAAGTGGGAGAGACCCTGTGGCAGGGTCCGGACACGTTCCTGGCCCCGCATGAGCGTCCGATCGGCTACGTCTTCCAGGAGCCCAGCCTGTTCGCGCATCTGGATGTGCGCCGCAATCTGGAGTACGGTCTGAAGCGACTGGGTGCATCGCGACGCAGGGTATCCCTGGATCAAGCCATCACGCTGTTGGGCATTGGCCACCTCCTGGCGCGCCGGCCCGACCAACTTTCGGGAGGGGAGCAGCAGCGCGTGGCCATGGCCCGCGCACTGGCCGTCAGTCCGTCCTTGCTCTTGTTGGATGAGCCCCTGGCCGCGCTCGATGCGCCGCGCAAGGCGGAGGTCCTGCCGTACCTGGAGTCGCTACACCGGGAGTTGGACATACCGGTCCTTTATGTGAGCCACGCCCGTCAGGAAGTCGCGCGACTGGCCGATCACATGATGCTCATGGCGGATGGTCGCATGAAAGCGTCCGGCGGCGTGCACGACCTGTTTTCCCGACTCGACCTGGACCTGGCGCGCGGGGCGGACGCAGAGACGGTCATCAGCGCGGTCGTCGGGGCGCATGACGAAACGTATGGCCTGACGTACGTCGAATTCCCCGGGGGGCGGTTCGCCGTCGCCGGGAAACCCCTGCCGCTCGGAAGTCCGGTGCGGCTGCAAGTCCTGGCGCGGGATGTGAGCCTCACGTTGGAGCGTCCGTCCCGGACCAGCATCCTCAACATTTTTCCGGCCACCGTGGAAGAACTCGGAAACGAGGACGGAGCCCAGGTCACCGTGCGGGTGAAACTGGGCTCCGTTCCCCTCTTGTCGCGCATTACCCGCAAGTCTGCCGCAGAGCTCGACCTGCACCCCGGTGCGCCGGTCTTTGCCCAGGTCAAGAGCGTTGCGTTGTTGGTGTAACTCCCGGGCGAAAGGGCAACGGCATTCTCCGGCGCATGTAAAATGTGCCAAATATGCCTGAATTGGCCGATTATCTGAACAAAACGTCCCGTGACCTGTTAATACTGTGTATTAGCATTCGCATGTAACCGCGAACCAGAGACAGACCGATTGACCATGATTATTGAAGAGCTGATGACACCGAACCCGGAATGCTGCACACCTGAAACGAAGCTGCACGACGTATCCAGGATTATGGCGGAGTGTGACTGTGGTGCCGTTCCTGTTGTCGAAGACCTGAATGCCAAGAAGCCCCTCGGCATGATCACGGACCGCGACATAACCGTCCGCTTGGTTGCCCTAGGCGTGAACCCGCTCGAAAAGACGGCGGCCGATGCCATGACCAAGTCCACGATCACGGCACGCCCAGAAATGGATATCAAGGAAGCTGCCCGATTGATGAAGGAGAATCAGGTACGCCGCCTGATCGTCCAGAACGTCGAGGGCTCCTGCGTCGGCATCCTTGCGCAGGCTGATCTTGCCCTTGATGTGGAGGATCGCCGGACGGGAGATGTGGTCCAGAGTATTTCAGAACCCAGTCGCACGCATGCCATGGCTTGAGGGCCACACCATCGACGCTCGAGGGAAAAGCAGAAAGAAGAAGCACGCGACAATGAGAATGGACAGATTTGACAAGAGTACGATAGATGCACTGCTGGCAGACAGGAGCCCTCCGTGCCTGTCCCTCTACCAGAGAACGCATCGTCATCATCCCGACAACAGGCAGGATCCCATCCGATACGTCAATCTTGTGTCGGAGCTGGAGAAATCGCTCCAGAAGAGATATTCCGGGGGATCACACGATGCCCTGCTGGATCAATTCCGTGCGTTGGCCGAAGACGGCGAATTCTGGAATCACACGCTTGACGGATTGGCTGTCCTGGGAGCCGAAGGCTTTTTCCGTGTCTTTCGCCTCCCGCGCACGGTGCCCGACCTTGCCATTGCGGCAAATTCATTCCATATCAAGCCGCTGCTTAGCCATTTCCAGTCAGCAGACCGATTCCACGTGCTAGGATTGGACCGGAAACAGGCCACGCTTTTTGAAGGCAATCACAACGCCGTTTCCAGGGTTCATCTTCACGAAGACGTTCCGTCCACGCTTACCGAGGCCTTGGGTGCTGAATTGACCGATCCGCATCGGACCGTCGCCTCCTACGGAGGAGCGGCCGACTACCAGGCGCCCATGCAACACGGGCACGGCGGCAAGAAGGATCAGGTGGGCATAGACACGGAGCGGTTCTTCCGCGCCGTGGACAAAGGCATTGTTGAGCATCATTCCCGACCCGGGGGCTTACCATTGATACTTGCGGCCCTCCCTGAGCATCAACACGTGTTCCGCGAAATCAGCAGCAACCCGAATCTGATGGAGGACGGCATTGACATCCATCCTGAATCGTTCGAAACGGAGGATGCGTTGCAGGAACATGTATGGCGCGTAATGGAGCCCCACGTTTCGGCGCAGTGGACGAAGATGGTCGACGAATTCAAGCAGGCCGCGTCGAAGGGCAATGGCACGGACCGGATTGAGGATGTGGTTCGGGAGACCACGCTCGGCCGCGTGGACACACTCATGATAGAAGCCTTCCGCGAGAATCCGGCCGACCCGGAAGTGGAAGACGTGCTCGATGATTTGGCCAGCATGGTCCTGAAGAAGGGCGGCCAGGTGTTCGTCCTGCCCCGTGAGCGGATACCGACAGAAACCGGTGTAGCCGCGATTTACCGCTACTGAACGGTCGCTGGTCCTCGACTTCGGCGTACATTCGACGATTCGACACCGGATTTGGAGCAGGAACGCACATGCCCAGTAATATCGAGATCAAGGCCCGCATTCCGGGTGTGGATGCGCTCGCGGAACGGGCAGCGTCACTGGCGGATGAGGGTCCCATTGCCATAGCGCAGGACGATACGTTCTTCCCGTGCCCGAACGGCCGGCTGAAGCTGCGCACGTTTGCCCCCGACCACGGCGAGCTCATCTACTACCGCCGAGCCGACGCGGCTGGCCCCAAGGAATCGTTCTATCTCCGCTCCACGACCACCGAGCCGGCCGTCATGCGCGCCGCACTGACCCAGGCGTACGGGCAGGCGGGTCGCGTCGTCAAGCGGCGGACCCTGTTCCTGGTAGGCCGGACGCGGGTTCATCTGGACGACGTGGAAGGGCTGGGCTCATTCCTGGAGCTCGAGGTCGTGCTCAAGGACGGGGAATCCCCCGACGAAGGCGTGCGCGAAGCCCACGCGCTTATGGCGCAGCTCGGCGTGGATGCGGCCGATCTGGTGGAGGGCGCGTACGTGGATCTTCTGGAAGCCGCTGGCAAACAACGGCATCCGTGCGGCGTAATCGGGCCCATGGAATCCACATCTTCAACTCCCTCGTCTTCGTCAGGCGCGCCGGCGTGGTCCGCGCTGGTCCAGTCTGCCGGCGCCATGCTGGCCTCTGTGGACGGGGCCGACACGTGGCCCGTCCAGGAGCGGTTGACCGCGTTTTTCTTCATGCTGCTCGACGGATTGGAGGGGGCGGGGGTGGATGCATCCGGCTTCAACCGGGATGCATCGGGATTCGGCTCTGAATTCCACGAGGCGTTGCGTGCGCAGTTGGAGGAGGTACTGGATGCGGTGGATGTGCCCGGCGTGAACCGGTTCGTGACCGATTCAACGCCCGCTCGATTCGCCGTGGCCGAAGTCCTGGTCCAACTCCTTTCCACGTCCCTGGCCGATGCATCGGAAGGCCGTGAGCGGTCGGCGGCACTGGCCGACAAGACATTGGCCTGGGCGGCCGCCATGGTGACGAATCCGGTTCCGGCGAAGACGGTGGACCTGGTGCGATACGCGATGGAAGCGGGCTATCTCCGGTGGAAACCGTGATGGAAGAGGAGGGAGGGGAAGGCTCCGGCTCACCGCCGGGTGGAGCGCGGGAACGCGGCATGATTGCGGCCAAGACCGGACTCAAGGTCGGGGCCAACTATGCGCGCTACCTGTCGCGCCGCGCCACCGGGACGGACCGGGACGAGGCGCGCGCGGACCTGCACACGCGTAATGCGGAAGACCTGTTCACCGAATTGTCGAAGCTGCGGGGAACGGCCCTGAAACTGGCCCAGGGGCTCAGCATGGAGCCTGGCATGCTGCCGAGCCAGTTCGCGGATATCCTGTCGAAAGCGCACTACGAGGTCCCGGCCATGGGACCGGCCCTGGTTCACCGGCTGGTGACACAGGCGTTTGGTATGCCCCCGTCGGAAGCCTTCGCCGCGTTCGACCTGACGGCCATGGCAGCGGCGTCGCTGGGCCAGGTGCACCGCGCACGGTTGCACGACGGAACGGATGTCGTGGTCAAGGTCCAGTACCCGAATGTGCGCGAAAGCGTGGATTCCGACCTGAAGATGGCTCGTGCCCTGGCCGGCCGCTTCGTGGACGCCGACCTGGTCGACCCGTATGTAGAGGAAGTCCGGGAGCGCATGATGGAAGAGACGGACTACCTGAATGAGGGCCGCAACATTGAACAGTTTGCCGCGCGGTACGCGGGCTCAGCGATCGTGACACCGCGCTGGGTGGAAGCGCACACCACGGAGCGGGTCCTGACCATGACCTTCCTGGAAGGGCAGCATCTGAAGGCATTCCTCGCTTCGGAGCCGTCACAGGAGCGACGCAATCATTTCGGGCAACTCCTGTGGGATACCGTGCACGAACAGGTGGCATCGGACCATCTGGCCGTCCATGCCGATCCGCATCCGGGCAATTTCCTGTTCCGCGAGGACGGCACGCTGGGCATCCTGGATTTCGGATGCATCAAAGTATTTCCGCGTGACTTCCGGGATCATCTGCTGGACCTCTACCGGGCCCGCATGGCCGGCGACACCGACGCCCAACTGCGGGCGTACGAGGCCCTCGACATGATGCCGGCCGACCTGGGAGAGGAAGAGCGCGCGTATCTGACGGACATCCTGGACGTGTTCGGAGGCATCATCCAGAGCATGTATGTGCAGGATACGTACGACTTCCGTTCGGGGCAGCTGCTGGCCCGCTTCCAGGAAATCATGCCCCGCCTGACCGGGCGCGAAGCCTTCAAGCATCGCCGACCCATCGGATCGCATCATTTCGTGTTCGTGAACCGGTTGCTGGTGGGCCTGCTCAGCATGATGACGCAACTCGGTGCTGTGGTGGATGTGCGGTACGCGCGGGGGTGCCTGCAATGAGTGCGGTGCGGTGTTGTACCTTCGGGCACACCGGAACAACGAGGTTGACACCATGAACACCATCCGAGTCGTAGCAGGCATTCTCATCCTGGCGGGGATCCTGGGGTTGGTCTACGGGAGCGTGACCTACACCGAAGAGACCCACGAAGGGAATCTGGGTCCTCTCGAGCTGTCCATCAAGGAAAAGGAGTCGGTTGATATCCCCGTCTGGGCCGGTGTGGGCGCCATCGTGGTTGGTGGGGTCCTATTGGTGGTCGGCGGCCGGAAGAAGTAGGTCCGGCCATGAAAACCACAGCACGAAACGTCCTGGCCGTGGTTGCCGGGGTCCTAGCAGGCAGTGTCGTGAACATGGGACTGGTCGAACTCGGCCCCATGATCATTCCGCTGCCTGCGGGTGCCGACACGTCCACCGCCGAAGGCCTGAAGGCCAGCATGGACCTGTTCACGCCGGCCCATTTCGTCTTCCCGTTCCTTGCCCACGCGCTCGGCACCCTGGTCGGAGCCTTTGTCGCGGCCCGACTGGCAACCGGAAGCCGGATGAAGTTCGGCCTCGGAATCGGTGTCTTCTATCTGCTGGGCGGCATAGCTGCCGTCGTCATGTTCGGCGGGCCGGTGTGGTTCATGGTTCTCGACCTGGTCGGTGCGTATATCCCGATGGGCTACCTCGGCGGTTGGGCGGCCGAGCGCTCCACGCGAACGCAGGGTTCGTAACGACCTATTCGTACCGTAGCACGTCCGGGGTGGGCTCGTACGCGAATAGATGCGTTGAATTCATCGAGGCCAAAGGCCGTATATAGCGGCATGCCACGTCTTTTCAGTTCACGAACCCGGGTCCATCCATCATGTCTACGTCATTCCGTGTCGCGGCCGTACAGGCGAGTCCGGTTTTCCTGGATCTGGAGGCCACCATGGAGAAAGCCATCGGGTTGATTGCCCGTGCCGCCCACGACGGAGCCCATCTGGTCGTGTTTCCGGAAGCATTCATTCCGGCCTATCCGCTGTGGGTCTGGTACATTCCGTCGGGACAGACCCACGCACTCCGCGAACTGTACGTCCGCCTGCTGGAGAATGCCGTGGAGGTGCCCGGCCCGCATATAACCCGCCTGGCCGAGGCGGCTGCCACCCATGAGATCAATGTGGTCATGGGTGTGAATGAGATCAATACCGAGGAAAGCGGCTCGTCGCTCTACAATACCATGGTCTATCTGGGGTCGGACGGGCGGCTGTTGGGCAAGCACCGTAAGCTCATTCCGACGGCGGGGGAGCGGCTGGTATGGTCGCAGGCAAGGTCCAGCGACCTTGACGTGTACAACATGAATGCGTTCAAGGTAGGCGGACTCATCTGCTGGGAAAATTACATGCCGCTGGCGCGCCATACGCTTGCGGCCATGGGACAGCACATCCACTGCGCTCCCACCTGGGACCGGGGAGAGCCATGGATTTCCACCATGCGGCACCTCGCGAAAGAAAGCCGGTGCCTGACTGTTGGTGTGTGCCAACATGTCCGCATGTCCGACATTCCGGACGACTTGTCGTTCAAGTCCGCCTTCCTGCCCCGGAACAGTGACATCCTCAATCCGGGCCTGAGCGTGATCGTGGATCCGGACGGCAAGATCGTGGCGGGTCCCGCGGAGGGCGAAACCATTCTCCACGCAACCATTACCAACGATGAAATCCAGGGACCCCGTTGGCAATTGGACACGGCGGGTCACTATGCCCGTCCTGACGTGTTCTCGCTGACCGTCAAGACCGGGAAACGACCGTTGATGGTAGAGCGCGGCAATTGAGCAAATCGCGGTGGCATCCGTCCAGCAGTCCGTTATTCGTACTTCAATGACCGCGCGGGATCCAGGTTGGCGGCCCGCAGTGCGTGGTAGCCGACCGTGAGGAGCGCGACGGAAACGGCAAGCACTGCGGTCAGGGCATAGACGCCCGCACCCACGTCGGTCCTGTTCGCGAACGAGGCCAACCAACTGTTCACCAGGATCCACGAAACCGGCACAGCGAGGGCGAAGGCGACGACCACGAGGAGGAGGAACTCACGCGAAACGGTGCCCACGATCTGGGATCGCGTGGCCCCGAGCACTTTCCGCACGCCGATTTCCTTGGTCCGGCGGGAAATGGTGTAGGCCGACAATCCGAACAGTCCCAGGCACGACACGAAAATGGACAACACGGCGAATGTCATGAAGACCTGCGTCAGTCGGGTTTCTGTCATGTACTGCCGGTCGTAGTCCTCATCCAGGAAGAAGTAGTCGAAGTCATATCCGGGAAAGGTGTCCGACCACACGCGCTCCGCTTCAGACACGAGCGCGGGCACCTCCCCGCGGGTCCGGATGGCCACGAATCGCGGATGGGGCTTGACGCCATAGATGATGGGCTGGATGTGCTCCTGGAGGCCATGGTGATGATAATCGTCGACCACGCCCACAATGGTACCCTGGGCATTCCGGTTCGGCGCCCGGACGAAGCGTCCCACCGCATCCTCGGGTGACTCGTAGCCCATGGCGGAGACGGCCGATGCATTGATGAGGATGGATTCGTCGGCGTCCGCCGGCCGATCCAGGTCGAAATTGCGCCCGGCCAGCATCTGAAGCCCGAACGTCGGCACGAATCCGGCATCGGATGCGATGAATTCGAGCGTCAGGCCGTCGTCCGATTCGCGCCCCTCGGGAAACACCAGGATGCTGCGCCAGCCGTCACGTCCGGGTACGGCACTGGTGCCGGTCATCCACTCCACGCCCGGGTGTCCCCCCAGCCGCTTACGAAGGACAGGCAGGGCGTCGAACAGGGTCCAGGACGGAACGCGCCAGGCATCGATGACCAGCACATTCTCCCGCTGGAATCCCGTGTCGGTGGACCGCATGAAATCAATCTGCTTGGCTCCCACGAGCGTGGACACCATAAGGACGCAGGCCAGGCCGTACTGACCCACAACGAGGGTACGGCGCAACGTGCGACCGCCCGGCTGACCCTGGCCGCCCCCTTTCAGTACCCGGGCCGGATGATGGCGGGACAGCACGATGGCCGGATACAAGCCGGACAGGACACCCACGGCCAGTCCGACCAACAGTCCCAACGCCATGAACTCCGGAGTCACCAGCGCACCCGCCGGCAGCGCCTTCTGTGTGAGATGATTGAAATACGGGAGGCCCAGGGCCGCCATGCCCCAGCCCAGACCGAGGGCGACGAACACCATGAGCAGGGCTTCACTCATGAACTGCTGGATGATGGGGCTGCGCGTGGCGCCGACGGCCTTCCGTACGCCGACTTCCCGGGCGCGTTCAGCAGAACGGGCTGTCGCCAGATTGATGAAATTGATGACGGCCACGAGCAGCATGAGTGCGCCGATGCATCCCAGCAGATAGAGGTAGCGCACGTCACTGGACGGTCCGAAGGGATTACCGGCTTCCGAGCGCATATACACCGAACGCAATGGTTCGAGCCGTGCCGTGGCCTCGTATCCGATGTCGGCCAGCATTTTGCCGGCGTGGTCCTCGTACAGTCCGGAGAGGCGTGTCCGCAGGGCCGTAATATCCGCATCATCCCTGACCAGCAGGAAGGCGTACATGTTCAGATCCAACCAGTGATCCTCCGGTGCTTCCGTATTACCGGCATCCCACGTGCTGTACGAGACGAGGATATCGAAGTCGATGCTCGACCGCCGGGGAGGATCGGCAACCACCGCGGTAAGGATATGGGCGACCGAATCCTGCAGCATGATGGTTCTTCCCACCACATCGGACGTCCCGAACAACCGCTGCGCCGCCGCCTGTGTGATGACCGCGGTGTAGGGTTCGGCCAGCGCGGTGGACGCGGATCCCTGGATCATTTCGAAGCTGAACAGCTCGAAGAAGCCATCTTCGGCGACAAACACGCGCTCGTGGAACCGCTCGTTGCCCAGCCGGACTTCGTCGTCATGGTCCAGCATCCGGACTATATGCTCCACGGTGGGGTACTCATCCCGGATGATGGGCGACACCGGCCATGCGACGCCCGGAAAGCGCCACTGACGACCTTCCGCATTCTGCAGGTCGGTCCGCACACGGTACAACCGGTCCGCTTGTTCATGGAAGGCATCGAAGGCCCGTTCGTCCTGGATGAACAACAGGGCGAGCAGTGCTGTGGCAATCCCGATTCCGAGGCCCAGGATATTGATGCCGGTAACAACTTTGTGGCGCCTCATGTGGCGCGCGGCGGTGCGGACGTGGTTTTTCCACATGATGCTGGAATACGGTGTGAGTTCAGGGAACGGGCCACGACGGATGACCCAGGGGCGCAGGAAGAGCAGGACGTCTTTCCACAGGAGCAGCCCGGCGGGCAGCGCGCCCATCCGTCGGTATCGCGATCGATACTGTTCTTCCAGATCACCGGCCAGTTCGTCGAACAGGTCCGGTCGGCAGAACACACGCAGGAAAGTCAGCGCGGGCCGGGGTGGTTTCGGGTTCGGCGTTGCCATGTCAGATACCCGGTATCAATCGGTACAGGCCATTCCGGAGGGCGCGCCGGTCACGAAGTGTGGCGAATCCGGTGGATGTCGGTTCGAAAATCCGCTTGCTGCGTCCGCCCCGTTCTTCCGTCGCGCCGCCGAGTCGGGAGCGGAGCAGCCCTTTGTTCTCCAGGCGGTACAACGCCGAGTGGATGGTTGCGAGCGTCGCCGAGCGGCCTTCCCGGTCCAGCAGGTCGCGCACAACCAACCCGTAGGCATCGTCTCCCAGGGCGGCCGCGGCCATCAGGACGAGTTCCTCCAATTCGCTGATCTGATCCAAACCAGGTATTAGTTTTGTTTTCGCAGAACTAATCGAAGTACGGCGTGGGTTGACGGATTGTTACAAACCCGTTGGATTGCGGCCAGGACACGTCATGGATATCTTCTCCCTCCGTAACAGGATCTGTACGAATCCATGTGGTATGATTTCCTTTCAGCGTGATGGAACCATGATCAAAACACTTGAAGAAGCCCGGCAATTCGTGCTGGACGTCAAGGTCTGCTCGATTTTCGCCAAGGATGCGTCGGGCCTGCCCTCGCTGTGGGACCAGGTGGACCTCCCCGAAAAGCAGCCCGGTGAAAAGGGATGGGGCCAGCGGATGGGCGCCGTGTGGACGTGGAAGAATCAACTCCCGACCGAGTATCCGACCGACGTCTTCTACGGCAAGATCGGATGCGGCACGGCCGTTCTCATGGACATGACCCATCTGGCAAACGTGCACTTTCCGCAAGCCCACGTCCCGGTAACGGACCTGAACGACCTTGCGCAGTTTGTTTTCGCGCAGGTCGAAATAGAGCCCAGGGAAACGGGAGCGCTGCGGAAGGCCGCCATGCTGGAGACGGGCTGCACGAAAAACACCTTCGATACCGCGCTCAAGAACCTGCAAACCTCGCTCAATATTGCCCGCTGGAATCACCCGCGCGTGGAGCGGGACACCTGGGTGCCATTCCGGGACATGTACCCTGACATCTGGGTACGGCACGTCCCGGACTGATTTCAGTTGACAATGCTGCCACCAGCGTCGAGATTTCAGGACTCCACCCGTTCCACCACCTGCCTTCTGAAGCCATGCGTTTCACATTTCCCATGCGTACATCGTTTTCTTTGATCGCCGTTATTGCCACGGGGTTGGCCGCCAGCATTGCCTTCGTGGCTCCTGCCCTTGCCCAGTCCGGTTCATTCGGCGTATCGGTCGTGCTCGAAGACGGCGAACTCCTGGTCGGGGAGCCCAATACCAATTTCCGTGAGGGATCGGTCTACGTCTACACGCAGTCCGGTGGGGAATGGGTACAGACCCAGCGGCTGACGGCTCCAAATGCCGAACGGGCAGACGGATTCGGGTCGGTCCTGGCACGCACTGGAAACACGCTGTTCGCGGGACAGCGGGGCGGCCCCATCCACATTTTCGAGAAGACCGGGAGCACATGGAGCCATTCCGGCACGCTGTCCGGCAACGGGACGAAGGGGGAAGACCCCGGATGTGGCCAATACGGCTATTGTGGCACGGATTTCGGCATTGCCCTGGCGGCCGAGGGCGATTGGCTCCTGGTGGGTGCTCCGGGCCCCCTGCCGTCCCGCCGCACGAGTGGCGATGAAGCCGTGCAGGAACCGGGTGCGGTCTTCGCCTACCACCGGGGTGCCGACGGCCAGTGGACCGAGCGCGTGCGCCTTCAGCCGGCAGGCGGGACCGCAGCGGACCGGTTCGGCCACGTCATCCACCTGGAGAACGGGCGGGCCTTGATTGCCGCCCCCTGGTGGATGAACGAAGCAGAGGGCCACGATGTGGCCGGACGGGTCACGGAATATGCCCTGCAGGGCGACACGTGGACGGAACGCGGCCATTTGAACGCCCCGTCCGAGTCGGCCGCCAATCTGGGGACATCCATCGCCCAGAACGGCAACCGATTGTATGTGGGCGCACCCGGATGGAACGAGAGCCAGGGTGCCGTACACGTGTTCACGCGGGCCAATGCTTCCGCGACTTGGCGTTCCAGCGGCCGGATTGCGCTCGACAATGGCCAGACCGGCGATCGCTTCGGCAGTGGAATCGGTGTGGCGGACAGCGAATTGTGGATTGGCGCCCCGACCGACCGGGAGTACGAAATCGGCTCCACGTTCGTCTACACGTTGGATGACAAGGGCTCGGCGGTCGGCGCTCCACGGCGCATCCAGTTGGAGAATACGGTCGAACGGGACGCGTTCGGGCGGCAGATTGTGGCAGACGCCGGTGCGGTGGCCGTAGTCGCGCCCGGCATGCATCATCAATCGGGAGCGGTCATTGTCTATTCGGAAGATGCGCCTGGCGGCGAATGGCTGGTCAGTCCGCCCGATGCGTTGGGTGCCATCCTGGGCGAAAAGCGGGAGTGTGAGGACGGAAAGATCGGCCCGTTCGATTGTGATGAAGTCGAACTGCTGGCCTTCATCCCGACCTCCATCCTGCGTGCACCGGAGCACTCCCGCGGCGTGCGCACGAACGACAACTGGGGCTGGACCGACCCCGACACCGGTCGCGAATATGCGCTTGTGGGCCGGAATGACGGCACGTCGTTCATCGACATCACCGACCCGTCCAACCCCGTACTCATCGGCGACCTGCCCAAGCCGTGGGGAACGCCACCGTCGCAGCTCTGGCGTGACATCAAGACCTACCGGAACTATGCCTACATCGTGGCCGATGGCGCCGGGGATCACGGCATGCAGGTGTTCGACCTGACCCGGCTGCGCTCCGTGACCGACGTCCCTGCCCTGTTCGAGCCCGATCTGCATTACCGCGGATTCGGCAGTTCGCACAACGTCATCATCAATGAGGAGAGCGGGTACGCTTACGCCGTGGACCCCCGCACGTGTGGCGGCGGACTCTACATGATGAACATCGAGGAGCCGCTGAATCCGGTTTTCGAGGGATGCGTCAAGGGCGAACGCGGCACGCATGATTCCCAGTGCGTGACCTACCGCGGACCGGACACGCGCTACACGGGCCGGGAAATCTGCCTGAACTCGAACGGATCGGTCTTCGAGATCGCCGACGTCACCGATCGGGCCAACCCGGTTCACCTGTCGACGGCGTCTTCACCCAATGCCGCCTACATCCACCAGGGATGGCTGACCGACGATCAACGGTATTTCTACCAGGATGACGAATCGGATGTCATCCGCGGGAATGTGGAAACCACGCGTACGCTCATCTGGGATCTGACGGACCTGGAAGACCCGGTGCTCGTGACCCAGTTCATGGGATCCATGCCGGCCAGCGCGCACAACCTGTATCTGAAGGATGGATATGCGTACCAGGCGAACTACCGGTACGGCATGCACGTGCTGGATATTGCCGACCCGGAGAACCCCGTGGAAGTCGGCTATTTCGATACGTCGCCGTACCAC
Source organism: Rhodothermales bacterium (assembly GCA_040221055.1). Taxonomy (NCBI): domain Bacteria; kingdom Pseudomonadati; phylum Rhodothermota; class Rhodothermia; order Rhodothermales; species Rhodothermales bacterium. The sequence goes on along the minus strand of JAVJVN010000004.1, from coordinate 306,633 downwards.
GAGGGTCCCGGTTTCAGCGGCGCGTGGAGCACGTACCCGTTCTTCGAGAGCGGCACGGTCCTGGTCACCAGCCTCCAGGAAGGCCTGTTCCTGCTGAAGAAGAAGGACGAAGCCTTTTAGAAGGCTGTTGAAAAAGTAAAGGGGTGACATGTTCGTAGGACACCTTGCAGCCGCCCTCGGTGCAAAGACGGTCGCGCGGGAAGCGCCGCTTCCGCTGCTGATCGGTGCATCGTTCGGCATTGACATCCTCTGGCCGGTGCTGCTGTTGGTGGGCGCGGAAACGGTAGTGGTGGATCCCGGAAATACGGCATTCACCGCGTTGGACTTCGCATGGTATCCGTGGAGCCACAGTCTCCTGATGGTGGTGGTCTGGGGCGTGCTCCTGGCGGGGGTCGTCCGCATGGCCGGCGGGTCCCGCCGCGTGGCGTCGGTGTCGGCGCTGGTCCTCGTCAGCCATTGGGTGCTGGACTGGATCACGCATGGTCCGGACCTCCCGCTGTGGCCGGGCGGGGTCGAGACGGGTCTCGGGTTGTGGCATTCCGTACCGGGTACGCTGGCGGTGGAAGGCCTGCTCCTGGTCGCCGCATTGGTGGTGTTCTTTCGCGTGGTCGACGTGCCGGGCCGGCAGGGTCACCTGGCGCTGTGGAGCCTGGTCGGCCTGTGCGTCCTCATCTGGGCGAGCCAGCCGTTTTCGCCACCGCCTCCGGGCACGACTGCCATTGCCGTCGTGGGCCTGTCGATGTGGCTGTTGCCGCTCTGGGGGTGGTGGATTGAGCGGAATGTGACCGTAAGAGCCTGATCCCGCAGAAAGAGGCTCCGCAGAAAGAGATCTCACGCAAACATCAGACCATGCTCACGTCCCTCACGCGTTCGGTACGCCATATTTCGGCGTCACTCATAACCAACCGGACGAGACCATGGCTGAAACAACAAAAGGAGCAGGAAGCGGGCTGAAGGCCCAACGCGTGATATCCCTGGCAATCACAGCAGTGGGCGTGCTGCTCCTGACCTATATGATTACGGTGGAAGATGAACCCGGAGCGCTCCCCCTCGCACTGGTGATCGGCGGGCTGGCGTGGTTCTTCATTACACGCGCCCGGATTGGGGCCGCAGCGGCGAAGGAGGTGCAGGCATGAAAGCAACCCACGAAAACGCGACGCGCGAAACAACCCAGCACGAAAACACCGCGTGGAACAGGTTCAGGATTGCAGCTTGGTCAGGGGCTGCGTTCCTGTTGCTCTTGCCGCTGATTGCCATGCAGTTTACGGAGGAGGTGAATTGGACAGCATCCGACTTCATGGTCATGGGGGCCATGCTGCTCGGAGCCGGCGGGGCGTTCGAACTGGCCCTCCGCACGTCAGGACAGACCATGTACCGGATAGCAGCGGTGGGTGCTGTGGGATCAGGATTCTTCATGATCTGGGTAAACGGCGCGGTTGGTATTGTCGGCAACGAGGACAACCTGTTGAACGTCGCCTACTTCGGCGTCCTGGCGCTGGGCTTCCTGGGCGCGACGGCCTGTCGCCTGAAGCCGCGCGGCATGGCCAGGACGGGTTTTACGATGGCCGGGGCGACGGCCCTTATCGGTGCCGTGGCCCTCGTGGTGGAGCGCAGTGCCCCGGGCTACAGCCCCGTGGAGATCATTGCCGTGAATGCGATGTTCGTGGTCCTGTTCACCGGCGTGGCGCTACTGTTCAATCATGCCGCTGACGATGCGTCTGAGTAAGCGCGCTGGCCAGGACGAGTGCGCCGATCACACCAGCGCCGAACAGTCCTCCCTCGAGGCCACCCAGCGCGACCTGGGAGAATGTGCCGAACTGAAGCTCCCCGAAGAATCGACCAAGCGCATCCAGTTCCAGTCGTGACTGGGAGAAGGAATCGGCCAGCAGTTGCAGGCTGCCCCCCAGCAGACGCCCCCCAGCCAGCGTAATAAGCACGCCGGCCGCGCACCCGGTCGCCGCACCCGCGGCGACCGGGTGCCATCGTTTGCGCGCCTGGAATCCACCACCCAACCATGCACCTGCGGCGAGGGCTGCGCCGAGGCAGGCACCCTCAATACCACCGGTCATTCCAGCCGGTGTCCTGCCGAGGAGCAGGTTGAAGGCATCCAATCCCAGCAGTTTGGTGGTGCTCCCGACCAGGAGCCCGCCAAGCGCGGCTCCCGCAATCCGCCACGCCCAGGGTCTCGCGGCCCGCTGCCGCGCGGCAAGCCAGCCGGAAACGGCCAGGCCCATGCTGACGCCGAAGCCGCCCAGAACGCCCAGGAACCCGGTGAGGGTCATCATGACCAGGAGAATGGACAGCGTGCCGAGCTCCGCGCTGCCCGATGCGTTCGTGAGGGCGAAACCGTACAGCAACCCTCCGCAGATCCCGGCCACACCGCCTCCCACCGTACCGGCGAACAATTCGGTGGCAGCCACGGAGACGGTCGGGGCGTCGGCCGGGACCTGGACGGTGCCGTTGGCAGCTGGCGCCCCCGCCCGTACCTCTGCCATGAACCGATACCCGTGGCGCGGCACGGTCTGTACGTACCGGGGGTTCGACGAATCATCCCCGAGAGCCTTCCGGATGTCCTTTATGCACTGTGTCAGGGCGCTGTCGCTGACCACCACTTCGCCCCAGACCTCCTCGAAGAAGCGGTCCTTCGGGATGAGTTGCCCCTGCGCACGCACGAGCAGGACGAGCGCATCGAAATACCGCGCATTCAGCTCGACGGGGCGACCATCGCGCGACAGCCGGCGGTTGGGTACGTCCAACTCATGATCATCGAAGTGGAATACGTCGGTCATTCCATTCAGCGCCGGCGACGCGTAACGCTGTCCAGGTAGCTGCTCACGACGCCGGGCAGTTCCGCTTCGGTCACGATATGCTGGACGATATTCATGACCTGCACATGGCCTTCCAGGACCTCGCGGGTCATGTACTCGCGTACGAATTTTCCTTCTTCGGCATTCTCTGGAATGGCCCGGCCGGCATACCAGATCTCGTGCCTGGCGGCGGCATCCAGGACGGGCTCGCTGAGGGTCATCCCTTCAACGAGGCTGAGCATGACGACGGTCCCCGCCGCCGTCGTATGTGTCTGAGCCAGGAAGCGGACATCCAGGCCGGGCCCGTCATGCGGGATGCCCCGCACCCGAAGTTCGTCCCGGAACAGCATGGCCACGCGCATATTGAGGGCGGCATCCGTATGGTCGGGATCGGAGAGGACGGAACGTGCCTTGATGGACGGGACGTTCAGCGTGGGTTGCTGTGTTGGCTGCTGTGTTGGCTGCTGCGCGTGGACCGGCAGCGCGGCCGTCAAGACCAGGATGCCTGCCAGGAGAATGGGAATGAAACGAGCCATGGTTCACCTCGCGTTGAGTGGAAAAGGTAGTAGCTCGTTTGAACAGGCGGGCAGGTCCGGTTTGGTCGGTACGTCCCCGGAATCTACACATTCCAATCGACATCCGTGTTCATTTTCCGGTGGATGCACTCGGTCCGGTGTTCGTACGATACAGCATGCAACGTCAAATGCCCCCCGAAGACGAACTCTACCAGGCGCTTGTGGCGCGGGATGCGTCCTATGAAGGCGTGTTCGTGGTCGGGGTCACGAGCACCGGCATCCTGTGCCGGCCCACGTGCCCGGCCCGGAAGCCGCATCCGCAGAACGTGGAATACTTCCGCACGGTGAGGGAGGCCCTGATGGCCGGATACCGCCCGTGCAAGCGGTGCCAGCCACTCAAACCACTGGGGAGTACGCCCGCCTGGATGACGAACGTGCTCGACGAGGTGGAGTCCGACCCCGGTCGTCGTTGGAAGGACGCCGATATCCGCGTTTCCGGTGTGGATCCGGCCCGCCTCAGGCGGTGGTTCAAGGCCCACCATGGCATGACCTTCCAGGGCTACCTGCGGCTTCGGCGTCTGGGCATGGCGCTCGGCCGCATGCAGTCGGGGGAGCCGGAATCGCAGGTCGCGTATGATCACGGATATGAATCCCTGAGTGGCTTCCGGGAGGCCATGCAGAAATTGACGGGCCGGCCGGCCGGAAAAAGCGGTGCGGTGACGCTGGTCCATCTGAGCCGTTTCACGACGCCACTGGGGCCGGTCCTTGCCGGCACCACCGATCAGGGCGTCTGCCTGCTGGAATTCGTGGACCGGCGCATGCTCGAAACCCAGCTCGCCGCCGTGGAGCGGCGCCTCACGGCCCGGTTCGTGCCGGGGCGAACGGACCTCACGGACCGGCTTGAAGAGCAGCTGGAGGCCTACTTCAAGGGCCGACGGACCGCGTTCGATGTACCACTCCACATGGCAGGTACCGCGTTCCAGGAAGCCGTCTGGCAGGGGTTGATGACCATCCCGTACGGGAAAACGCGCTCATACGCCGAGCAGGCCGCCGCCATTGGACGCCCCACGGCGGTCCGCGCCGTCGCCCGTGCCAACGGGGACAACCGCCTGTCCATCCTCATCCCGTGCCACCGTGTCGTGGGCAGCGACGGCTCCCTGACCGGGTACGGCGGTGGACTCTGGCGGAAGCGCGCTCTCTTGGGGCTCGAACAGGGTGCCGACAGCCCCGCCCCGCGTCAGCCGGACCTGTTCAGTACGTCCTGAACCGAACCGGGGCCTATATTGGGCGCATGAAATCCTATCAGACGCCGAACGCCCCCATCCCGGCGGGCCACTACGCCCAGGCCGTATCCCACGCCGGACTGCTCTTCGTATCGGGCCAGCTTCCCATCCATCCCGACAATCCATCCTGGAAGGCGGCGGATATCCGGGAGCAGACCCGCCGGGTGCTGCTCAACCTCGAAGCCATCCTCCAGGAAGCCGGCTGCACGCGATCCTCCGTCGTGAAAGTCACCGTGTACGTGTCGGACATCGACCTCTGGAGCGCCGTGAACGAGGAGTATGCGGCATTTTTCGGAGACCACCGACCGGCCCGCGCCATCGTGCCCGTCCGGGACCTGCACCACGGCTACCAGATCGAGCTCGAAGCGGTGGCGGCGCTCTGACGCTCTCCGCGCCGCCGATCCAGCCCGCGAACGCTTTCGGGTGAATCTTGCGTAATAAATGAGGGCCTTTCTTGCCCACCATGCCCGGCGGCGCGATCATGCATTCAATTCGCAACAGACACGATCAAATGCGCTTCGGAGGCTTCCCCATGAGTGGAAATACAGGTGGAAATACAGGCAACAATTCAGGCAGCAACACAGGTGGAAACGGTGGATGCCCGGTGACGGGCGGCATGGCGACGCATCGGTTCAGCGGAACCACCAACAAGGATTGGTGGCCGAACCAACTGAATCTCAGAATCCTGCATCAGAACACGTCTGAGGGGAACCCGCTCGGAGCATCATTCGACTATGCCGAGGCATTCAAGAAGCTCGACCTGGACGCCGTCAAGAAGGACCTGCATGCGCTCATGACGGATTCGCAGCCCTGGTGGCCGGCCGACTACGGGCACTATGGCGGGCTGTTCATCCGCATGGCGTGGCACAGCGCCGGTACCTACCGGACGGGGGATGGCCGCGGTGGCAGCGGTTCGGGATCGCAGCGGTTCGCGCCCTTGAACAGCTGGCCGGACAACGGCAACCTGGACAAGGCCCGGCGCTTGCTGTGGCCCATCAAACAGAAGTACGGCAACGCCCTTTCCTGGGCCGATCTGCTCATCCTGGCCGGCAATGTCGCGCTGGAGTCCATGGGGCTGAAGACCTTCGGTTTCGCCGGCGGACGCGAGGACATCTGGGAGCCCGAGGAAGACATTTACTGGGGCAAGGAGAGTGAGTGGCTGGGCGACAAACGCTACAGCGGCGAGCGCGACCTGGATAACCCGCTGGCCGCGGTCCAGATGGGGCTCATCTACGTCAACCCGGAAGGCCCGAACGGGGAGCCTGACCCGGTGAAATCCGGCCAGGACATCCGCGAGACGTTCAAGCGGATGGCCATGGATGATTACGAAACGGTGGCCCTGACGGCGGGTGGTCACACGTTCGGGAAGACCCACGGCGCCGGCGACGTGAAGCACGTCGGACCGGAGCCCGAGGCCGCCCCCCTGGAAGCCCAGGGCTTCGGCTGGCTGAGCACGTACGGCAGCGGAAAAGGCCGGGATGCCATTACCAGTGGCCTGGAAGGTGCCTGGACCCCGACACCGACGAAGTGGGACATGACCTATTTCGATGTGCTCTTCGGGTATGACTGGGAGCTCACGAAGAGCCCGGCCGGCGCCCATCAGTGGCAGCCGATCGGTCTGAAGGAAGAGGACATGGCACCCGACCCCGAGGATCCCACCAAGAAGGTGCCCATCATGATGTCCACGGCCGACATGGCCATGAAGATGGATCCGGCCTACGAAAAGATCTCGCGCCACTTCCACAAGAACCCCGAGGAATTCGCCGATGCATTCGCGCGGGCCTGGTTCAAGCTGACGCACCGGGACATGGGACCGAAGTCCCGTTACCTGGGCCCCGATGTCCCGTCCGAGGATCTGATCTGGCAGGACCCGATTCCGGCACCGACCGGTGCGCCCCTGGGCGCCCAGGCGATTGCCGACTTGAAGAAGAGAATCCTGGCCTCCGGTCTCACGATCCGTGAATTGGTCTACACCGCCTGGTCGTCGGCCTCTACCTTCCGGGGTTCGGACAAGCGCGGCGGAGCCAATGGCGCCCGTATCCGCCTGCAGCCGCAGGTGGATTGGGAGGCCAACCAACCCGATCAACTGAAGCGGGTGCTGACCCTGCTGGAGGGGATTCGCTCTGAAGTCCCGGCGATCTCGATGGCCGATCTGATTGTGCTCGGTGGATGCGCCGCGGTGGAAGAAGCCGCCCGGAAGGCCGGGTTCGACGTGGAGGTCCCGTTCACACCGGGCCGGACCGACGCCACGGCCGAGCAGACGGACGTGGAGTCGTTCGACGTCCTGGAGCCCCTGGCCGATGGATTCCGGAACTATGAGAAGGCCGCCTACACGGTCCGCGCGGAGGAGCTGCTGGTGGACAAGGCCCAGCTCCTGACGCTGACGGCCCCGGAAATGACGGTCCTCGTGGGCGGTATGCGGGCGCTCGGCGCCAATCATGGCGGCCGCGAGCACGGGGTATTCACGTCGCGACCGGGTACGCTCACCAACGACTTCTTTGTCAACCTGCTGGACATGGGTACGGTCTGGACCCCCACGTCTGAGGGCGCCCGCGAGTTCGAGGGTCGGGATCGGCAGACCGGCGCCGTGAAATGGAAGGGCACGCGGGTTGACCTGGTGTTCGGTTCCAATTCGCAGCTGCGGGCCCTGGCCGAAGTCTATGCCCAGGCGGATGCCGGAGAGAAGTTCGTCCGGGATTTCGTGGCGGCTTGGGCCAAGGTGATGGACGCGGACCGATTTGATGTCCCCTCATGATCCATGCAGATCAATGAAATCAGGCTGAACGGCTTTCGTGCGCACACGTCCACGACGGTCCCCTTCCGGGAGGGCATAAACCTCCTGGTGGGGCCCAACGGGGCCGGGAAGACGAATGTGCTCGAAGCCGTTCATGTGGCCTGCCTGAGCCGGAGCTTTCTGACGCACAATGACCGGTACGTCCTGCAGCGGGGGGCCGGCCACTACGAAGTGGAGGGGCGGTTCACATCCGATGCCGGAAAGGAAGTGCGGGTGCGCGTGGCGTATCAGCCGGATGGCGGCAAGCGGGTACAGGTGAACGGGGCGCCGCTCGAGCGGCTCACGGATCTTGTTGGACGGGTACCGGTCGTTGTGTTCGCGCCGGACGATCAGCGAATTACGGCCGAGGGGCCGGACGAGCGGCGCCGCTTCCTCGACTCGCTGCTCTGCCAATCCAGCGCGACGTATCTGGAAAACCTGGTGGCGTATCGTCGTATACTCAAGCAGCGCAACGAGTTGTTGTTGAGCGGCAGGCGGCGCAGGCAGGCGGCCGACGCTGACATGCTGCATGCGTGGACGGAAGAGCTCATCAAATACGGGGTTCCGGTGGTGCACGCCCGACTCCGGTTCGTGGCGGCGTTCAATCGTCACCTCGAGACGGCGTATGGTCGGATAGCGGAGGTCGCCGAGCGGCCGTCCATGGCCTATGCTCCGTTTCCGGGTCTGGGCAGCGGGGAAGCGGAGAAGGAATTCCGGGCGGAGCAGGAAGGGGCTGCGGGACAGGTGGAGCAAGCTTTCCGGGAGGCGCTGGAGCGGAACGCACAGGCCGAGCGACAGCGCGGGTCCACGCAGGCCGGTCCACACCGGGACGAACTGGACATGCTGCTGGACGGGCATCTGGTGCGGCGGTACGGCTCGCAGGGGCAGCACCGGACGTTCGGCATGGCGCTCAAGCTGGCGCAGTACGATTACCTGCACGAGGCCCTGGATGAGCGGCCGGTCCTGTTGCTGGACGACGTGTTCGACAACCTCGATCCGGGCCGTATACGGGCTTTTTTGAACATTTTGCAGTCCGATGCCGTTGGACAGAGCATTACTACGGCAGCGCGACGCGAAATCGTTCACGACCACTTTCCCGGAGGGCCCTGCACGACCATGACAGTGGAGTCGGAAGGGCGCGTCGGGCCGCCGGTTTCAATGCCCTGACTCAGTCCGGATCGGCCTTCCGCCGACAGGAATCCAACTCGGTATCCCACCGCCGCCATGTATATGCGCTCCATCTACCCACTGCTGCTCGTTGCCGTCCTTGTTCTGGAGGGATGTGCCGTTTCCACGAGCCCCGTCACCGGAAACCGTCGCGCCTACGCCTATACCTGGCAGGAGGAAATCGCCATCGGCCGGGACGCCGATCCGCAGATCGTGGCTCAATTCGGCGAGTATGACGACCCGGACATGGCCCGATACGTGGACTCGCTGGGCCAGGCCCTGCTGGAAGTCAGCCACCTTCGCCGCCCCGGGGCCGACCCGGAGTGGGCCACGACGCCGTTCACGTTCCGCGTCCTGGATTCCCCGGTCGTGAATGCGTTCGCACTTCCGGGCGGGTTCGTGTATGTGACGCGAGGCTTGATGGCGCATCTGGAGAACGAGGCGCAGCTGGCCGTCGTGTTGGGGCACGAAATCGGGCACGTGGCGGGGCGTCATGGATCCAAACGGGCCATGAACCAGATGTTCGGGCAGGCCGCCCTGTTGGCCGGTGCCGTCGGTGGCCAGGCCCTGTTCGGCGGAAACGCCGCTGAAAACGTGCTCAACCTGGGAAGCGGTGCCACGCAATTGCTGTTCCTGTCCTATGGCCGGGACGACGAGCGGGAATCGGATGACCTGGGCGTTGAATATGCCAGCTTCCTCGGCTACGATGCATCGGAAGGATCCGAGTTCTTCCGTACACTCCGTCGGCTCGGCGAGCAGGCCGGTCAGGATCTCCCCAGCTTCCTGTCCACGCACCCCGATCCGGGTGAGCGCGAGCAGACCATCCAGCGGATGGCCGGGGAATGGGCCGCCACCATGCCGACGAACAAGATTGTGCGCGAGCCCTACCTCCGCCGAGTGGACGGGGTCGTCTGGGGTGAGGATCCGCGTCAGGGGTTCTCCCGGGACGGGTGGTTCCATCATCCGCAGTTGGCCTTCCAGTTTCCGGTACCGTCCGGCTTCCAGGTCATCAACCAACCCACGCAGGTGGTCATGATCCCCGAGAGCCAGGAGGCCTATCTCGTCATGACCATCGAGTCGGAGCATGCCTCCGCACGGGCGGCGTCCGATGCATTTCGCCAGCAGCAGGGCCTGACGGTCGTGCAGGCGGGCCTCGGACAGACGAATGGACTGTCGGGCTGGGTCGTGGTGGCCAATGCCACACAGGAAAACGGCCAGGTGTTGGGCATCCGCGCCCACTTCATTGACCATGGGGGGCGGGTCTACCGGTTCATCGGCGTGACCACGCAGCAGCAGTATCCGGCGTATGAATCGATCTTCGCGCAGTCCACGAACAATTTTCGGCCGCTGACCGACCCCGCCATCCTGAACATCCAGCCGAACCGGATGCAGTTGGCCACGGTGCGTCAGCCGGGAGCGTTCCGGAACGTGGTCCCGGCCACATTGCCACCGGGTACGACGGCTGAGACCATGGCCATCATCAACCAGTTGAACCTGGATTCGATGGTATCGGCCGGACGGCTCTACAAATCCCTGAAATGACCGGGCCTTATAGGGCGCCTTCGCCGGGCGGGATGAGGACCGCCTCACCGCCGAGCACCGTCTTCTTGTCGCGGTAGATGTACACCTTCATCCGGATGTGCCGGTACTTCTCGATTTTCTCGGCCACGCGGACTTCCACGGTGATCTCGGAGTCCACGGGAACGGGCCGAAGGAACCGGCACGATATGGATACCGCCACACTGCCCGGACCCGGAAAATCACGTCCAAGTGCCTTCGATATGATGCCGAGCAGGAAGGTACCGTGCACAATGGGCTGACCGAAACGGGTTCCGGCCGCGTACTCGGCGTTGATATGGATGGGATTGTCGTCGCCCGTCAAGTCGGCGTAGATCTGTACATCCTTGGCGGACAAGTGACGCGTCGTGGTGTACGACTGTCCGACTTCGAGGGCTTCGTAGGTATTCGGGTTCATGCGGGATTCCAGGTGCGAGTCGCCGCGTAACCTACGGATTCGGAACACGGCATGACATATTCGAAAGTTGAATTCCAGATGGTTACGCCGCGGACACAGTGCGGGTTACGTTGCGGAGTGTGACGATTCCGCTGCCCATGGCGGCTGTGTGATCGTCCAGCTTCATGGACACCCGACGCGCACCGAACCGCCCGGATACCCGGTCAAACCCGGCCGGGGAGCCTCTGCGTGACCTGTACGTACGCTCCTGCCATTGTGGCCCGATTTGTGATCTTCGGGCCGTCATGATCCAACACCACACCATGCCCCTGCTCCGAATCCTGCTGATTGGCCTGATGTTGCCTGTATGGCCCGGTGCCGCGCAGGGTCAAGCCAATCGCCCCGATGCCCGGATGTTGGACGATTTCGAATCGTACGAAACGGGCGGCCTGCCGGTACGCTGGAGCTACCTGCACGACCGGACCCTGCAGCCCCTGACCGAAGCCTTCATGCGGGAAAACGAACGCTTCACGGTCGTCCAGGATGGACGCAACCGGGTGTTGCGCGTGTACACGAAGGGTGAAGCGGTCCATTTGACCCTGCTGAACGAGCAGCCCCACATGGATTGGGACCTGACCACGCATCCCGTGCTGGCGTGGGACTGGCGGGCCAACAAACTGCCCCCCGGCGCTCGCGAGGACAATGAAAGCCTGAACGATTCCGCGGCAGGCATCTATGTCGTGTTTTCGTTTGAAGGCTTCATTGTAAAGCGCCCGAAGACCATCAAATATGTCTATTCGAGTGCCTTGCCCGAGGGAACGGTCGTGTCCTACGGCAAACTGAAGGTGATTGTGGTGTCTTCCTCGACCATGGGCGAATGGCAGCGGGTCGAGCGGAATGTGGTTGAAGATTACCGGGCGGTGTTCGGCGACGAGCCTCCGGAGCGACCCATCTCCATCCGTCTGTGGGGCGACTCCGACAATACCGGCAGCGAAGCCGAAGCCGATTTTGACAACATCCGATTGAAGCGCGAGACCCCATGAGTCAACCGAGCCGCCTTTTGATGGATCGCCTGTTCCACGCGCTCCGTCCATTCATCAGGGGGGTCGTCCGGTTTGCACCGTTCGTGCTCATCCTTTCCGTCGGGTTGACGTTCCTGGGTGTCCGCGCATCCATGAAGCTGTCCATCGATACGGATCTGGCCAACCTCATTCCGGATGACTATCCGAGCGCGGTGGCCCTGCAACGCCTGAGGGATACCGTGGGCGGCGAGAGCGAAGCGGCCATCGGCATCCAGAGTCCGTCCTTCGCGGCCAACAAGGCGTTCGCAGAGGATTTGATTGAGCGCGTACTCGTCATGAGCGGACCCGGGTACGACGAGCCGTTCTTCCAGCGGGTGGAGTACCGTAAAGACGTCACGTTCCTGAAGAACAACGCGCTGTATTTCGCGACGCCGGCCGAGCTGGACATGCTCGAAACATGGCTCGGTGACCGGATTGAGGAGGCCAAACTGGAGGCCAATCCCTTCTACTTCGACCTGGAAGACGATGAAGACATGGAGGCGGAGCCGGATTCCGTGGGCGAGGAGCTGCAGGCCATCTACAACGAGATCGTGTCGCGGGAATACCCGGTTTCAGAAGACAGTACAACCATGGTGCTGCGGTTCTTTCCGGTCGAGGCCTCCTCAAACATCGCTTTCATCCGGGACGCCTACAACGGACTGGACCGCATAATAGCCGAACTGGATCCGGCATCGTACCACCCGGACATGGCTGTGACCACGGCGGGCCGGCTCATGCGGCAGATGATCGAGATCGAGACCATCCAGAAGGACGTCCTGGGTTCGTTCGGATCGGGGGCCGGGGCCGTCCTCCTGATGGTTGTCCTGTATTTCCTGTACAAGTCCTATACAGCGCGGGTGGGCCATCACTGGTCCGCCCGGACGCTGGCCACCCAAATCCTCCGAATGCCCATCATGGCGCTGGCCATCGGCTTGCCGTTGGCCATGAGCCTGTCCTGGACGTTTGGCATTGCCTGGCTGGCGTACGATGAATTGAACTTGATGACCTCCACGTTGGGGCTCGTGCTGTTCGGCCTCGGCATCGACTTCGGAATCCACTTCTATGCGCGGTACACCGAGGAACGGGCGCTCGGGAATTCCGTGGTGGATGCCGCGGAGCAGACGTTCGCCACGACGGGCCAGGCCATCACCATCGGTGCCTTGACGACTGCGCTGGCGCTGTACGTCCTGGTCGTTGCCGACTTCAAGGGATTCTCCCAGTTCGGATTCATGGCGGGCACCGGAATCATTTTCGCGCTCGTGGCCATGCTGGTGGTGCTGCCGGCCATGTTGACCGTGTTCGAACGCTTGCGGCTGCTCAACATGGATGCGCGCAATCCCGACAAACCGGCCGTTGCCGCGTCGCGTGCGCCGTATCCCGCGTACCGGACCGTGCTGGTGCTGAGCCTGCTGGCCGTCGTGGCCTCGCTCGTGCTTTCCGGACGGGTCGGATTCGAGTACCGCTTCGGTGAACTGGAGCCGAGCTACGAGGAATACGAGGCCCGACGGGAAATCATCCGCGAAGTCTACAACGATCGTCGCCAGCGCAATCCGGCGTATGTCGTCGTGGACCACCCCGATGAGGTACCGCGTGTCGTGGCGGCCGTGAACGAGCGCATGCGCGTGGATACCCTGTCGCCCACCATCAGCCGCGTGGAATCCCTCCAGGACCGGTTTCCGATGACACCCGAGGCACAGGCCGTACGACTGGCCCGGCTGGCAACCATCCGGGAAATGCTGGCCGATCCGTTCATCGAGGACGAGGCGTCGGACGACGTGGACAGATTGAATGCCGCGGCCCAGACGCGTGCGCCCATCGCGCTCGAGGACGTTCCGGAATTCCTGCGCAAGCAGTTCACGTCGAAAACCGGTGAACTGGGGAATTTCGTCATCATCTATCCGTCGGTGGGTCTGTCCGACGGCCGTCAGTCGATTGCCTTCGCCGAGGACGTGGGTACGCTGGTGGGTGAAGACGGCACCACGTGGCATGCCGGGTCCACCTCCCTCGTGGCGGCCGACATGTTGCTGCTCATGCGCGGCGAGGCCCCGTGGATGGTTCTGGCCACCTTCCTGATCGTACTGCTGCTCATGTACGTCAACTTCGGGTCGGTCCGATGGACGTTGTTGGCCGTGCTGCCCCTGGTAGTCGGGGTGCTGTGGATGCTGCTCATCATGGAGTTGATGCGTGCCCAGCTGAACTTCTACAACCTGATCGTGCTGCCCGCGGTGCTGGGCATAGGTAACGATGCGGGCGTGCATCTGGTGCACCGATACCGGGAGTTGGGACCCGGGTCCATCCGGGCCATGCTGCGGTCCACCGGAGAACACGTGGCCATGGGATCACTGACCACCATGGTCGGATTCGCCGGGCTGCTCCTGAGTTTCCACCCGGGCCTGTCGTCCATCGGACAGCTGGCCGTCATCGGAATCGGGGCCACGTTGGCCGCGGCCCTGTTTTTCCTGCCGGCCCTGCTTCAGTGGTTGGAGACGCGGGAGAGTACGGCGAGGTAGTTTCCGGCCACGGCATCCCAACCGAAGGTGGACCGGACGTGTCCAACGGTTCGTTCCGAGAGATCGGCGAGCGCAGATCGATCGGCGTCGAGCGCCGAAATACGATCGGCGAATCCAGCGGCGTCCCCGGATTCCACGAAGTACCCGTTCTCTCCGGGTGTGATCACTTCCCGGATGCCTTCCAGGCGTGCGGCCACGGTCGGCAGTCCGGACAGGCCGGCCTCCAGCATGACAATGCCGAATCCTTCCATGTCGCCCGGAACCGGGATGTTCGGCATGATGAACAGATCGCTGCAACGGTACAGATCAATGAGTTCGTCCTCGTCGAGCCGGCCCAGCAGGCGAACCCGCGCTTCGAGTCCGGTTTCGCGGATGGCGGCCTGGATGTCGTCGTGCTCCGGTCCATCGCCCCCGAGCCAATAGTGGACATGGGGAGGCAAGGCCGGCATGACGTTCCGGATGAACCACGCAAACCCCTTGCGCTTCACCTGCCGGCCGACGCTGCACAGGAGGAGGGGAGAGGCGTCGGTGGATTCCGCGCTGGATTCATTCAATCGGGCCCGGTCCGCGGAAATCCGTGTGCCGCGCGCGGCCAACCGGTCCAGCACGGCATTGAACCGGTCCAGGTCCACCCCGTTGTGGACCACGGCAACCTTTTCCGGGGGCAACCCGCGTTCCACACAGGCCTCGCCGGTGGCTCCGCTGACAGGCATGACCACATCGACCGCCTCGAAGACCCGGGACACCAGGCCCTGCCAGGCGCGGACAGGCTTTGTGACATCCTGGCCATGGACAATGGCCGCTGTGGCCACGCCGTGCTTCCGGAGAAGTCCTGAAAGAGGTACGGCCAGTGCGGCCGTGACCATGCTCGAGAACACGACCACGTCCACGTCACGCCGGCGGATCTGCCGGGCCAGCAACCGCCATGTGCCGAAAAGGAACGGGACCACCTTTACGTGGACCCACCGCCAGGAACTCACCAGCGCGCGGGTTTCGTAGGAAAAGGAGGCGTCGCCACGTGCAACCTGCCGGCGGAGGGCCGCATCCAGCTCAAACGCCACGCGTTGCATGCCGCCCACATTGTCCAGCGGGCGGTCGGGAGGCGGAAACGAGTGGGTGACGAACAGAATGTTCATGGCAACACCGAATCGTAGAAGGCATTGATCCGACCCAGGATCAACGGCCAGGTATAGGTAAGCGCCTCGGCATGGGCGGCCTCGCCCATGGCCTGACGGCGCCCGGCATCCATGACCAGCGTACGCAGCGCGGTCGTGAAGCCCTCGCTGTCGCGCGGCTCCACCAGGAAACCGGTCACGCCGTCCACCACCAACGACTTGCTGCCCGTCGCATTGGCGCACACGGTCGGAATGCCCGATGCCATGGCTTCGAGGGTGACATTGCCGAAGGTCTCGGTTTCAGAGGGAAACAGGAAGACGTCGGAGGAGGCGTAAGCCGTAGCGAGCTCCGGTCCGCGCAGGTGTCCGGCAAAAACCGCACGGGGCAGGCGCTCACGCAGCATGTCACACGCTGGACCGTCACCCACGACCAGGGCCCGCACCGGACATCCTTCGTCGCGCAGGGCCGCTACCGTATCCGCATAGACATCCAGTCCCTTCTCGATGACCAGCCGACTGATGAAGCTGACGACGACATCGGTGTCCTGGAAGCCATGTTTGCGGCGGAACTCCGCCGATCGGCGGCCCGGATGGAACAGCTCCGTATCCACGCCCCGCGGCCACAGTTCGAGGCCATTTCGGATGCCGTGCGATACCAGGACATCGGCCATGGAGGACGTAGGTACATAGACGTGGCTGCAATGCCCGTAGAACCACCGCAAATAGGCCCACATCATCCGCTCCAATCCGGCCATCCGGTAAAAGTTGAGATACGAGCTGAAATGGGTATGGTACGATGCGACGACCGGCAACCCGCGCCGTTCAGCCCACGCGAGCGCCTGCAGGCCACCGATGTCCGGTGTGGCAATATGCACGATGGTCGGGTCGAATTCGTCCAGCACACTGCGGTTGTCTGTTGACAGCCCCAGGGAAATGCGGTACTCCGGCCGGCCGGGCATGGCCACGGACGGCAGCGCTTCCATCCGGCCCGCATGGGCAAGGGCTGGCGTTTCACCCGTCGGAGCGAACACCAGGACCTCCGCTCCGTGATCCAGGAGATAGCCCACCAGCCGGTTCAACGTCAGGCTGACCCCGTCGGCAATGTGGTTGTATGCCCCGGTGAACAGGGCGATGCGTTTGCGTGGCCGGCTCATGCGTCCAGAAGGGCTTTCAGGAACCGACCGGTATGACTCTCCGCCACGCCGGCCACGTCCTCGGGGGTTCCGGATGCCACGACGAATCCGCCGCGGACGCCGCCTTCCGGACCCATGTCGATGACATGATCCGCACATTTGACGACTTCCATATTGTGTTCGATCACGATCACGGAGTGCCCTTCCTGGATGAGCGCCTGGAAGGCCTGGAGCAGCGTGTGGATATCGTCAATGTGCAGACCGGTGGTGGGCTCGTCGAAAATATACAGTGTGCGCTCCCGGGTCGTCTTTCCGAGGTGCGACGCCAGCTTTATCCGTTGGGCTTCGCCGCCGGACAGCGTGTTGGAGGGCTGCCCCAGACTGAGGTAGCCCAGGCCCACGTCGGCCAGGACCTGCAACTTGCGTTGCGTCGGCGCATCGTCCTCAAAGAAGTCCACGGCATCGTCCACGGTCATGTCCAGGACGTCGGCAATCGACTTGCCCTTGTAGCGGATTTCCAGGACATCCTGTCGGTAGCGACGCCCCTTGCAGGCTTCGCATTCCAGGTACAGGTCGGCCAGGAATTGCATCTCGATGGTGACCACGCCCTCGCCCTGGCACGTCTCGCACCGGCCTCCAGGCACGTTGAACGAGAAATACCCGGGCGCATAGCCCTGGATCCGTGCCTGGTAGGTGTCGGAGAACAACTTGCGGATGCCGTCGAAGGCCTTCACATAAGTGGCCGGGTTGGACCGTGGTGATCGGCCGATGGGCGTCTGGTCCACGAGTTCGACGGTGTCAATGAGGGGGTGGCCGCGGATGGCGTCGTGCCGGCCGGCCTGGACGTCGCCCGCGGCCACCCCTTTCAGCTTGGCGAGTCCATTGTAGAGCGTATCGTGGACCAGCGTGGACTTGCCCGACCCGGAAACCCCCGTCACGCACACGAGCATGCCGAGCGGGAATTCCACGTCCAGCCGTTTCAGGTTGTGCTGGCGGGCATTTTCCAGCCGGATGACATCCTTCGGATTGATGGCGCGGCGCTCGGCGGGCACGGGAATCCGCTTCCGTCCGCTCAGGTAGGCGCCGGTCAACGAATCGGGGTGTGCTTCCACGTCGACGGGTGGGCCCTGGGCCACGACATGACCGCCGTTGCGGCCTGCGCCCGGTCCCAGGTCCACGATCCAGTCAGCGCGGCGCATCATGTCCTCCTCGTGTTCGACCACGAGAACCGTGTTGCCGATGTCCCGGAGATGCTCCAGGATGTCGATCAGCCTGTGCGTATCGCGCGGATGCAGCCCGATGGACGGCTCATCGAGCACGTACAGGCTGCCTACGAGTGATGAGCCGAGCGACGTGGCCAGGTTTATGCGTTGGCTTTCCCCGCCGGACAGACTCTGGGAGAGGCGATCCAGCGAGAGGTACTCCAGTCCCACCTTGACCAGGTACGTGAGCCGCCGCCGGAGCTCATCCAGGACCCGGCCGGCAACGGCCATTTCATGGTCGTTCAGGGAGAGTTCCGCGAAGAAGCGCGACGCATCTTCTATGGTGAGTTCGCATACCTGGCCGATGTGGTGGCCGGCCACGCGCACGAAGAGCGCATCGTCCCTGAGCCGGTATCCCTTGCAGGAGGGACACGACGTGTATCCGCGGAAGCGGGCGTGGTAAATCCGGTAGTGCATCTTGTACTTCTTCGATTCGAGGTAGTCGAAGAAGCCGTGGATGCCGGCATAGTCGGCCTTGCCGTTCCAGATGATGTCCAGTTCCTTCCCGGTGAGATCCTGGTATGGCTTGTCTATGCTTATCCGTTCGTCGGCGGCCACGCGGATGAGGGCGCGGAAGTACTGGCTCCAGGATTCGGTACGGAACGGGGCAATGGCGCCCTGGCGGATGGACAGGGCCGGGTCGGGAATGACAAGATCCGGGTCCAGTCCGGCGGTGCGACCGAACCCCTGGCAGGTCGGGCAGGCACCGACCGGGGAGTTGAAGGAGAACAGGTGCGGCGTGGGCTCCGCGAAAATGCGTCCGTCCCGCTCGAAATGCTGGCTGTACGCCCGGGCCTCCCGCTCGCCCGGGCGCAGGATGAGGCAGCGCCCACCCCCCTCGGAGAAGGCTTGCTCCACGGAATCGGCCAGTCGCGATTCCGCGTCCTCATCGTCCTTCCGCGTGGCGAGCCGGTCCACGAGTACGAGCAGCCGGTCGCGGGCTATGCGCACGGATGCGGGCTCGGTTTCATTCAGGTCGATGATGGACTCGGTTTCGCCCTTTTCGGCCTGCTTTTCGGTGGGCAGGGCGACCATGCGGAAGAATCCCCGTTTGCGGAGGCTCTCCAGCTCATCCCGGACGGCAATCTTCTTGCGGTCCGGAAACGGAAAACAGACCATGAACCGGGTGCCGTCCTCGAACCGGTCCTGGACATCGCGGGCCACGGACCGTGGCGAGTCGCGGGTGACCGGTTCGCCGGAGACGGGCGAAAAGGTGGTACCGATCCGGGCAAAAAGCAGGCGCAGGTGGTCGTACAGTTCGGTCTGCGTGGCCACCGTCGAGCGCGGGTTCTTCGAGACGGTCTTCTGCTCGATGGCAATGGCCGGTGCGAGACCCGTAATCAGGTCGGCATCGGGCTTGTCCATCCGTTCCAGGAATTGCCGGGCGTAGGAGCTCAGGGACTCCACATAGCGCCGCTGCCCCTCGGCGTAGATGGTATCGAAGGCGAGGGAAGACTTACCCGACCCCGACGGCCCGGTGAATACGATCAGTGAGCCCCGGGGGAGGTCCAGGTCGACGTTCTTCAGGTTGTGCTGGCGGGCACCCCGGATGATGATGTTCCGGGGGGCCGTGGTGGCTTCTGCGGTGGTTCTGGTTTTGGCTTTGCCCACGTTCTTGCGTCGCCTGCTCTGACGGGTTAATCGGGCCATTACGCCTGTCCCGGCACGATGATGCCGAAGATCCCGTAAAAAGCCGCAGCCGGGTTCGCGTCCTGTTTCGGGCGATGGACGAAACGCGGGTGAGGCTTGCACGTAGCACCGTCGCCATGATCTTCCTGAATCCACTTTTTCTGTTGGGACTGTTGGCGGCGGGTATCCCGCTTGTCATCCACCTGTTCAATTTCAGGCGGCCCCAGCGCGTCAATTTTTCCAGTCTGGCTTTCCTGCACGAACTGCAGAAAAGCACCATGCAGCGCGTGCGAATAAAGCAGTGGCTGCTCCTGGCGCTGCGCATGCTGACCATCGCGGCGCTGGTGCTGGCGTTTGCCCGGCCCACGCTGGAAGGTCGCCTGGCCGGGGCGCTCGGCGGTGGGCGCACCACCACGGTCCTCGTGGTGGACAACTCCACGTCCATGACACTGCGGGACGGCAGTGGTGCCTGGCTGGACCAGGTCCGGAGCGTGGCAGCCGAACTGGTAGCCGGCATGGAGCGCGGTGACGAAGTGTTCGTGGTACCCGTCATGGGGGAAAGGACATCCACACCGCTCGCCCTGTCCACGCCGTCGGCCGTTCGCGGTGCGCTGGATGACCTGGCGCCCATTCCGGGCCAGCGGCGCCTGACCGAAGCCCTGCGCGAGGCCATGGGCCTGGTCCGCGAACGGCCGACGGTGAACCGTCAGATCTACGTCGCCTCCGATCTGCAGGCCAGCACGCTCTCGGACTCCGTGGCCGTGGCGGATTCCTCGGCGGATATCCGGACTTTCCTGCTTCCGGTCGGTTCGGACGGGGAGTCCAACCTGGCTGTGACGGACGTCGACGTGGTGAGCCAGATCATTGCGGCCGACCGCCCCATGAACCTGACCGCCACGCTGCTGAATGCGGGCAGCCAGACGGTGGAAGGCCTGGTGGCGAGTCTGTTCCTGGAAGGGGAGCGCGTGGCCCAGGCCACGGTCACCATTCCGGCCGGAGGGCAGACCTCGGCTGAATTCGTGGTTACGCCCCGCAGGACCGGCTGGCTGAAAGGTCGTGTGGAAGTGGACGACCCCAATTACGTATTCGATAACGTCCGCCCGTTCACGGTGAACGTACCGGAGGAGCGACGCATCCTGTTGGCGGGTACGGGCGATGACCGGTTCCTCGCCCTGGCGCTGTCGGAATCCATTGGCGGTGAATCGGTGCGTTTCAGGACCGAGCAGGTGGCCGAGGATCAATTGGCAGCGACGGCGCTCGGCTCGTTCGACGCGGTCGTGCTGTCCCGAGTGCGGGACCTGTCGACCGGGGAACGGGCTGCCCTGTCGGACTATGTCCGCGCCGGGGGCGGTCTGCTGATCTTCCCGTGGGACGGCATGGCGCAGGCCGACTACAATGCGCTGTTGGCCGAACTGGGTGGGGGATCGATTGAGGTCCCGGCGGCGGGCGCCGAAGCCGGAGCCGCCGGAGCGACTGCGGGCGGTGCCGGAACGGCCTTCAACCGCGTGGATGCCGGGCACCCGCTGTTCGAGGGCATGTTCGCTCCCGAAGAAGGCGCGGGCGCATCCGGCATGGGTGACGATGGACCGACACTGGAACAGCCGACGGTTTTCCGGTCCATCCGGTACACGCCGCGCGGGGTCAATGAGCAGACCATCATCGGCATGACCAACGGGGCACCGTTCCTGCAGGAAATCCGCAGCGGCCAGGGCCTGACGCTGCTGTTCGCCGTGGAGTCCGGCATCACGTGGAGCGACTTCCCGGTGCGCGGCCTCTTCGTTCCACTCCTGTACCGCTCGCTCTACTGGCTGTCCTCATCAGAGTCCGTCATGGGCGAGGATGCCGTGGTGGGCACGCCCCTGCAAATTCGCGTCGCCGGAGGCCGGCAGGTCGTGGTCCGGAGTGAGGAGGGCGACGAACTCATTCCTTCCCAACGCACCCTGCCCGGGGCGACGCTCGTGGACGTGTCGGGTCCCTTCTTCGACCCGGGTGTGTACGACGTGGCCAGTGGTACGGACGTCATCCGCCGTTTTGTCATCCAGTCCGATCCGGCCGAGTCCCTGCTGTCGTTGATGGACCCGGACGAAGCTGCCGCCCACCTCACGGAATTGACCGGTCAGGACGTCGGCGTCCTGGACATCCGGCTGGCCGACAGCACCCCGCTCGAAGCACAGGTGGCGGCGGCCCGGACGGGCTATGAACTGTGGAACGTCTTTTTGGGCCTCGCGTTGATTTGCATGCTCCTGGAATCCATTCTTGCGAGCCGCTGGCGCCCGGAAAGCGCGTCCTGATGGGCCCCGGCCCGTACTGTCACTGAACGGTCCCCGATGATCAATACCTTGCACACGGTCCTTGTTTTCGCCTTCGTCCTGGTGACGGCGATGCTGCTGACCATGACGGTCGCCCGGCGTCTGCGGATCCGCGGCGTCCGGCTGGTCTGGCGTGCCGGAGGGTGGCAGATTTTCCCCATCTGGCCGACGCTGTTCATGGGACTCGTGACCGTCTTCCTGGTCTACGCGCACAACGCCCACCCCGTCATCAACCTGCCCATCTATCTGGGGTACCTGCTGGGTGGCGCCCTCTGGTTCACGGCCGTGGCCCTGGCCACGAGCACCATCATCACGGAATACGGCATCATTTCGGAAGCCGGGCGCACCGGCGATTCCGTCGGGTGGGGGCAGATTACGGATTGGTTCGAGGTCGACGAAGGACGGCGCAGCCAGTTCGTCTTCTTCTACCAGGATTTCTCCGGTGAACGTCGCCGCCTTCAGGTGCCGGTTCCCCTGTTGTACGCCGATCGCTTCCGCGGTCTGGTGCGCACCAAGCTGGAGGCTTCCCTTGATATTCCTGCGCCACACATGGCGAGCCGCAAGGCGCTGGAGAACTGACGCTTGTATTCAACCGAGTCCAAAAATCGTGAATCGGCCATCCTGGTCGGTGTCATCAAGCCCGGTGAGTCCCGCTGGGAAGTGGATGATTCGCTGGATGAGCTGGCCCTGCTGGCCGATACGGCAGGCGCGGACGTAACGGACCGGCTCACGCAGTCGGTCACGAACATCAACACGTCCACCTACATCGGCAAGGGCAAGGTGGCCGAGCTCAACGAGCTCGTGGGGCAACGCAAATCCGACCTCGTCATTTTCGACGACGATCTGACGCCCATCCAGCTCCGCAACCTGGAGCGCACGCTGGGCTGCAAGCTGGTGGACCGCTCCGCCCTCATCCTGGACATCTTTGCCCGGAATGCCCGCACGGCGACGGCCAAGACGCAGGTCGAACTCGCCCAACTCGAATACCTGTCCACGCGCCTGACCCGGCAATGGACGCACCTTTCCCGCCAGAAGGGGGGCATCGGAACCAAGGGCCCGGGGGAAACCCAGATCGAAACGGACCGCCGCCTCATTGGCCTGCGCATTGCCACGCTCAAGGAGCGCCTGGAAAAAATCGACCAGCAACGGACCACGCAGCGCAAGGGCCGGACCGATTACACCCGGGTGTCACTGGTTGGCTATACGAACGCCGGAAAGTCCACGCTCATGAACGCGCTCGCATCGGATGCCGGTGTACTGGCAGAAAACCGGCTGTTCGCCACACTCGACTCGACCACCCGCACCGTGCATCTTGCGGGAAACAAGACCATCCTGTTGTCGGACACCGTCGGGTTCATCCGGAAGCTGCCGCATCGTCTGATTGAATCCTTCAAGAGCACCCTCGACGAAGTGCGCGAATCGGACGTGCTCATGCATGTGGTCGATACGACGCACCCCCGCTTCCAGGAGCAGCAGCAGGTGGTGGAGGAGACGCTTGCCGAATTGAAAGCCGATGACAAGCCCACGCTCCTGGTCTTCAACAAGATCGATGCGCTGGAGGATGTCGATGCGCTGCATGCACTCCGGCAGGAGTATCCGGATGCCGCGTTCGTGTCCGCGCTCCGGGGCATCGGGCTGGCGGAACTCGAGGAACGGCTGATTGCCGTGATGGAAGAGGACTTCAAGGAGCGGACGGTCATCCTGCCGGTGACCGATCAGGCGGCCATCGCGCATATCCGCCGCCTGGCTGACGTCCAGGAGGAATCGTGGCTGTATGCCAGCACGGAGTACGACGATGAGACCGTGGCCGTGGTCCGGCTTCGCTTCCGGGTGGCTCCCCGGTATGTGGAAGACCTGGACAAACTCGTATTCCGCTACCGCGACCTGCGTCCAGTACAGGAAACAGGTGCCGCCTGATTTGGCCGGATTTGCCGCCACCAGGCCGCCATCGGCCCGATGATTCTGCCATTTCGTCGCGATTCAGGCACCATTCGGGCCGAAAATCAGATTTTTTGATGGGGATGCGGGAAACGGCACAGCGATTGCACACTCCAACATGTAGATTAATCCCCATGTCCGTGGACACACTCATCAGCAACTCGACTCCGCCCCTCAAGCCGGGTGATACCGTTGAATACGGACTCGGCCTGTTGATGGAGCTGCGCGTTCGCCATCTGCCGGTGGTGGACATGAACGGCACGCTCGTTGGGGTGGTGTCCGAAGAGGACATGCTGAATGCCCCTGGTCCCGATGCGCTCGTCATGACCCTCATAGGAGGCTCCGGTGCGCCCATGCACGTGGATCTGGACGATCATGTGTTCGAGATCACGAAGGTGATCATGGACCATGACCTGACCACGGTCCCGGTCGTGGACGCGTCCATGCACTACATCGGGCTCATCCGCCGCCATGACCTGTTCGAACGGTTTGCGCGGATGCTGGCCACGCAGGAGTCCGGCGCCATCCTGGCGCTCGAAGTGAATTCCCGCGACGTGGCGTTGTCCCAGATCCTGTATCTGATTGAGCAGAATGATATCCGTGTGCTGTCCCTGGCCACGGAATCCATGCCCGACGACAAAATCGGCATCACGCTGAAGCTGAACATGCGCGACGCCGCGCGGGTCCGGCACATGCTCGAGCACAACGGCTACCACGTGGTGGCGGCCTTCGGCGAGGAAGAAGACGCCGAGGACCTGCTGGACCGGGTCCAGGAATTCATGCGGTACCTGGAAGTCTGACGACCGTGTGAATGTGGGAAAACCGGTGTGAATTTCGTACTTTACGGGATTCGCCCGCGGGTCCCCCGGACTCCGCGAACCGACCCGAAATCGATCCGAAACCGAGCCCGCATGAGCCAGCCCAACGTCCCCGAAAACGTCCCGCAGCCCCCGAAGCAATACGGCGCATCGAACATCCAGGTCCTGGAAGGCCTGGAAGCCGTGCGGAAACGCCCGGCCATGTACATCGGCGACGTCGGCACGCGCGGATTGCATCACCTGGTTTACGAGGTGGTGGACAACTCCATTGACGAAGCCCTGGCCGGCCACTGTGACGACATCACGGTGACCATCAATCCGGATGGTTCGGTCACGGTGGTGGACAACGGCCGGGGCATCCCGGTCGAAGAGCATCCCGGGGAAAAGCGCTCCGCACTCGAAGTCGTCATGACAGTGCTGCATGCCGGCGGGAAGTTCGACAAGGACACGTACAAAGTGTCCGGTGGTCTTCACGGTGTGGGTGTATCGTGCGTGAATGCCCTCTCGGTGGATCTGGAGGCCACGGTGCGACGTGAAGGTTTCGTCTGGCGGCAACGCTACAAGGTCGGCCATCCCACGGGCCCGGTCGAGCAGATCCGTCCCATGGAGGAGGGAGAGCGGACCGGCACCCAGGTGACGTTCATGCCCGACGGCAGCATCTTCCAGACCACCGAATTCCGGTACGACACCATTGCCGACCGCATGCGGGAGATGGCGTACCTGAACAGGACGGTCACCATCCATGTGGAGGACTTGCGCGACCCCGCCGAACCCGTACGGGACGATTACCACTTCGAGGGGGGCATTGTCGAGTTCGTGGATTACCTGGACGAATCCCGGACGCCCATCCACGAAGAGATCATCTACTTCTCCGACGAGGATGCCGAGGTCCCGGTCGAGTTGGCCATGCGGTACAACAGCGGCTACTCGGAGAACGTCCTCTCGTTCGTGAACAACATCAACACCCACGAAGGGGGAACGCACGTGTCGGGTTTCCGGCGTGCCCTGACGCGGACGTTGAAGACCTACGCCGACCGGAACAACCTGCTCAAGAACGTGAAGGTCGAACTGTCGGGCGACGACTTCCGCGAGGGCATCACGACCGTCCTGTCCGTTAAGGTCGCCGAGCCCCAGTTCGAGGGACAGACCAAAACGAAGCTCGGAAACAGCGATGTGCAGGGCGCAGTGGAGTCGTTGGTCAGCAATCGGCTGGCCATGTGGCTGGACGATCACCCCAAGGAGGCCAAGAGCATTGTGGACAAAGTGGTCCTGTCGGCACAGGCCCGTCAGGCGGCCCGTCGTGCCCGGGAACTGGTCCAGCGCAAGGGTGCATTCGGCAGCGGCGGTCTCCCCGGCAAGCTGGCCGACTGCTCATCGCGCAAGCCCGAAGAATGCGAAGTCTACCTGGTCGAGGGTGACTCGGCCGGTGGATCGGCGAAACAGGCCCGGGACCGCCACTTCCAGGCCATCCTGCCCCTGCGCGGCAAGATCCTGAACGTGGAGAAGGCACGGCTGGACAAGGTGCTTGCGAACGAGGAAATCAAGAACATCGTGACAGCCCTGGGTACGGGTCTGAACACGGACAACGGCGACGACTTCGATCCCGACAAGCTCCGTTACCACAAGATCATCGTCATGACCGATGCCGACGTGGACGGTGCCCATATCCGGACGTTGCTGCTGACCTTTCTTTTCCGGCAGATGCGCGTCCTTGTGGAGCGCGGATTCGTCTACATTGCCCAGCCCCCGCTCTACAAGGCCAAGCGCGGCAACAAGGAAGGTTACGCGTGGACCGACGAGCAGCTGAAGGAACTGATTGTGGAATACGGTGGGGACTCAAAGCAGAAGGTGGGCGTCCAGCGCTACAAGGGTCTCGGTGAAATGAACCCCATCCAGCTCTGGGAAACGACCATGGATCCGGAGAAGCGGATGCTGCAGCGGGTCACGATTGACGATGCAGCCGCGGCCGACCGGATCTTCTCCACGCTCATGGGCGATGCGGTGGAGCCGCGACGCAAGTTCATTGAGCGCAACGCCAAGTACGCCACCATCGACATCTGACATGTACGAGACGGACCTCACCATCGTGGTCCCGGTTCTCGACGAGGAAGCATCCCTCCCGGAACTGACCGATCGGATCCGCGCTGTATGCGACGGGGCCGGATTCCGCTTTTCGGTCTGGTATGTGGATGATGGGTCGACCGATGACTCCTGGGAAGTCATCGAGTCCATGAACGAGCGCGATGCGCGATTCCGGGGCATCCGCCTGCGCCGCAATTACGGCAAGTCGGCCGCGCTCGCCATGGGTTTCGAACGGGCCACGGGCAAGTACGTCATCACGATGGATGCGGATTTGCAGGATGACCCCAAGGAAATCCCCGGCCTGGTGGCCCTGCTGGAATCGGGATACGATCTCGTGTCGGGGTGGAAACGGGAGCGGCACGACCCGCTCTCGAAGACCATACCGAGCCGGTTCTTCAACTTCGTGACGCGCCGCATATCCGGCATTCCCCTGCATGATTTCAACTGCGGACTGAAGGCCTACCGTCTGGACGTCGTGAAGTCGGTCCGTCTCTACGGGGAGTTGCACCGGTACGTCCCGCTGCTCGCCACCTGGGAGGGATACACGCGGATCACCGAAAAGGTGGTCACCCACCATCCGCGCAAATTCGGTCGAACGAAGTTCGGACTGGAGCGCTTCGTAAAGGGATTCCTGGATCTGCTGACGGTCTACTTCCTGACGCGATTCGCTTCCCGGCCCATGCATTTCTTCGGGTCGCTGGGCACCCTCGCGTTCCTGGGCGGCTTCGTCATCAGCCTCTGGATATCGGTCGACAAACTGTACTTCGGGAATCCCATCGGCGACCGTCCGCTCCTGCTCCTGGGCGCCCTGCTCATGCTGGTGGGCGTGCAGATGTTCACGGTGGGACTCGTGGGTGAAATGATTGTCGTGCCCCGCATGCAGCAGACCGAATCCTACGGCATTGCCGAGGAAGTCCCCCGCTTGAAGCCATGACCGCCGAAGACCCCGGCCCGCTCGGAATTGTCGGCCCCTACCCTCCCTATCGCGGCGGCATAGCCCATTTCACGGAGCGGCTGCACCGGGCGGTGGAAAACCCGGACGGTACATCGTCGGCGGCCGTACGACGGGTGGTCGGCATTTCCTTTTCGCGCCAATACCCTGGCTGGCTCTACCCCGGCAGCAGCCAGGAGACGCCGGTGACCGAAGGTCCACCCATCTCCACCGCTGAACAAGCAGGAGCTTCCCTGTCCGAGACCTCCTTCCACGTATCCCCGGACCTTCCTGAGGCGCGGCGCGACCTGGATTCCCTGTGTCCCTGGACGGGTCGCCGCGCCGCCCGCCACCTCCGGGACGCCGGCGTCACGGAGGTGGTGTTCATGGTCTGGATGCCGTTCTTCTGCCCCGTCTACTTATCCGTTCTGAATGGACTGCAGAGGGGAGGGGTGAGATCCGGAGCAGCAGCCCCATCCATCCGGACCACCGCCATCGTGCACAATGCCATCCCGCACGAATGGCAACCCTTTGCCCGCCCGCTCATGCGGCGACTGCTTCGCCGGATGGACCGGGTGGTCGCGCTGTCGGCGGCGGTGGCGGATGACATCGCGGAGCTCGGCGGTCGGCGCCGTGACGAGATCGAGGTGCGGCCGCACCCGGTGTACAACCAGTTCGGGGAGGCGGTGGACAAGACCGCGGCGCGCAAATCACTGGGCCTGCCGCCAGGACGACCTGAGGATTTGCCAGAGGAAGGACCGGAAGGACGGACGGGCGCCCGCCCGGTGATCCTCTTTTTTGGGCTGGTCCGCGCCTACAAGGGGTTGGATGTATTGTTGGAGGCGCTGGCCCGTCTTCCTGTGGACCAACGCCCCGAACCACACCTTGTGGTGGCCGGTGAGTTCTATGAGGACGAAGCCACCTACCGGGAGCACGCCGAACGGCTGGGCCTGGCGAACCGGGTCCATTTCCATGGCCGGTACATTTCCGACGAGGACGTCCACACGTATTTCTCGGCGGCGGATATCGTCGTGCAGCCGTACCGGCACGCCACACAGAGTGGGGTCGTGCAGACCGCCTTCCAGTTCGGCCGGCCCGTCATCGTAACACGGGTCGGGGGCCTGCCGGACATGGTCCAGGACGGCGAGGACGGCCTGATTGCCGAACCGGACGACCCGGCCTCCCTGGCCGACCGACTGGAACATGCGCTTCGGCCGGACGTGCTCCAGCGGCTTACGGACGGAGCCGGCCGAACCCGCAACCGGGCCGGAAACGACTGGGCATCGTTCGCCGAGTTGTTCGCCTCTTCCGGCCAGGACGGCCCCGCCTGCACCTGAACCTACTCCACTCTGCTGAGTCAGCCCATGCACTATGACCCCATCAAAGACCGGTTCGGCGCCCTCGTGGAAGGTCGGCCGTGGGCCATGCGCCTGTTCTTCAGCATCCTGCAGGTCGTTTTCCTGCGCGCCTGGTACGTCCGCAGGGCGCTGCGCGCGGCCGCCGAGCGAAGCGGGGGGCGGCTTCGCATGTTGGATGCCGGCACGGGATTCGGCCAGTTCTCCTGGTGGATGGCCCGGCGGTATCCGGGCGTGCGCATCCACGCGGTGGACATCAAGAACGACTACCTGGAATGGGCGCGGGTCCTGTTCGAGCGGTACGGCCTGGATGCGCGGACCACGTTCGGTGTGGACGACCTGACCCGGTTGGGGGCCGTCGGACCATACGATCTCATCCTGTCGGTTGATGTCATGGAGCACATAGAGGAAGACGAGACGGTGTTTTCGCACTTCCACCGGGTCCTGCGGCCGGGAGGCACGGTCATCATCAACACCCCGTCGGACCAGGGGGGGAGCGACGTAGGGGCGGACGGCGACGCATCGTTCATCGGAGAGCATGTCCGGGACGGTTATGGGCAGGATGAACTCCGGGAAAAACTGGAGCGGGCCGGGTTCACGGTGGAGCGCATCGACTATACGTACGGTCCGTGGGGGAGCCTGGCCTGGAAGCTGCTCATCAAGTACCCCATGCTGCTCCTGTCGAAGACGTTCGCGGCGGTCATCCTGCTGCCGTTCTACTACATCCCGGTGCTGCCGCTGGCCACGGTGTTCAATTTTCTCGATGTCTCCACGCCCAACCATACGGGTACCGGCTTGATCGCGGTGGCGCGCCGACCCTGATGGTTGTATTTTTGTCGGGCACCCTCGCCGAGGCCCCGCCACATCTCCATCCAAACACCGGGTCCCGTGCAGACCAAGTACATCTTCGTCACCGGTGGCGTTACATCGTCACTTGGAAAAGGCATTATTTGTGCCTCTCTCGGTCGTCTTCTGGAAGATCGGGGGCTTCGTGTCACCATCCAGAAGTTCGATCCCTACATCAACGTGGATCCGGGTACCATGAACCCGTACGAGCACGGTGAGGTGTACGTCACGGACGACGGCGCGGAAACCGACCTGGACCTGGGGCACTACGAGCGGTTCCTGGGCGTCCCGACCTCGCAGGCCAACAACGTCACGACGGGCCGCATCTACCTGGAGGTCATCAACAAGGAGCGCGCCGGGGCCTACCTGGGCAAGACCGTGCAGGTCGTGCCGCACATCATTGACGAGATCAAGCACTGGATGCAGAAGCTCGGCGAGACGGGCGAATATGATGTCATCCTGACCGAAATCGGAGGCACCGTTGGCGACATCGAAGGCCAGCCCTACCTGGAGGCCATCCGCCAGCTGCGCTATGAGCTTGGATCGCGCAACACCATGAACATCCACCTCACGCTCGTCCCGTATCTGGACGCCGCCGGCGAGGTGAAGACCAAACCCACGCAGCATTCGGTCAAGACGCTGTTGTCCTTCGGGTTGCAACCCGATGTGCTGGTCTGCAGGACGGACCGGCCGCTGGATGCCGACGTGCGCCGCAAACTGGCCCTGTTCTGCAACGTGGACAGCCGCGCCGTGGTGGCCAGCCAGGACGCCGAGTCCATCTATGAAGTGCCCCTGTTGATGCGCGAGCAGGGCCTGGATACCATCACGGCCGAGCGCCTCCACCTGGACGAGGACTTCCAGGGGCGCTTCGAGGATGCGCCGCGGATGGAAGACTGGGTGGAGTTCCTCCGGCGGCTCAAGGAGCCCAAGGGAAAGGTCCGGATTGCCCTCGTCGGCAAGTACGTGGAACACCAGGATGCCTACAAGTCCATAAGCGAGAGCTTCATCCTGGCCGGGGCCTGGGCCGGTGTTCAAGTGGAAGTCCGGGAAATCCTGTCCGATTCGGTGACCCCGGAGAATGTGGCCGGACTCATGGAGGGCATTGCGGGGATCCTGGTCGCTCCGGGGTTCGGCGAGCGGGGCATTGACGGCAAATTGGCCGCTGTCAAGTATGCCCGCGAGAGCGACATTCCGTTCTTCGGCATTTGCCTGGGCATGCAGTGTGCGGTGGTGGAATTCGCCCGCAATGTGTGTGGTTGGGAGGATGCGCACTCCACGGAATTCAATCCCGGGACCGATTATCCCGTCATCGACCTGATGGAAGAACAACGGAGTATTGCGGACAAGGGCGGCACCATGCGCCTGGGTGCCTACCGATGCGCGCTGACGCCGGGGTCCCGGGCTGCCGAAATCTACGGTGAACTGGAGGTGTCGGAGCGCCACCGTCACCGTTACGAGCTGAACAACGTGCTGCGCTACAAACTGGCCGAGAACGGCATGCAGCTCTCCGGCGTGAACCCGTCACGGGACCTGGTGGAGATTGTCGAGTTGCCCGAGAAGCGCTGGTTCATCGGCGTGCAGTTCCACCCGGAATACAAGAGCACGGTGGCACGGCCGCATCCGTTGTTCGCCTCGTTCGTGAAGGCGGCGCTGGCATTCGCGGAAGAAACCGGCTCCATGGGCAAACCGAAACCGCCACGCCGGGAAAAGAAAGTGCACCTCGCTTCTTCGAAGCTTATCGGCGGATCGTGACCCGGTCCGGCCAGGTGCGTTGCAGGGCCACGGGAATCCCCAGGGGGCCAGCCGTGGCGTCGTAGCGGGCGGTTGCATAGAGGGCGTCGTCCGGGACCAACAGGATGTCATCGCCCAGGCACCGCGCCCGCCGGACCGTGCGACGGTCATGGACCGGGCACACGACCAGGTCTCCCGTCCGGATGTCCGGGACGGGTACCGCGTACCAGACCACCAGGTCGCCGATCAGGATGCCGCACGACACCATGCCGTTGTCGGGCACGCGGGTCAGGTGGAGCTCCAGGTCTCCGGGCGCGAGGTCATGCGGAATCCAGACTTCGTCCGTCTGCACCACCCGTCCCCACCCGATTTCCCCACCGCTCCCCCCGCCGTCGTCGACGCGGCGGGCTCCGGTATGCGGCCCTCCCCCGGGAATCGGTGCGCCGTCGGGGCCTGTCCGTGCATCCGGTTGGTCCTTTTCCGGTTCCAGGCTCTGCAGGACCCGGATTCCGCGCGCCGTACCGGGTTCGACATCAATCCAGCCCTTGGATTCCAGGTGTTCCACCAGCCGGACGGCACTCGTCGTGGAAGCGGCCCCGATGAGGTCGGCCAACTCCGCATACGTCGGCGCCCAGCCGTGCGTACGGATGTGGTTTTCCACAGCCTGCAGGGCGTCTTTCTGTCGCCGGGTGAGCGGTAGCGGGGGTGGGACCATGGACCGTCGGTCTGAATGGTGTATTTATATACACGTTTCATGGGATAATACGTATAAAAATACTATTATTGGAATTATCCACCCGCCGTCCACAGGTTACCCACACCTCACCACCCGGGAAAGCGGGCTGAAAGTGGTAAAAACGAGAGTTTCCGTACCCCGTATGGCTTGACATTCGGCGGGAAACGTGTACCTTTGGAGGAAAGTGGGGAATTGTGGGGAATCATCCCATGCTCTGCAGCGCCCCACCTCCCCGAATCCGCCCCCGTTTCCGCACCGCTTCCACCCACGTCATGGCTCGTTTCAAGGGACAGGCAGAATACTCCGTCGACAGCAAGGGACGGGTTGCCATTCCGGCCAAGATGAGGAATGCCCTGAGCCCGGAAGCGAACCAGACGTTCACGCTCACGAAGGGCTTCGAGAAATGCATCTACCTGTATCCCCTCGATGAATGGAAGGTGCGGGAAGAGCAATTCGCCGCACTGAACACCTATCAGAAGGAAGCCCGGCACCTGGTCCGCATGATCCTCATGTGGGCCGAGGAGGTCTCACTGGACGGTCAGGGACGGGTATCCCTGCCCAAGGCACTCGCGGAATATGCCGGGATCGGGGAAAAGGCGCTGATCATCGGCGCCATGGAACGAATTGAACTGTGGGATCCCGACGCGTTTGCCCGTTATCTGGAGGAGTCGCCGACCGATCCGGAAGAACTGGCGGAACGGGTCATGGGATCCGGTTGACAGGTGGGGTACCCGACATGGCACATGAGACTCCACCTGGGCGTGACGCGGACTACGCTTCGGAGTATCACGCGCCCGTTCTTTGCAATACTGTAATCGATCACCTCATAACGGACGTCGAAGGGACGTACGTGGACGGTACGCTCGGCGGTGGTGGGCACGCGGAAGCCCTGCTGCATGCACTCGGCGCGAACGCACGCGTGGTGGGCGTGGACCGGGATCCCGAGGCCCTCCATGAGGCGGGCGTGCGCCTGAAGACCGAGATGGACCGGGGGCGGTTCATACCGGTACACGGTGCGTTTTCGGACCTGAAGGCGTTGTTGGGTGGATTGGGACTGGACCGTGTGGATGGCATCCTGTTGGACCTTGGCGTTTCGTCGCATCAACTGGACGAAGGGCGTCGCGGCTTCAGCCATCGGTTTGACGGCCCACTGGACATGCGTATGGATCCGACCACGGGCATGTCGGCCGCCGAATGGCTGAACGAAGCGGACGAGCGCGAAATCGCGATGGCCCTCTTCAAGCTCGGCGAGGAACCCATGGCACGGCGCCTGGCGGCTGCCATCGTGCGGGAGCGTCCACTGGAAACGACGGCGGAATTGGCCGACATCGTGCGCAAGGTGGTACCGGGGCACAAGGTCGGCAAGGCACTTGCACGCGTATTCCAGGGCATCCGGATTTTCGTCAATGATGAACTGGGCGAATTGGAACGGGTGTTGGACGCCGCTACGGACCGGACGCGGACAAACGGTCGCATGGCCGTGATCTCCTACCATTCTCTGGAGGATCGCAGGGTCAAGCGGTACCTGCGAAGCGGCCATCTGGACGGAGAGGTCCGACGGGACCTGTATGGCAATCGACTGACCCCGTGGCGCGAGCTCACCCGCGGTGCCCTCGTGGCCGATGCCGAAGAGATTGATCGGAATCCCCGTGCCCGGAGCGCGCGCCTGCGCGTGGCCGAGCGCACGGAATTTGAAGCGGACCCGGATTCGGGCCGCACTGAAGACAGAACATAATGGCGATCCGTCGCACAAAAACCGGCAGCAAGCGCGCTACGCGCTTCGTCAAGGGTGGCCCTGCCACCCCGACCGGGACGACTACGCCCCGCAGGAAATCGGTCGTGCGCAAGACGGCAGCCACGAAGGCGCCGAACACCGCCCCGAAGACCCGGGCCAAGTCTGCATCGAGGGCAACACCGAAGGTCGCCCCGAAATCGCAGGGCACGCCGAAGTCGCAGGGCGCGCCGAAACGCGATACCCCGTTCGGGCCGTCCTGGACGGCCCTGGAGAAGGACAATGCTCGCAAGCGCCGCAAACGGAACGGGCGAACCACCTTTATCGGGTCATTGTCCACGCTCCGGTTCGCCTTGGGAGTCTTGGCCGTGGCCATCGTGTTCACGCTTTACGTGGGTCATGTATACGCCACGCAGGAACTGGTGCAGGACGTGGAGCGCCTGTCCCGCCAGCGCCTTGAGTTGGACCTGGAGTACAACCGCGTGCGGGGTCAGTTTGACCGTGTCACCGGACACGACGACATCTGGGAACGGGCCCGTGACCTGGGCCTTCGCGAAGCCGTCCCCACCGGCGAACGCCTGGAGGTGCGGTGATCATGCAACCCAAGGACCAGATCTTTGCCCGCATGTATGTGGTGGCCACGCTGATTGCGCTGTTCCCCGTACTGATTGCCTTCCAGGTGGCCCGCATATCGGTGGTCGAGGGCCCTGAACTGCGGGAGCGGATGGCGGCCCAATCGACGTCGTTCGAGCAGATCCCGGCCATGCGGGGCCGCATTGTGGATGCCTCCGGCCGGAACATGGCCGTCAACGTGCGCCGTTATACGGTGGGCGTGGATCCCACCACCAAGGCGTTCCAGGACAACCGCAGCCAGGCCATCGGCCGGATTGCGGACCTGATGGGCATGAACCGGAGTGAAGTGGAGCGGCGCATCCGTCAGCGCTCCAGCCCGAAATACGCGGTCCTGGCAACGAACAAGGTCGCATCGACCGAGACCATGGCCGAACTCCGCACGGTGCCGGGCATCTCCCTCACGGAGTCCTTCACCCGGCAGTACAGCCATGGTACGACGGCCTCCCACGTGCTGGGTCACGTGAACACGGACCTGAAAGGTATTTCCGGTCTGGAAATGCAATACGATTCGTGGCTTTCGGGCACCCCCGGACGGCGCGCCCTGCGCAAGGACCGCCGACGCAACCTGTCCTATGACACCCGCCTGGATGTCGTGGAGCCGACGCACGGGGAATCCATCCACCTGACCATCGACCTGGTGCGCCAGGAAATCATGGAGCAGGAGCTGGAAAAGGGGGTGCTCTCGTCGGGTGCCAACTGGGGAGTGGCCATTGCCATGGACCCCCACACGGGCGCCATCCTGGCCATGGCCAACTATCCGACGTACGACCCCAACCAGGCAGGTCGTTTCGATACCTTCGAGCGCCGCAACCATGCCATCAACGATCTGATCGAGCCGGGCTCCACGTTCAAATTGATTGCTTCGGTGGCTGCGCTGGAAAGTGGGGTGGTGGCGCTCACGGATACCGTGGATACCGGTACGGGCTCGGAATACCGGTATGGATACGAACTTCGCGATACGCACGCCCTCGGCAAGGTCTCCTTCCTGGAAGTCATCCAGGAGTCCAGCAACATCGGCATGGCGCAGGTGGCGGAGCGGATGGATAAAGGGGTTCTGTACCGATATGCCCGGGACTTCGGATTCGACCAGCCGACATGGATAGACCTGCCGGGCGAGACGTCGGGGCGGATAAAGCGTCCCGATGCATGGTCCCGAACGACGGTCAGCGCCATGAGTCGCGGGTATGAAATCCAGTCCACCCCGCTCCAGATGCTTGTAGCCTACGCGGCGCTGGCGAACGGTGGCGTCCTGGTCACGCCGCACATCGTGAAAGAACGGCGGGATGTACTGGGCAATGTGACGTGGCAGGCGAATCCGGATTCCGTCCGCCGGGCCTTCAAGCGGTCGACCGCCGAACTCATCCGGCCGGCATTCGAGGCGGTGGTGGATTCGGGGACCGCCACGCAGGCCCGGATTGAAGGGGTACGGGTGGCCGGAAAAACCGGGACCGCGTCGAAGTATGTGAACGGGTCCTACTCCCGCAGCGACTACCGGGCCACGTTTGCCGGTTTCTTCCCCGCGGACCATCCGACGGTGGCCATGATCGTGATCATGGATGAGCCGTCGTCCAGCATTTATGGCGGAGCCGTCTCGGCACCCGTGTTCCGGGCCATCGGGGAGCGCTGGCTGGCCACGTCTCCCGAATTGACCCCGCAGCCTGTGCTGGCAGAGGTGCACCGGGCCGATACCGTCGCGACGACCCCGAGCGTAGAGGGCATGCCCGCGGCCGTTGCGTCGCGCGTACTGCGCGCCAACGGGTACCGGCCGCGCGATGTGGACCATCCGGAAGCCTTCGTCGGTGAGGCATCGACCTCCGACCGGCGGCCCGTGGACATCGGTACCCGCGTCCGCCTGGTGACAGATACCTCGGCGCCGCCCATCGAACGGGTCATGCCGGACGTGACGGGTCTGGGTGCGCGCGACGCGGCCCGGTGGCTGGAACGGCTCGGCGTAGCCGTGCGGCTCCAGGGAAGGGGCCGCGTGTCGGCCCAGTGGCCTGCTCCGGGTGCGAACCTGCCGGCGGAGGCGGCGCTGACACTGAAATGACGACCCAGCTCACATATGACGACGCCCGCGCGCGGCTGGATGCCTGCGGTCTGTTGGTTGATGGCTCGGCGGTCGGGAGCGACTTCCCGGTGGGCATGCCCACCGACGACAGCCGCATGGTCACCGAGGGTGCGACATTCGTGGCCATCCGCGGCACAAAGGAGGACGGACACAAGCACATCCGGTCGGCCCTGAAGTCGGGTGCTCGATGCATTGTACACGAAACGGATCTGACGGACGTGAAGCCGGTCGTCAAGCTTCCGGAAGGGGTGGCCACGCTGCACGTGCGCAGCGGACAGGCCCGCGCCGCCCTGGCCGAGTTGGCCGCGATGGCCACCGGCAATCCCGGCGCCGACCTGTTGCTGGTGGCCACCACCGGCACCAACGGAAAGACGACCACGGCCACCCTGATTGCGGAGGCCCTGACGGGACTCGGCACGTCCTGTGGGTTCGTGGGAACGACGGGGTACCGCGTGGCCCGCCCGGACGGTGGAGAGCCGGTCACACTGGCCGCCCGGCATACCACGCCATCGGCGCCGACCCTGTATGGGTTGCTGGCGGATATGCGCGAGGCCGGGTGTACGGCCTGCTCCATGGAAGCGTCGAGCCACGCCATCCACCAGCACCGGTTCCGCGTGGAAGACGTGGACGTGGCCGTGTTCACGAACCTGACGCGCGACCATCTGGACTATCACGGCTCCGAGGACGCCTATTTTTCAGCCAAGAAGATGCTGTTCGACGGCTTGGGGGCCGATCGCTCGGCCGTCGTCAATGCCGACGACCCCCGCGCCATGGACCTGGTGGCGGACTGTCCGGCGCAGGTCCTGACGTACGGCTCGACGCCCTACGCCGACATCCAGTGGACCTTGCATGCTTCCACGGCCGATGGACTGGACCTGACCGTGGACGGGCACCGGGCACGGTATCCGCTTGCGGGGAGCTTCAATGCCGCCAACCTGACCGCGTGCTATGCGGCCTTGCGGGCCGCCGGGCACGCATCGACAGACATTTTCCCCGTGCTGGAAGCCTCCCGCCCGGTGGAAGGCCGGTTCGAGGTGGTTTCCGGCAGGTCGGGGGTGAAGGCCGTCATCGACTACGCCCATACCCCCGATGCGCTGGAGCAGGTGCTGCGCGCTGCGCGGGACATCACCCCGGAAAACAAGCGTCTATGGGTGGTGTTCGGGTGCGGTGGGGACCGGGACCGGGGCAAGCGACCGCTCATGGCACGCACGGCCGAACGGTTGGCGGACCGGGTCATTGTCACCAGCGACAACCCCCGGAACGAAGACCCCGACGCCATCATCGAGGAAATCATGGCCGGATTCATGCGGCCGTGGTTGCCCATGCGGGTCACGGACCGGGCGGAGGCCATTGGCCTGGCCATGCGCAGCGCATCGGCCGGCGAAGTGGTCGTGGTGGCCGGAAAGGGTCACGAGACCTACCAGGAAATCGGGGACGAGCGCACGCCGTTCGACGATCACGCCCACGTTCTCGCATCTTCCGGAAACTGATCCATGCTCTGGTACCTCATACAATATCTGGAGCGGACATTCGAACCCCCGGGGTTCCAGGTCTTCCAATTCACGACGGTGCGGGCCTCGCTGGCGGCGCTGACGGCGCTCATCATTGCGCTGTTCGTCGGAAAACACATCATTGCGTGGCTGCAGACGCGCCTGTTGGGGGAACGCGTGCGGGAAGGCGAGTTGGCCGGGGCCGTGGATCACACGCACAAGGCCGGCACGCCCACCATGGGTGGGCTCATCATCCTGCTCTCGGTTCTGGGGGCGACACTGCTCTGGGGCGCCATAGCCGAGGTGTATGTGTGGCTCGTCATGCTGGCCACCGCGTGGATGGGTGCGTTCGGTTTCATGGACGACTACATCAAGGTCGTGAAGCGGGACAAGAGCGGGCTGTCGGCGCGGTTGAAGGTATTCGGACAGGTTTCCATCGGCCTCATCGTGGGCACGGTGCTCTATTTCCATCCGCAGTCCTCGGACATCCGGACCCTGACCTACCTGCCTTTCGTGGCCAACGAGACCCTGGACTACGATTTCCTGCGCTTCTGGGTCACCGGTGTCGACCTGGGATGGCTCATCTACATCCCCGTGGTGGTCTTCATCCTGACGGCGGTTTCCAACGCGGTGAACCTGACCGACGGGTTGGACGGACTGGCGGCGGGCGTGACCGGCATTGTGGCGGTGGGGCTCACGGCGCTTACGTTCATTGCAGGCAACGCGGTGTTCTCCGACTTCCTGAACGAGATGATGATTCCCGGTGCCGGGGAGCTGACCGTGTTCGCGGCCTCGCTCGCGGCCGCCTGTTTCGGATTCCTGTGGTACAACGGATACCCCGCGCAGGTCTTCATGGGCGATACCGGGGCGTTGGCTCTGGGTGCGGCCGTCGGTACCCTCACACTCATGGTGCGCAAGGAGTTGCTGCTTCCCCTGCTCTGCGCCGTGTTCTTCATGGAGACGGTTTCGGTCATCATCCAGACCTCCTGGTTCAAGTACACGCGGCGGCGCACGGGAACGGGGCAACGGGTATTCCGGATGGCCCCCATCCATCACCATTTCGAGGCCGGAGGCACGCACGAGGCCAAGATTGTCGTGCGCTTCTGGCTCATCACGGCCATTACGGTCGTGGCCACCCTGCTGGTCCTGCGCATAAGATGACGGCACAGACCCGACATACCGCCCCGCGGATGCTGCCCGACGGCACGGTCCTGCCTGACCGGGTGACCGTCGTGGGTGCAGCCCGGAGTGGCCGTGCGGCGGCTCGGCTCCTGGCGTCGTACGGAACGCAGGTTTTCGTGACCGACTCCGGCCCTGTGGATGCGGCGACGACCCGTGAATTCGCGGCCCTGGACATTGCATTCGAATCGGGTGGCCATACGGCCCGGGCCCTGGAAACCGGACTTGTCGTGACCAGCCCCGGGGTACCGCCGACGGCCGCGCCCCTGGCCGGTGCGCTGTCGGCCGGGGTGCCGGTCTGGTCCGAGCTGGAACTGGCCAGCCGGTGCACGTCGGCCCGGACGGTGGCCATCACCGGATCGAACGGCAAGACGACCACCACCGAGTTGTTGGGCCATGTCTTCCGGACGGCCGGCTGGACGACCCATGTGTGCGGCAACGTCGGCACCCCGTATTCGGACGTGGTGCTCTCGACGACGCCGGACGATGTGGTGGTCCTGGAAGTGTCCAGCTACCAATTGGAGCACGTGCACACGTTCCGGCCGGACGTGTCCGTGCTGTTGAACCTGTCGCCGGACCACCTGGACCGGTACGGGGGCGACATGGCCCGGTACGCGGCCACGAAATATCGGATGACGGCCCGGCAGACACCCCTGGATGCCTGCGTCTACAATGCCGACGACTCCCGCATTGCGGCCTTCGTGGAAGGGACGCATGGTGAGGGGCGCGGCGGGCAGCCGGGGACGCACGCGCGGCCCTGTCCGTTCGGCCTGGATCGGATGCCGGAAGGCTCATTCTTCGCGCAGGGGACCGTCCGTGACGGTCACCTGATCCTGACCTTGAACAACAAATCGAGCGACTTCATGCAGTTGGACGAACTGGCCCTCCGTGGCCGTCACAACGTCTACAATTCCCTGGCAGCCGCCGTAGCGGCCCGCGTCATGGAGGTCCGGAGCGATCTGGTACGCGAAAGCCTGCGCGGCTTCTCGGGTGTCCCCCATCGGCTGGAGCCGGTGCGTTCCGTGGGAGGCGTGCAATGGGTGAACGACTCCAAGGCCACGAACGTGAATGCGGTCTGGTACGCGCTGGAGAGCTTCCGGGAAAACATTGTGCTGATTGCCGGCGGGCGGGACAAGGGCGGTGGATACGAAGCGTTGCGTCCCCTGGTCGAAGAACGGGTCCGTGCCCTGGTCACGATCGGGGAGGCATCCCAGGCCATCCAGGCCGCGCTGGGCGACTGCGTGAAGGATGCGGTTCCGGCGTCCAATCTGGATGAAGCCGTACACCTGGCCTCGCTTCTCGCGCAGCCCGGCGACGTCGTCCTGCTCAGTCCCGCCTGCTCTTCTTTCGACATGTTCGACAATTTCGAGCACCGGGGCGATGCGTTCCGGCAACTGGTTTCGAGACTCTGATCCTGTAATTCTGTAACCCCATGGCCCTCTTCACCTTACCGGCAAACGACTCGCGGACGGCGGACAAGTATGTCCTCTGGGCCGTCATATCGTTGTGTGCCATCGGGGTGGTGGCGGTCTACAGTGCGATTGCGTTCCTGGCCGAGACGAAGTCGGGTGGGGATACGGAGCGATTCCTGTTCAAGCACCTGGTCCGGGTATTCTTCGCGCTGGGCATCATGGGCTTCTTCTCCGTGGTGAACTACCGCGTCCTGGCCAAATTCGCCCGGTTTGCGCTCATCGGTTCCATCGGGTTGCTGCTGCTGGTCCAGGTGGTCGGTGTCGTATCGGGGGGCGCGGCGCGTTGGTTGGCCATCGGTACGTTCGGATTCCAGCCGTCGGACCTGGCAAAGGTCGCCCTCATCCTGTATGTGGCCGTCCTGCTGGCCAACAAGCAGGCCTACATCGAATCGTTCTCGCGCGCGTTCGCGCCCATCTTCTTCTGGATCATCGTGACGGTGGCGGCCATCGGCATTGAGGACCTGTCCACGGCGGCGCTGGTGCTGGCGTCCGTGTTGACCATGTGCTTCATTGCCCGCGTGCGGTTGCTCCACATTGCCGGAGTCGGTGCGCTGGGATTGACCCTGGCCTACATGCTGTTGCTGGCCTCTCCCGGTCGTGCGGCGCGCGTGGAGTCCTTCACCGGCATGAAACTCTTCCCGAATACGGTGGCCGAGGAGGTATTCAGCGCCCAGGACGAGGGGTATCAGGCCGAACAGGCGCGGATTGCCATCGCGGCCGGCGGCGTGTTCGGGGTAGGCCCCGGAAAGAGCATCCAGCGCGACTTCCTGCCGGCGCCGTACAACGATTTCATCTACGCCATCATCACGGAGGAGTATGGCATGGTCGGCGCCTTCGTGCTGCTGGGCCTGTTCGTGCTCATCCTGTTCCGGGGACTGCTGCGCGTGGCCCGGCACGCCCCCGACCCCCTTGGCTGCTTCATGGCGGTCGGGCTCGTGGTCATGATTGCCCTTTATGGCTTCATCCATGCCGGAGT
The DNA here is from genome assembly GCA_040221055.1 of Rhodothermales bacterium. NCBI lineage: Bacteria > Pseudomonadati > Rhodothermota > Rhodothermia > Rhodothermales > Rhodothermales bacterium. The sequence continues at coordinate 265,128 of JAVJVN010000004.1, read as the reverse complement.
AACGGCCCGCTTGCTGCCGGTTACCGGCCTGCCCATGCCGTTCGTGTCCTTCGGGGGCACCAACATGGCCGCCAGCGGCATGATGATCGGCATCCTGCTCAACATATCCCGGCAAACGGAATGACGCAGATGATGCCATACCGCTCCGGAATCCGCGTCCTTCTGGCTGGCGGCGGCACGGGGGGACACGTGTACCCGGCCATCGCCATTGCGCATGCCGTCCAGTCGCGGCGCCCGACCGCGGAAATCGCGTTTGCCGGATCGCGGGACCGGATGGAATGGCAGGCTGTGCCCAAGGCCGGATTCCCCATCCACGAGATTGCGGTCCAGGGACTGCAACGCGCGCTGACCCTCAAGAATGCCCGGTTGCCATTCACGGTGACGAAGGGATTGATGCAGGCATGGAGCCTTATCAAGCATTTTGATGCCCATGTTGTGGTCGGAACGGGTGGATACGTCGCGTTGCCCGTGCTGTTGGCGGCGCGCGGCAGGGGCGTCCCGACGCTCATCCAGGAGCAGAACGCCTATGTGGGCCTGACGAACCGGATTGCGGCCCGATTCGCCGACCGGATCCATGTGGCATTCCAGGAGGCGGCCGATCGGTTGCCGGACGGCGTGGCGAAGGTTACCGGCAATCCGGTGCGGGCCGAGCTGGCGGACGTCGCGGTGCGGGACCGTGCCGAGGCCCGCGCAGCATTGGGTTTTGAAGCCGCAGCGGGAGCCGGCGGCTCGGCAGAGGGTGCCGACCATGGGCAGATGGTGTTCGTATTCGGTGGATCGCTGGGCAGTCTGGCCCTGAACCGGGCCATGGAACGGGTGGTTGCCGACCTGCTCCGGCGACCGGGACTCTGCGTCTACTGGCAGACGGGACGGAACTATCATGCGGACATCGTGGAGCGTCTGGGGGACCGCATGGCGGGGCGGCTGCGCGTCGTCCCGTATGTGGACGACATGGCGACGGTCTATGCTGCTGCCGACGTGGTGGTGTGCCGCAGCGGCGCACTCACCTGCTCGGAGCTTATGCTCACCGGTCGGCCGTCGCTCCTCGTGCCGTCGCCGAACGTGACCGAGGACCATCAGACCCTGAACGCGCGGAGCCTGCAACAGGCGGGTGCCGCGGAAGTCCTGCGGGAGGCCGATCTCGAGGCCACGCTCGTGGACCGGTTGTTCTCGCTGCTGGACAACCCGGCAGGTCTTCGCCGCATGTCCGCAGCGGCCCGCTCGCTGGCCCGCCCGACGGCGGCCGCCGACATCGCCGCCGACGTCATCCAACTCGCGGAGGCACGGTCATGACGGACATGCGCAGACAGCGGACATTCGGACGGATTGGCCAGGTCCACATGGTGGGCATCGGGGGCATCGGCATGAGCTCGATTGCCGACGTACTGTTGCGCCGCGGTTTCGTGGTGACGGGATCGGACATGGCCGAGAACGATATGACCGTGAGCCTGCGCGAACAGGGGGCTGTGGTCCACATCGGACACGAAGCCGGGCACGCGGAGGGCGCCGACGTCGTGGTCTACTCGTCGGCGGTGGATCCGGAGACGAATCCCGAGACGCGGTGGGCCCGGGAGCATCATGTGCCGCTCATCGGTCGGCCGGAAATGCTCGGCGAGCTCATGCGCATGAAATTCGGTGTGGGCATTGCCGGGACCCACGGCAAGACGACCACCACGACCATGGCCGGACACGTGGTGCAGGCGGGTCGGTTCGATCCCACGGTCATCGTGGGTGGCAAGGTCTCGTCCTTCGGCAGCAATGCGGTGTCCGGGGATGGCGATATCATCGTGATCGAGGCCGACGAATATGACCGGACGTTCCTGCGCCTGACGCCAGCGCTGGCGGTCATCACCAACATTGACGTGGATCACCTGGACTGCTACCGGGACCTGGACGACATCCGGGACGCGTTCGTGCAGTACGCCAACAGCGTGCCGTTCTTCGGTGCCGCCATCGTGTGTCTGGACGACCCCGAAGTGCGTACCATCCTGCCACGCCTGAACCGGCGCGTGGTCACCTACGGCACGCGCCGTCAGGCCCAGGTCCGGGTGGACCGGGTGGAGCAGGACGGGCGGACCATGGCGTTCGACCTGGTCCACGGCGGGGAACGGCTCGGGCGACTGACCGTCCGGGCACCCGGCATGCACAACGTCCTGAATGCCACGGCCGCCGTGGCCATCGGGCTGGAGCTCGGCATTCCATTCGAAGCCATCCGGGACGGCCTGGCCGCGTTCGACGGGGTGCATCGACGCATGCAGGAAATCGCGGATGTGGGCGAGGTGCTGATTGTCGACGACTATGCGCATCATCCAACGGAAATCCGGGCCTCGTTGGCGGGCGCGGCGGCCTGCTGGCCGGACCGGCGCATTGTAGCCGTCTTCCAACCCCATCTTTTCTCGCGTACCGAGCAACTGGCCGATGCCTTCGGCGGGGCGTTCTTCGATGCCGATGTGGTCATCGTAACCGACATCTATCCGGCCCGCGAAGCCCCCATTCCGGGTGTGGACGGCGGCATGGTGGCCCGCCGTGTCGAAGCGTCGGGGCATCCCGACGTGACCTATGTGCGGGACCGGACCGAAGTGGCCACCCACATTGCTGCCATGTGCCGCCCCGGGGACGTCGTGCTGACGTTGGGGGCCGGAGATATCTGGCGGTCGAGTCGTGACCTCACCACCCTGTTGGAGGTGCGCGCATGAAACGATTGATGGGCATGGTGTTGCTGTTGGCCGCCGGGACCGGCGGATTTCTCGCCTGGCAGTGGCTTACGGCCGTGACCGTGAACGGTATTGAGATTCGGGGTGATCGATACGCCGCGGAATCCGAGCTCCGGGAATTGATGGCGGTCGATACGGGCATGGTCATGTTCGACCTCGACGCCGATATCCTGGCCGACCGCGTCCGCCGGCATCCGTGGGTGGCCGATGCCGACGTGGGACGGCTACCCAGCGGGAGGCTCATGGTGGACGTCGTGGAGCGGGAGCCAGTCGCCCAGGCCGTTTCCGCCAGCGGTCGTCCGGACTACTATTTCGACCGGAACGGGTACCGGATGCCGCGACCGGACAGCGCCTGGTACGACGTGGTGCTGGTGAGCGGACTGCAGGAGCCGTTCCACCCGGTCACGCCGGTCGCCCATTCGGCACTCCGCGAACTGCTCCTGCTGTTGCCCGAACTGCCCGAGGAAACCGATGCGCTCCTGTCCGAAATCGAGGTGGACGGGGCCGATCTGCAGTTGCGTTTGACGCCATCCGGCCCGCACCAGGCCCTGCCGGTGCGGCTGGGGTCGTCCGGTTTCGACACCAAGCTCCGCAACCTCACCGCATTCTGGGAGCGGGAAATCCTGCGACGCCAGGATACCGACTTCCGCCTCATAGACCTCCGGTTCAACAATCAGGTGGTTACCCGGGAGGTGCCCCGATGAACGCTTCTTTCACCATGCCAGCTGTACGCGAGATATGAACGACAAGATTGTCATAGGATTGGATATCGGCACGACCAAGGTGTGCGCCGTCGTGGCCACATCGGACGATATGGGTCGTGTAAACCTGTTGGGCGTGGGCGTTGCACCGTCCGACGGCCTGAACCGCGGCGTGGTCGTGAACATCGACAAGACCGTGGAGTCGGTCCGGACGGCTGTGGAGGAGGCCGCCCGGATGGCGGGCGTCCAGGTCCGGAACGTGATCGTGGGCATTGCCGGGGACCATGTCCAGAGCTTCCAGTCCCGCGGGGTCGTGACCATTTCCAACCGGGACGGTGAAATCACGGAAGCAGACGTGCAGCGACTGCTGGAAGACACCACCCACGTGGCCATGCCCACGGACCGGGAAATCCTGCACGTCATTCCGCAGGAGTTCATTGTGGACGGGCAGGACGGCGTGGCCGACCCGGTGGGCATGAGCGGCGTCCGGCTGGAGGCGAACGTGCACATCATAACGGGTCTGGTTTCTGCCGCGAAGAACATTTACCGGTGCATTGAGAAGGCGGGGTACCAGGTGGCCGACATCGTGCTCGAGCCGCTGGGAAGCTCGTTCGCCGTGCTGCACCAGGACGAAAAGGAAGTGGGCGTGGCCCTGATTGACATCGGTGGCGGTACGTCCGACATCGCGGTGTTCGAGGACAACACCATCCGGCACACGGCCGTCGTGGCGGTGGCCGGCAACAAGGTGACCGACGACATCCGGAAGGGCCTCGGCGTCATGCGGGACCAGGCTGAAGCCCTGAAGTGCGAATTCGGCGTCGCCATGGTGGAGATGGCCGAAGACGAAGAAATAGCCATACCGGGCGTGGGTGGCCGGACCGAAAAACGCATTGGTCGCCACGCACTGGCACAGATCATCCAGCCGCGCCTCGAGGAAATCCTTGAGATCGCTGCCATTGAAATAAAGCGTAGCGGCTACGCGCGCCACCTCTCGGCAGGGGTGGTGCTTACGGGAGGCGGTTCCTTGATTCCGGGAACCGACGAACTCGCCTCTGAAATCCTGGGCATGGATGCCCGGATAGGTCGCCCGATGGGCCTGTCCGCGGGTCTGGTCCAGGAAGTCAGCGATCCGAAGTTCGCCACCGCAGTGGGGCTCGTGCTCTACGGTCTTCGACCGGAGATGATCGGCAATACGCCGTTCCGCACGGACACCCTGAACACCGGTGGCGCACACCAGGAACGGGAAGGTCTCATGAGCGATATCGCCAGCCGCATGCGGAGGTGGTTCGATGAACTCTGAGACGGGACCAACGGAATACCGGAATTGCTCATTCCGGTCAGATAACACACTACAGCCAATCGCGAAGAACGGAGGTTCATGATGGACTCAACATTCAGCACTCATTTTGCATTTGACGATGCAAGCAATGAGGAAGCAAAAATCTGTGTGGTCGGCGTCGGCGGCGGCGGCGGCAATGCAGTCAACAACATGATCAAGCAGGGAATCCAGGGCGTGGATTTCTTTGCCATCAATACCGATTCCCAGGCCCTGGAAGCCAATCTGGCGTCCACCAAGATCCAGGCGGGGCGCGGTCTCACCAAGGGGCTTGGGGCTGGCGCACGCCCGAGTGTCGGGGCCGAGGCCATCGAGGAGAGCCGACGGGACCTGGAAGAGGCGCTCAAGGAATTCGACATGGTGTTCATTACCGCCGGAATGGGCGGGGGTACGGGCACCGGGGGTGCGCCCATCGTGGCTGCCATTGCGAAGGAGCTGGGCATCCTTTCCGTTGCCATCGTGACCAAGCCCTTCGAGTGCGAGGGCCCGAAACGGCTCCGCTCGGCCGAGGCCGGCATCTCGCTGTTGAAGCAGCATGTCGATACGCTCATCATCATTCCGAATGAGCGCCTGCTGGATATTGCCGAGGCAAACACCACGCTCATGGATGCCTTCTCCAAGGCCGATGAGGTGCTGTACAACGCCACGCGGGGTATTTCCGACCTCATTACGGTGCACGGACTCATCAACCTCGACTTCGCCGACGTCAAGACGACCATGCGGAACGGCGGAACGGCGCTCATGGGGGCTGCCACGGCCGCCGGTGAGGATCGCGCTGAACGGGCTGCCCGTGAGGCACTTTCCAGCCCGCTCCTGGACGGATTGTCCATTGAGGGCGCGCGCAACGTGCTGGTGAACATCACGGCCGGACCGTCGCTCGGCATCCGGGAGGCCACGGCCGCCACGAGCATCATCCAGAGCGAAGCCGGGGATGATGTGGAGGTCATTTTCGGTACAGTGATCGACGAGAACATGGGAGAAGACCTCCGGATTACGGTCATCGCGACCGGGTTCGAGAAGCAACCCAAGGGTGAGCCGCGGAAACCCGCCGTCCTGGCGGGTTCACGTCGTGTCCCGGCGGATGCGGGCATGTTCGCCCCGGATTACAAGGGTGCGGACAGCCTCAAGAAACTCGACGAGCCGGCCTACACCCGACGCCGTCATCCCATCGAACTGGACGAGACGTCCGGGGACGGGGGCGGATCGGGCGACAAGGTCCGGCGGCTGAGTGCAGACGAATTGGAGTCCGGTGAGCGAATCAGGAAGGGCGATACGGACGTACCGGCTTTCCTGCGCAAAATGATGGATTGAGCTCCTCATTTGCCGGACTCCAAGAACGAACCGGCCAGCCCGTGAGCACGGCTGGCCATGGCCGACAATGCATTGGCTGTATGCATTTCCGGCTGTAGTGGTTCGGTAGGCGGAGCCGCGCCCCTTCCGGGGGCGCGGCTCCGCATTTTTTCGCCCTATCTTGGGCATTCATCCGGAGAACCCCGCCCCGCATGTCCCTGCGTACGTTCCTCATAGCCGTCCTGATGGCCATCGTGGCCGCGGCCAGCCCATGGCGGCCCCTGCAGGCCCAGACCATCGGCACGGGTGTGGTATGGGACCCGCCCGCGGCGTTCGAGGCCGCGGCGGCCGACCTGTTGGAAATGCAGGCCGTGGGCGTGGCGCGGGTGCGTACGACGGGGCTGCCCGGGCCCCGGTTGGCGCGCATGGCCGATTCGCTCGGCATGGAGCTCTGGCGCGATCTGCCCATGCAGGGTCTGTCCCGCACGGCGCTCGCGGACTCCCTTGCAGGGCTGTCGGCCGTGCTCGACTCATTGCAACGCGCCGAGCGGTCCACGGCTGTCGTCGCATCCGGTCCTCGTTTGCGCTGGTTGGGACTGGGCGATTGGCTGGATACCACGGATGACCGGGTATGCCGGCTCCTCGAACGCCTGTCGTCGCAGGCCCGCGCGGCTGGATACCGGACCTATTACGTCACGCCATTCGTGGAAGGAGACGCGTGCGGAGCGGTGGTGGACCGGGTCCTGCTGGACATTCGCGGACGAACCGGTACCCGGGTGTGGCTGAACAGATACCGGCTGGCCCACGACGGGACGACCGTCGGTATCGGCGCTATGGGACCGGCGGTCAGGGCTGGCGTGCCCGACGGCCGGAATATTCCGGGCGCTCCCCTGTACCAGGCCCGGTTCATGGAAGAAGCCCTGCACGATCTGGCCGGAGAAGCCTTCTTCATCCACCGATGGCGGGACGGGTCCGATGCCTGGGGCAAACGGTACGGCCTGTACACCGCATCGGGGAATCCCCGCCCTGCCCTCCAGGTGGTCCGCGGGATATCCCGCGATCTGCAGCAGACCTTTGCCCTGCCTGCCCAACCGCCGCAGCGTCCGTCGTCGTGGCCGATTCTCCTGGGCTGGTTCCTGCTGGCGTTCCTGGCCGTGCTGTATGCCGGGAATCCACGCTTCCGGAGTATGCTGCCCCGGTACTTCATGGCGCATGGCTTCTACCGGAACGCCGTGCGCGAAGCGCGGGAGGTGCTGCCGCTGACCAGTACCGCGCTCATCACCCTCGTCGGCCTGTCCATCGGCCTCATCGGGGCGGTCTTCCTGTCCGGGGTGTACGATACGCCGGTGGGCTGGTACGTGCACGGACTGCTGCCGGAAGCCTGGGCTCCAACGCTCACCATCCTGCTGGGCGCCCCCGTCGTGTTGACCATCCTGCTGGGGTGTGGAGCCCTGGTATTCATCTCCGTCTGGATGGGCATCCAGGTCCTGGCCACGGGACGAAGAAACCCGTTGTTGCCGAGTCAGGCACTCATGCTGGCCGTATGGCCCCGTTGGCAGATGATCGCCCTGCTCCCGATTGCCATGGGGCTGTTGACGGGACCGTATGTGACCGGACGCCTGTTGCTGGGGGGAGCATGGGTCCTGTGTGCCCTGTGGGCCTCCATCCGGACCTCCATCGACGTTTCCCGCGTCACCCGGATCCGGCCGGTCACGGCGGCGACCCTCTGGGTGTTGAATCCGGGCACCCTGCTGGTGGTGGGTATGATCGTCTGGGCCGCGGCGCATCCCGACGAAGTCGGCATGCTGTGGCATCTTTTATGATGCGATTTCGGCGATGGGAGGGTGCACCGATCGACTGCCGTCCGACGAATCCCCCTCGAGCAACGCATCCCAAACGGCATCGGCCAGAAGGTAATAGGGTTGCTTGTGGTGCATCCATCCGAAATGAAGCACATACGGGGTGGCCCACATCCAGTCGCCCTTGCCGGGGAGTCGGGCGGCCAGGCCGATGAGCGTATCCCTGATCCTCCTGGAGGGGATGCCCCGCAGGTTGCGGACGAACGCATCGTTGTAATAGCGGACGCGCACCCGACGGAACGACGGGTCGTGCTCCACGAAGCCGTCCACGTAGTCGAGCTGCGGGCTGTTCTGGCCCTGGAACCACGGGAATACCGGCAGGTCGAGCGAACTGGCCGCCATGGCCATGCTCCACTCGCAGCTTTCCTCGCTCCGGCCCTCATCCAGCCGGGAGCGGAAATGGGTTTCGCGGCGCCTGGACAGGAATTCCCGCGACCGCTCGCACATCCGCGCGGTGACGTCGTCATCCTGCGCATAGATCATGCCTGCCTGGATGCGTGGCAGGTAGCTCAACCCGAAGTGACGCATGGTTTTGCGTCGCCGGTCGAACATCCAGTCCACGAGGAATCCGAGGCCTTTCGGGCCGCCGAAGAAGACATCGGAGCGCTCAATACCGGTGGCCGTGAACGGAAATGCAGCGAGTTGTTGCCAGAGCGGGTCGGGATTGCGACACCAGATCATGTCCACATCCACGAACAGTGAGCGCTCGAAGGGCTTGAACTTCTCCAGATGATGCTTGAAGCCCACGATGGACCGATGCGCTTCCGGCAGGACTTCGAGGACCTCGAACAGGGCATCGAGGCCGGTTTCCTTGAGCCGGGCCTGTTGCGCTTCGCTGCAATACAGGGCGACGGGACGACGCCTGTCGTGACGCCGGATGGACTGTACGGAGGCCACCGCGTGCCGGAGATACTTCTCCGGTCCGTACGTATGCATTACATATCCTTCCACGTATTGAGCCGATCAGGCACCGTTCGGTAACGGTCGGCGAACGCGGATTCAGGATAAATGTTCAGGCCGCCTGTTCAGGATTCTGTACGGATGCTGTCCAGTCGCTTGTTCAGGCTTGTCATGAGCGAGTCGAAGCCCCGCTTCCGGATGACGGTCTGGAAACTGCGGCTGTATCCGCCCACGGTCGAAACCTCGTCCAGGATGATGTCCCAGGCGAACCAGGCGTCTCCCTTGCGGATGAGTTCGTAGGCCACCACCATCGGAATGTCCTTGTGGGTGGTGGTCGTGAGGACGGTGGCGCGGTCGCCATCGACGGTGATTTCGTCGTAGGTGACGCTGGACCGGTACACATCCAGGTTGGCCAGCGACTGGTGGCGCACGATATCACCGAAGACCTGCACGAACGTATCCTGCTGGTCCGTCGAGAGCTCGTCCCAATGGGGGCCCAGGGCCACCATGCCCATCTCACGGAAGTCGATGAAGTCGTTTACGGCCAGACGGAGTTCGTCCCGCTGGGCATCCGTGATGTCCCCTTCCTTGCCGAGCAGCTGTTTGATGCTCCGATCGCGTTCCTGCAGCAGGGCACGGATGTCCGCGGAGGTGGCCTGGCCGAACACCGGCAGGGCTGGCGCGACGGACAGGGTTACCGAAAGCAGGAAGAGGAAAGATGCGGTCCGCAAGAACATGGTATTCACGATGGGTTCTGTTTTCCTCAGGGAGTATCAACAAGCGTGCCACTTGCCGCCAGGTCGGCCAGGCGGCCGGTCTTGGCCAGCAGCCGGATGACGGCGCGGTTGTAGTTGAAAACGGCCTCATGCCGCTGGACGCGCAGGCTCAGGTTGTCCCGGACGGCCTTGACGAGGTTTTCCGTGTCGCCGACGTCGAGGTCGAAGTTGATCTGCTCGTCCAGCAACCACTCCCGGCTCACGAGCACGGCCGCCTCGCGGGCGTCCACCGCCGCGCGGGCAATGACCACATTCCTGTACGCTTCCTCCACTTCGAACAGGATGAGCTGGCGCGCGGCGTCGGCCTGGTATTGGACATCATCCACTTCGGCACGGGCCTGCCGGACGCGGGAGCGCGTCTGGGCCAGGTTCAGGTTCAAGCGCATGCCGAGTCCCGCCTGCAGATTGCGGGACAGGAAGGGGTCCCCGACATAAGGATTGCGCTGGCGGTGCCGGTCCGGCGCCCAGGAATAACGCGCGTTCACGCCGAGGAAGAGTTTCGGGAAAAAGGCGCTGCGGGCGACCTCCACGAGGGCCTCCCGGGCTTCCAGGCCGGCGGCGGCTTGCCGCAGTTCGGGCCGCTCGCCGAGTGCCCTTGCCTGATAGGTTTCCAGGGCCTCCAGGGTGAACGGAAGCGGCTCGAGGGTGATATCGGTGACGGCCACCGTCTGGTCGTCGGGCAGGAACAGCTGCCGGCGCAATGCGGCGCGGGCCGTCCGGCGGCGCTCATCGACTTCCACGGAACGCTGGAAGAATTCCTGCTCGGTGATCTGGACCTGGTACAGATCGGCGTAGTCCACGTCCTCCGCTCCTTCCTCCAACAGCCGACTGATTTCATCCTTCGCCTTGCGTACGATGTCGCCGGCTTCCCCGGTGAGACGGTGCAGTTCCTCGGTCAGGAGGAGCGCCCAGTACAGCTCGGCCGTCCGCACGGCCACGTCCAGGGTTTTCACGTCGCGGGCGGCCTCTTCCACGCCTACGCCGGCCCGCGCCGCCCGGATGTTGCCGCCGAGTTCACCCCAGGTCCAGAGCGGTTGGATGGCTTCGATCTCCAGCCGGTTGAACATGGACAGGTCGTCCCAGTCGTTCCGGACGTCCGGGTCCAGGTACAGACGGTCCGTCGGCGTTCCGTTCGGGTTGTCGATGGCCGGTGAGGCGGCGTGCGCCGACGTCGCGGTGAATTCCGTCAGGAAGCGACTGCTGCGGGCGAGCCCCAGGCGGGCGCGGGCGTAGTCGACCTGCGCCTGTTCGCGGCCCACTTCGGGCGATACGTCGAGGGCGGCCCGGATGGCCTCCTGCATGGAGACCACCAGGGTGTCCGGCTGTCGCGTGTTCGACTGTGGGCTATTCAGTTGTGCGGCGCCCGGTCGGGCCAGTGCCACGAGCAACAGCAGGGAGGCAAGGTGTTTCATGAGGCACCGAACGCGCACGGCTCCTGTTCGGTTCACACGGCGGGTTGACCCGGTGCCCCCGGAGAGGGTACATTGCCTGTGCTCTTTCGCATACGTCCGACAGGTGGGAGGTATTCACTACCCCCCATGGGAATCCGGTGCCGATGGATCCGACCCGAGTGTCGTTTTCGTCCATTCCGGAGCTGTACCCGCAACTGTAGGCGACGCGCGGCGGCGCGCAATGACCCGGCCCTCACTGTTTCCACGCGGAGACGGGAAGAGGTCGTCGGCGAGTGTTCCGCCCCTCCCGGTCCCGGATTTCCGTGGCCCCCCGGGACCGTCGCAAGCCAGGAGACCGACCTGTCTGCATATGCCATTCACCTCCGGGACAAGGGGTATGGGCATACCATGACATGGGGTCACCTGCGGAACAGGTGCCCGTGTCGTCGTCGGCCTGTACCTCATTGAGGGACAGGCTTTTTTCATGGTTTCGCGTTTTTTGTGGTCGGTCGTCGTGCTGGTCGTTGTGCTCGTGCACGACGCCCGCGGCCAGCAGGTGGATTCGGTCCGTACGGTCGTTTTGGATGAGGTGACGGTGGAGGCCGAGCGGCAATCCGGGCCGGCATTCAGGCCGCCTCCGGGCTCGATGGATGCCGCCCGTGATCTGGCCGGCGTGCTGTCCGGCATGGGGGGCGTGGACCTGCGACAGTATGGCGCCACGGGTTCGGCCCACCTGTCCCTGCGGGGCCTGTCGGCGGGCCATACGACGGTGCTGTTGGAAGGCATTCCGCTCACGCATCCCCAGACCGGGCAAGTGGACCTGTCCCTCATTCCCGTGGCCGGCCTGCGGAGCATTGCGCTGAGGGGTGGGCTCGGAGACGGCCATGGTGGGCTCGGCGGTGGGCTGCACCTGGACGTGGGCCCCCGGGACGCGGGGGTGACCACGCATGCTGTGGCCGGCGAGTGGGGGGAGCGGCAGTACGGGGTGGAAGTCAGCGGCGAGGGGCTCGGCGGTCGCGGCATGCTGGCCTGGCAGGGGGGCAGCACGCCCGGCGCGTTTCCGTACCAGGATCCCTATGCCCTGGATAATGTGGCGCGGACCCGGCACGGTGCCGGGCGGTCGTCCCAGAGCCTCATGGCGCACCATGCATACGATGGTCGGGTCCGTACCAACCTGCTGGCCTGGTGGAGCGCCTCGCAACGGGGCCTGGCCGGTCCCGTGAACAGCCCCCCCGGCGAAGCCTGGCAGTCCACGACCCTCGGCCGGGCGCAAGGATCGATCGAGACGGGCCGGCTTTCCGGAAAATTGCGCATCCGGGTGGACGGAGCCTGGACCGGGCACGACCTGGCATGGCGCGACCCGTCTTCCGATGGTCCGTCGGGTACGGCCGGCAGCGATCTGCGCGCATCCACCCGCTTTCTGCAGACCCATGTGCGGTGGATGCGGGAGTCCGCGCGGGTCCGATGGGTGGTGACGCCGTCGCTGCGCGTGGACCACGACCGTGCCCGTGTTGATGCGACCCGGACGACGGATCATGCCGAATGGCGGACCGAGTCGGGCCTTGCGCTGGCACGCACCACGGAACGCAGCCGTTTGGAGGCTTTCGTGGGGATGCGGTCCGCACCGGGTGTCCCGCTCGGGATGCGAGGTGGACTGAACGTGTCGAGGGATCTGCGCGGACAGGTCCGGATACGTGCTGCGGGTGGGCATCACGTCCGGCATCCCACCTTCACGGACCGATACTGGCTTCCCGGAGGCAATCCGGACCTGCGTCCGGAACTGGGGTGGACGACGGAACTGGGCCTGGACGTCCGAGGCGTATCCGTGACGGCGTTCCGGACCGATCTGCGGGACCGGATCGTGTGGCGGCCCAAACTGGCGGGTGCCGGCACGTCCGTGGTCCGGGTGTACACGCCGGAAAATGTGGGCCTGGTGGTGTCCAGGGGTCTGGAGTTCCGTCTGAGTGGGGCATCCGATGGTCGCCTGGACCTCTCATGGACACTGCACGGCACCATGGTGTCTGCGGTGGACCGGTCCCGGCCCGGTGCCCCCGCCTACAATCATCAACTCCGCTATACGCCTTCCCGAATGGCCGGTGGAGCCGTGAGGGCTGCGCTCCACGGCTGGCATGTGGACATCGTCGCGCGGCACACCGGACGACGCTACATGACCGCCGACGCGTCCCGCTGGCTCGAACCGCAAACCTCGTTCGATGTCCGTCTGGGCCATTCGGTGCGTCTGCCGGGCGCGCGGCTGGATGCGTGGTTGCGCGTGAACAACGCCTTGGACGCCTACCTGGAAGGCATGCGCCTGTATCCGCTGCCGCCCCGGCACGTCCAGGGGGGCATTCGCCTCAGCACGGTGCCGTGAGCGTGATTGCCCGGAGAACCCGCGCCCTGGGCGCAAAAGCCCTCCACACACACCCTTTCGAAATCCTTCGTTCCAAGACCCATCCTTCTGCAAAAATGATCATCCCGACCTTCCGCTCCCAACCCGCCATTGCGGCCCTGTTGCTCATCATCACGCTGGCCGGGTGCGAGCTGTCGAACGCGCCCGAAGACGTCCCGGCGAGCGACCTCATCGTGGCGAACGGGGGCAATTTCTCCGACCAGAACGGATTCCTTTCGACCATTGCCCTGGATGACGGCCAGGTTGCCCACGGAGCGGACCTCGGCGGCTTCGTCCAGGGACTGGTCCCGGAGGGGGATCAGGTGCATGTCCTGCTGAACACCTTCACCGAGGGACGCGTGGAGGTCTTCACGCACACCCCGTCCGGGCTGGTGCGCACGGCCCAGTGGACCGGGCTCGCCGCCCCGCGGGACATGGCCTTCACGGCCGATACCGCCTGGGTGTCCAACTTCGTGTTCGGCGCGCCGGGCACGGTGGTCCCCGTGGACCGGGCGACCGGCGCCAGGGGACCGGCCATACCGGTCGGCGAGGCCCCCGAGGGTATGCTCATCGTGGGTGACGTGTTGTTCGTGGCCAACAACGGATCGTTGGGCGCAGGCTCCTCGCTGTCCCGGATCCGCCTGACGGACCGGCAGGTGACGGATGTGGCCCTGCCGTGCGACGGCCCACGCGACCTCGGACGGCGCAGCGCCACGTCGACGGAGCTCATTGTGGTCTGCACCGGGAAAACCGTGTACAACGACGACTTCTCGGCCGTCCTTGCGCAGACACCGGGCACGGTGGTTTTTCTGGAGTCCGGCGCCGGTTCCGCCACGGTCGTCCAGGTGCTGGACCTGGATGTCCAGGCCGGCAATGCCAACGGGTCGCGGGCCATCCATGTGTCGGAGCGGACCTCCGAGCTGTTCGTCACGCTTTCGGACGGATCCATCCAGGTGGTGGACCTGGCCACGCGTTCCCTCGGCGCGCGCGTCGTTCCGGAGGATGATCCTGCGGTGACGGGCATAGCGGGTGTGGCGTACAATGCGGACCAGGACGCGCTCTACGTGGGACGTCTGGCACGGTCCGGAAGCGGTCCGTTCCCGGATTACACGGTGAGTGGCCAGGTCCATGTCCTCGGCCGGGACGGAAGTATTCGCGAACGATGGACGGTGGGTCCTGCACCGACCGCCCTGGTGCTGCGCTGACATGCGGATTGATCGATGCGTCTGCGACCGCGTTACCTTCGCCGCCCTGAAGGACGTTGCCGTCCGGCACGATTGCCGGACCGTGTGTGCGCTGGCGAAGCATGTCCGGTTCGGTACCGGGTGCGGATACTGCAAACCGTACGTGCGGGACATGCTTCGAACGGGGGAAACGGTATATTCCCGGTTGTTATCCCCCGATTCCCATGAAGACCGTCCTGATCCCGACGCTGCGCCTGTGGATGGCGGCTCTTGCAATGCTGGCGCTTCCAGCGGGGAGCGCGACCGGACAGCACCTTGATGTGACCTGGTACGACCTGGCGCTTGAGGTGGACCCCGGGGGCTCCCCCGAACTGCGGGGCGAGGTCACGGTGGACGGATGGGCCCGGACGGACCTTCAGGCCGTCACGCTGGAGTTGTCATCGGTATTGCAGGTGCGGGCGGTCCGGGATGCCTCGGGCGCCGTCCTTGGATACACGCATGCGGACGGCCATCTGTACGTGGACTACCCGCTCACGTCGGGAGACCGCTTCCGGTTCACGGTGGCGTACGACGGGACCCCGGCTTCATCGGGTTTCGGGTCCTGGCAAACCGGGACGGTGTCCTCCGGGGCCTACATCTGGACGCTGAGCGAGCCCTACGGAGCCAGTGATTGGTGGCCCAACCACGACCATCCGTCCGACAAGGCCGATTCGGTCCGGGTATCCGTCCGGGTACCGGATCCCATCCGCGTCGGGTCCAACGGCCTGTTGGATTCCAGCGAGGCTCACCCCGACGGGACGACCACATGGACGTGGGAGCACCACTATCCCATCGCGTCGTACCTGATTTCATTGGCGGCCGGTACGTACGACGTGTACGAGCAGGCGTATATCCGTCCCCCGGCCCTGGCCGCGACGTGGGGCCCGCTGGAACTGCCCATCCTGCATTATGTGTTTGCGGGGGGTAATGCCTTTGCGGGGATTGACGATTTCAGCGGTTGGCGCGAAGTCATCGACATGATGCCGCTGTTCGAGGACTGGTACGGCCCGTATCCGTTCGCCAACGAGAAGTACGGGCACGCGCAGGTCACCTTCCGGGGCGGCATGGAGCATCAGACCATGAGCTCCATGGGCAACATCGGTCTGAACCTGGTCAGCCACGAGTTGGCCCACCAGTGGTTCGGCAACAGCGTGGGACTGGCTTCCTGGGAGGACCTGTGGTTGAACGAAGGCTTCGCCACGCAGGCCGAGTTCCTCCATATGGAATCGGACCCGGACCGTTTCCAGGGAATGCACGCCTTCCTGTTCGACCTGTACCGGGACCGGGCGCTGCGGGCCCGGGGTACCCTCGTGCTCACCGACACCACCGATGTGGCCGACATGTTCGATGCCACGCGGGTCTATACGAAGGGCTGGATGGTGCTCCGGATGATCCGCCGGATGGTCGGCGATTCCGTGTACCGAGCGGTGTTGCATGCCTATGCGGGCGCCGATGAGCCGGGCGGCGCCTGGCATGGACTGACGGATACGCAGCGATTCCAGGACGTGCTGGAGGCGGTGTCGGGCCAGGACTTCCAGCGGTTCCTTGACCAATGGGTCCGGTCCGGGACCGGACACCCGGTCATCCGGATGACGTGGACGCCCGCTGCGGATGCCGTGGACGTGGTTCTCCGGCAGGAGCAGTTCGACTCGTCGAACATCCCGGCGTTCGAGATGCCGGTCCCCCTCCACGTGGTACTGGCCGATACCGTCATCGTGGCCGATTTCGTCCTGGATGCCGGCGAACAGACGTTCCGGATTCCGCTTCCTGCCGGCACGCTTCCGACGTCCATCCAGACGGTGCTCCTGGACCCCGAAGGATGGGCGTTGTGGGAACCGGCCGAAACCGGAACGGGCGTTGAGCATGCGCGCGATGGGCAGCAGGGGGCGCAGCTCGACGTGTACCCGAATCCCGCGCGGGACGGCGTGACCGTCCGGGTGGACGCGCCCGGGAACGCCCGCGTAATGGACATGACCGGCCGGACCGTCTGGTCCGGCCCGCTCGCCGCCGGCCGCAACCGGATTGAGGTTACGCATCTGCCCGCCGGGGTCTATGTTGTTAGAACTTCCGGTGCATTCGGGCTTTTGACCGTTTTCCGGTAATCCTGCCCCCATTGCCATGTACATCCGTCCCGCGACGCCCGACGACGCCCCGGAGCTGGTTCGTCTCATCAACGAATTGGCCGCATACGAACGTCTGGCCCACGAATCCCGGCCGGATGAGGCGCGCCTCCGCGCCCAGCTGGCCGCCGATGCCCGACCCCGGGTTGAAGCCCTGGTGGCCGTAGTGGATGAACGGACGGTCGGGTTCGCCCTCTTCTTCCACAGCTACTCCACCTTCCTGACCAATTTCGGGATGTACCTGGAAGACCTGTATGTGGAGGAGTCGTCCCGCGGACGGGGCATAGGGTATGCCTTGCTCACGGCCCTGGTGCGCCTGGCCGCCGAGCGTGGGTGCCAACGCCTGGAATGGAGCGTACTGGACTGGAACGAGCCCGCCATCGCATTCTACAGACAACTGGGGGCCGAACCCCTCGACGATTGGCTCAAGATGCGGCTGGATGCCGAAGCCATCGGACGGCTGTCGGCCGGTGCGGCATCAGGGGAGGATGGGTACGATGGCCCCGGTACAATCGACGGTTTCACCGGGTCCCGGACGCGTGGTGGGGGCCTGTGAGGTGGACAGGGGCGGGTCGCAATCCTTCGGCAAGTAGTGTGTATGGTTGCCGTGTGGCACTTCATACCACGGTTCGGGATTGAATATGCCCAGCGTATCGGCCACCACGAATACGAAAAACACCGCCAGGAAGGCGAGCAGGACGTACCGGATATTGGATTTGGTGATGCGCATGGACACTTCAACGCAACGGGGATGCCCAAATGTTTCGGCCGGCTGGCCCATGGTGTT
This sequence comes from Rhodothermales bacterium, assembly GCA_040221055.1. NCBI lineage: Bacteria > Pseudomonadati > Rhodothermota > Rhodothermia > Rhodothermales > Rhodothermales bacterium. Next base: position 247,642 of record JAVJVN010000004.1, on the reverse strand, counting down.
CCTGCTCCTGGTGCTCACCACACCCGTCGCAGCCCAGACGCTGCCGATTGACGGCATCATCCGGGATGCCTCCACCGGCACTACGCTTCCGGGTGCGACCGTCCAGGTCTTTTCCGGCGCGGATCGGGTGGCAGGCACCATTGCGGACCGGGATGGCCACTATGTCCTGCACGTGTCCGGCCCGGGTGCATATCGCCTGCGGGCGTCGTTCGTGGGCTATCGGCCGGTGGAACAGACGGTCGTGGTGACGGGCGCGGGCCTGTCCGTTGATCTTGCTTTGTCTCCTTCATCCACGGAATTGCAGGAGCTGGTGGTTGAATCCGTCGCCGGACGGGGTGGTGGTTACGATGCCGGGGTGACCAGCATCCGCCCCCGGGACCTGGCCTCGGTACCCATGCCGGACGTGACCTATGATCTGGCCGGATACCTCCAGACCCGGCCGGGTGTCGTGACCACGGGCGACCGGGGCGGCCAACTCTTCGTCCGGGGGGGCACGCCCACCCAGAACCTGGTCCTGGTGGATGGTATCCCGATCTTTCAGCCATTCCATATTGTCGGCTTCTACAGCGCCTTCCCGGCCGACAACATTGCCTGGGTGGACGTCTATGCCGGGGGCTTCCCGGCCCAGTTCGGCGGACGGATCTCATCCGTCATCGACATTGCCACCGGCAACGGCGACAAGTCCCGGACGCGGGTCTCGGCCTCCATGGCCCCGTTCCTGAGCGGAATCCGGATTGAGACCCCGGTGTCGAAAGACAGGGTTTCCCTGGTGCTTTCCGCCCGCGAATCCATCATTGATCGCGTGGCGCCCACGTTGCTGGGTCAGGAAATGCCGTTCCGCTTCGGCGACCGGTTCGCGAAATTGCATGCCTTCCTGACACCCACGTCCACCTTCTCCTTCACGGGCCTGCAGACGTATGACTCCGGCAACCTGGAGAGCACCGGGAGCGCCACGACACGCCGGTCCACCTGGAAGAACGATGCCTACGGGGCGCGGTACTTCTACATGCCGCCCGAATCGGCGGTGACGACCGAGCTGTCCACGTACTACTCGCGCATCCGGAGCCGCTACCGGTTGACGCCCACCGAGTTGCGCACGTCAGACATTGACGACTACGCATTGAAGATCAACTTTTCGTACCTCCTGGGCGAAAGTCACCTCCACTTCGGCATGTTCGGCAACACCCACAAGTTCGAGTTCGACGTGGGTACCGCCCAGCGCGCCGTGACCGGTGCCATGACGAGTGGCGGGGGATACATGCAGGCCCGGATCGGTGTCAACAGGACGTTCCGGATTGAACCCGGCCTCCGCGTGGAAGCCTTTTCCCGCGGGCGGGACATGACCTGGGCGCCGCGGCTGCGCATGACGTGGTTGCCTGTGTCACGCCACCGATTCAGCGCCGCCTGGGGGGTCTACCACCAGCAGATCGTGGGGCTGACCAACGAGCAGGACGTATCGGATGTGTTCACGACCTGGGCCGCCTCCCCGCGCAATCTGCCCGTACCCCAGGCCACGCATCTCATAGTGGGCTGGAAAGGCGTGCTCACACGCTGGCTGGAATTGTCCGTGGAAGCGTACCGCAAGGACCTGGAGCATATTGCCTTTCCCGTGTTCACCCGGCAGGTGGATGAGGTAGCGGTATTCTCCAGCGTGGAGGGGCGCGCCGAGGGCCTGGATGTGACGGTGGACGTACAGACGCGCCGCGTGGCTGCCAGCGTGGGGTACAGCCTTGCCGGGGTAGCGTACCACCGTCCGCGCCAACGGTCCCAATCCTTCTTTTTTGCCGGCGGGGGTATAGGCTTCCTGGAGGAGGCCCGGTTCCGGCCTCCCCACGATCGCCGGCATCAGGCCAACGCCATGATCAAGTGGCAGGTCGGGGCCGCCGCCGTGTCCGGACGTTGGCAATTCGGATCGGGTCTCCCCTTCACGAAAGTCAACGGCTACTACGACAGCGTGACGGTCACGAATCCGGCCTCGGACGAGCACCTGACGGGCAACGGCACCACGTTCGTGTCTCGTGCGGAGAGTTTCGCTGCCCGGTTGCCGACGTACCACCGCCTGGACCTCAGCGTGGAGTACCGTTTCCGGCAGGCATTCGGGGATGTGACGCTCCAGGGCGGGGTCATCAACGCCTACGACCGGGCGAATATCTTCGAATACAACATTTTCTCGGGCGACCGCGTGGATCAACTTCCCATCATCCCGTCGTTCGGACTGCGGGTGGACCTCAAATGAGCTCACCGAATACCCATATGGGCTCTGCAATCCGGACACTGGCCGGCCTCCGCGCCGGAGTTATGGCAGCGCTGGTGTGCGGCCTCCTGCTGGCCGGCTGCGCCAACGAAGTCGACCCGCTGTCGGACCAGTCCGGCAGCCTGTTCGCCGTGCACGGGTTCCTGACGATGCTGGAAGACACGCAGCAGTTGCGCGTAGAGCGGCTGCGTCCCACTATTCTTTCGGACGCATCCAGTGCGTCGTCGGCCCGCGTCCGGACCATCCACGAGCCCACGGGCGAGGTGGTCGAATGGCGGGTGGCCGATGGGCAACCCGACGGCCTGACCGGTACGCTGTTCGAGGCGGAATTCAGACCCGTGCTGGGCACCTACCGCCTGGAGGTATCCGATCCGTCGCGTCCGGATGCACCGGTGCTGACCGCGCGTACGACCGTCCCGGACGTGCCCCCGGTCATCGTCGGGTCGGCTGACATCCAGCCGACAGGGGTTTCGCTGCCCCTGACGCTGCCGGGCGTCCAGGTCCAGCCCGAGCAGATGTCCATGGTGTACCGCGTCCGGCCCCCGGGCTCGCAGGAGGTCCAGGACGTGGAAATCAACTACGGCAAAACAGGGACTGCCGTGCAGGCCGGGTGGCGTTTCACGGTCTTCCTGAATTCGGACCGCCAGTGGGTGTTGAACCTGCTCGGCGTCGACACGCCAGCGGGTAAATTGTCGCTTTCGGGCATTTCCGTTCAGTCCACCATCCTGAGCGCCGAGTGGTCCGGTTCCGCGGAGGGCAACATCCAGGACGGGCACGGCTTTTTCGGATCCGTGAGTCGGGTCACCCTCATGTGGTTGCCCGCGCCGGCCCTTGCCGACCTCGCGGGGTTCGTCGTGGAGCCGTAGTGCATTGAATTCTGCACCACTTCGGCCTTTCCTGCCACGCTCGTTATCCGTAACATTCAGTTTCCTGTCTTTCCGGATTTTCCCCCAACCCTTGTGATACGACGCCCGAACGTCATTGGACACCTGCTGTCCGTGATCTGCATGGCCTGGCTGTTCGCCGGCCAGGTATCGGCCCAGACCGCCACCATCCGAGGATTCGTCACCGACGCGGCCGATGGCCAACCGGTACCGGGCGTGAATGTCACGCTGACCGCATCGGACGGCAACCTGTTCGGCTCGGCTACAGACACCGACGGGTTCTATGCAGTCTCGCGCCTGGAGCCAGGGACGTACATCCTCCGTATCACCTACATCGGATTCGATGCCATCGAGGAGTCCATCACGCTCGCCGGAGGACAGATTGAAACCCGGAACTACAGCCTGGCCGAATCCCGGACCGAACTTGGCGAAGTGGTGGTCGAGGTCCAGCGGGAAACAGCGGGAGCGGCCAACATCACGGCCGGACTCCAGACCGTCCGTCCCGCGGACATTTCCCTCGTTCCGGCGCCGGACATCTCGGCCGACCTCGTGAACTACCTGACGGCGCTGCCGGGCATTGTGTCCCAGGGCGACCGCGGAGGCCAGTTGTTCGTACGCGGTGGTGAACCCACCCAGAACCTGGTGTTGCTGGACGGCATGGTCATCTACCAGCCGTTCCACATCGTGGGCTTCTTTTCGGCGTTTCCTTCCGACATCATCAATACGGCCGACGTCTACGCCGGGGGCTACGGAAGCCGGTACGGGGGGCGCTTGTCCTCCGTCATGGATATTTCGGCCCGCACCGGCAACAAGCGCCGGTACGTGGGTGCCGTCTCGGTGGCCCCGTTCGTGAGCACCGCGCGACTGGAGGGGCCACTCGTCCCGGGCAAGGCCTCGTTCCTGATTTCGGTCCGTGAGTCGGTCATCGAGAACGGCGCCGCCAAGATCATCGATGAGCCGTTGCCGTTCGCGTTCGGCGACATCTTCGGGAAAATCCATGCCAACCTGGGCCAGAGTGCCCAGTTGTCCATCACCGGCATCATGACGGACGATACGGGTCGGCTGGGCGTGAATCCGCTGAACGAGGACGCGGACGGCATTACCCAGGACCAGGTGGTCTACGAGAATGCAGCCATTGGGGGGCGACTCATCTTCCTGCCGGCGGCTCTGCCGGTGTTCGCCGAAGTCATCAGTTCGTATTCCACGTTGACCAATGAATTCGGGCCGGTGGGCAATCCCATCCGGTCGACCGCGGTCGAGATGTTCTCGTTCGCCGCCAACGTGACGCATTATGTGGGCAACACCGACGTGAACTGGGGGCTGTTCCTGTCCAACTCGACGCTGGAGGCCGACCTGGGCGGTCTGTTCCAGAATGTGGATTTCGAGCGGGAATACCTGACCGAGGTCGGGGCCTTCGTGGAGCCCGAGTTTTCTTTTGACAACGGCCTTCGCGTCCAGCCCGGCGTGCGGTTGCAGTCGTTCCCCAGCAAGAGCCAGACCTTCCTCGAGCCCCGCCTGCGCGTGGTGTTCAATACCGGCAAGCACCGGTTCTCCGCCGCCGGTGGCGTCTATCATCAGCAGGTAACGGGCCTCAACGACCGCCGCGATGCGGGGGACATTTTCACGGCGTGGACTGCCGCGCCGCTGAATGTCATCCCGACCGCCCGGCATGCCATCCTGGGATACCGGCTCGAGCCGACAGACGGGTTGGCGCTTTCGCTGGAAGGGTTCTACAAGGAGATGGAGGATTTGCTGGTTTCCGAATGGACGGCCTTTCCGCGCTTCACGACCAATCTGGAGGAGGCTTCCGGTACGGCCAACGGCATTGACGCCCGGATGGAAATCGGCAATGGCCGCGTATTCCAGGGCAGCCTGAGCTGGGGTTTCTCGAATGTGCGGTACCAGACCCAGTCCCGGTCCCTGCAGTTGCTGACCGGTGAGGATGATGTCGAATACGCACCGCCCCACGACCGGACGCACCAGTTGAACGCCATGGCCATGGTGGTCCTGAAGGGCGTGAATCTGAGTGCCCGTTGGCAATTCGGATCCGGACTGCCGTTCAACGAGTCCCTCGGGTTCGACCGCTTCGTGCTGCTCGATACCCTGGTGAACGTCCGGGAAAACCCGGGCGACGAACGCGTGCTGTACGGACGTCCGTACACGGGGCGTCTACCCACCTACCACCGCGTCGACCTTTCGGCGGACCGGGAATTCCGGATAGGCCCCACGACCTTCCTGACCGTCCAGGCCGGACTCATCAATGCGTATGACCGCCGGAACCTGTTCTTCCTCGACCTTTTCACGCTCCGGCGGGTCGATCAGCTGCCCATGATTCCGACGCTTGGCATCAAACTTGAAATGAAATAATGCGGTTGTATTCGGGAGTGGCCCTGTTCCTGTTGGCCACCATTGTTGCAGGATGCGAGGATTCCGTCAACCCCTTCATTGAGGCTGACCGGTTCTACAGCGTATACGGATACCTGGATACGGCATCCGACGAGCAATTCCTGCGGGTCGTATCGCTCAGGACCTCTTTTGCCGCCGGTGGCGATCTGGAATTCGATGCGCGCGTGTTCACCACCGAGCGGGAGTCCGGACACACGGTGGAATGGACCGATTCGCTGGTCGCGTTTTCTGATGGTTCAACGGGTCACGTGTTCAAGGGCGCGTTCCGGCCCATTCCGGGTCGCACGTACGATCTGACCGTGGAACGGTCGGACGGTGTGCGGACGACGGCGTCCACGACGGTGCCCGTCCGTCCGGATGTGCAGGTGGACGATGCCACACCGTTCAATCCGACGACCCAACAGGTTACGTGGAGTGACATCGATTTCAAACCCTTCCGCGTGGAGGTCTGGTACCGGTTCGTGGGGGCCACGCCCTCCAGTCCATTCCTGGAAGCCGTCGTGGTCTATCCGGACATCGGGCAGCGCCTGGGCAACCTCATACAAGGCAACAAGTGGCAGGTTGTGGTCACATTGGCCGGCGACAAGGAAGACGTGACGGACGAGCTCGGCATGTCGGAGGACGCCCGCCCACAACTGTTGGGAATCGGCATGCGTCTGACCATGACCGACGACCAGTGGAGACCGCCCGATGGCGTCTTCGATCGGGAAGTGTTGTCCCAACCGGGGACCTTCTCGAACGTCGAAAACGGATTCGGATTTTTCGGTGCGGTCAACCAGTTCACGGTTGAATGGGTACTGAACGAGCAGCAGGCCGAACTGGCCGGTTACAGTTTCCCGAACTGACGGGCGTTGGATCTGACGACGATTGATGTAATCATACCGGCGCTCAATGAGGAGGCCTCCCTCCCGCGCGTCCTGGCCGATATTCCCGGAAGCGTCCGCCGGGTCGTGGTTGCCGACAACGGGTCCACCGATCGCACGGCCGACGTGGCCCGGGATGCCGGTGCCACCGTCGTCCACGAGCCGAAGCGCGGCTACGGGCATGCCTGTCTGGCCGGCATGGCCCTCCTGGAAGCGGATCCTCCCGACATCGTGGTCTTCCTGGACGGGGACTACAGCGACTACCCGGAGGAGCTGACGCGTTTGACAGCTCCCATCACCGAAGGCCGGGCCGACTTCGTGGTCGGCTCACGCACCCGGGGGGAGCGCACGCCAGGCGCTCTGCTGCCCCAGGCCATTTTCGGCAATTGGTTGGCGTGCACCCTCATGCGGTGGATATGGGGCACGTCCTGGACCGACCTGGGACCGTTCCGGGCCGTCCGGCATGCCGACCTCCAACGGCTGGACATGCAGGACACGACGTACGGGTGGACCATTGAAATGCAGATCAAGGCGGCCACGGCCGGGCTGCGCACGGAGGAGATTCCGGTCTCGTACCGGTCCCGGATCGGCCAGTCGAAGGTAACCGGAACGGTGTCGGGAACGATCAAGGCCGGAATCTGGATTCTCGGTACCATAGCCCGATACGCCATCCGCAATCCCCGGACCTTTTGAGAACCTGACTGGTTCTTTTGGACTGGGTTTTTTTCCGCAACTCACTTCAGCTGTACACGCCATGTCGAAGCCTGATATCTGGATGGACGGTTCGTTCGTCCGACACGAAGACGCCAATGTCCACGTCCTGACGCACGCGCTCCATTACGGATCGTCCGTGTTCGAGGGCATCCGATGCTACAACACGGACAGGGGCTCCGCCGTTTTCCGGAATCCGGAGCACATGCAGCGGCTCATCGACTCGGGACGCATCTACCGCATGGACCTGGGCTATACGCGGGAAGAGCTCGAGGAGGCTTCGATGGAAACCATCCGTCGGTCCGGCCTGAAGGAATGCTACATCCGGCCGCTCTCTTTCCGTGGTCTGGGGCCCATGGGCGTGAATCCGCTGAAGAACCCGGTACACACCATCATTGCCGTCTGGGAATGGGGCGCCTACCTGGGTCCGGAAGCCCTGGAAAACGGCGTTGACGTGCACGTGGCTTCCTGGAATCGCATGGCGCCCAACACGTTTCCGTCCATGGCCAAGGCCGGCGGCAACTATCTGAACGCCAGCCTGGTGAAGATGGATGCCGTGCTGAACGGCTTTTCGGAAGGCATCATGCTGAGCGTGAACGGTCACCTGGCTGAAGGCTCGGGCGAGAACCTGTTCCTGGTCAAGGACGGCGTGCTTTTCACGGCGCCGATCGCATTGTCCATCCTGCCGGGCATAACGCGCAGCAGCATCGTGACGCTGGCCGAGGAAATGGGGTTGACGGTAAAGGAAGGACTCATTCCGCGGGAAGCCCTCTACATTGCCGACGAGGTATTCTTCACGGGTACGGCGGCGGAAGTGACGCCCATCCGCTCCATTGACCACCACACCATCGGGTCCGGCAAGCGCGGTCCGATCACCGAGAAGCTGCAGACCGCCTTCTTCGACATCCTGCACCGCGGCAACGATCCGCACGGCTGGTTGACGTTCGTGAACTGACCTGTGCCGGTCGACAGGCCGCCGTTATTCGAAGAGCTGCATGACGAGTTGGTCGCCCGACCGGCCCACCTGGAAGAGGTCCATGCGACCGTTGCCGTCGTAGTCCATCATGAGGACGCTGCCGTTGCGCACGGAACGGGCGTCCAGGATATTCAGCAACTGCCCGTCAATCTGCTCCAGGATGACCATCCGTTGCTGTTCGTCATTGTCCAGCCCGACGAATCCGTTCAGCAGGATGTCCACGTCGGAATCGCCGTCAAAGTCCATCATCTGCCCGCCGCCCAGGAACAGTCCGGGGACCGGCCGGAAGCGGGACAGGCGCTCCGAATCCTCCGTGAACGTCCCCTCGCCGTCGTTCATGAAGAGTCGTGTCTCTCCGCGCAGCAGTCCCGGTGACGGCGTGCCGGCCAGTGTGACTACATCCACGTCACCGTCCCGGTCCAGGTCACCGAAGACGAGCGAGCCGAAGTATCCGGTATCCAGGTCCAGGGTCATGGGCACGAACGACTGTCCGTTGATATTCCGGTAGGCATGCAGCACGGGCTGCGAGTCGGCCGTGAATCCCGCGGCCACGATATCCTTGAAGCCATCGCCATCCACGTCCACCAGGTCCAGGCTGGTGGCCTGGATGGGGGCGAACACGTCCGTGCTGCGCGCGACGGTGCGGATGGGGTTCGCCTGGGCATCCAGCGTCTCGACATTCCGGAAAACCGCGAACTCGAGACCGTCGTTCGTGCGACCGGACAGCACGATTTCGGGGAAACCATCATTGTCCAGGTCGCCCGTGGCCACACGGCCGTCATACACGCCAGGCAGGGAAATCCCGTTCTGGATGGTCAGCCCCGAGCCCGACTGGTTCCGGTACATATCCGTGAACGGCAGCAACCGGCGCTCGTTCGTGGTCACCTCGGTTTCCGACAGGCCGGACACGATCAGGTCCATCCAGCCGTCCTGGTTGAAATCCAGCCACGCCGAGGCGCCACGGAAAACGGGTCGGGAAATGAACGGGCGCTGTTCGTAATGGGCCTCAATCCGGTCCGACGTATTGGGACGCGGCACCACTCGACGCTCCGTGAACGAATAGAGCCGCGTGACGTGGGTACCATTCAGCAGTTCACCGGACATGACCAGGTCGCTCCGGCCGTCCTGGTCAAAATCGGCAACCGACACCGACGTGTATTCCATGAGGGGGAGCCCCACGACCACGACGGACTGGCTCTGACCGTTGGCGGCCGACGAAAGAAGCAGGCCCACCGCGAGACAGGCCAATCGGGAACGGGTCATTTATCGGGAGATGATGGTGAATGATCCGGTCGATACGTTCTGCCCGTCCGAAACCTCATAGAAGTACAGGCCGGCTGCCAGGCCATCGGGGCGCCACGCCACCGGATGCGTTCCGGCAGCCAGGACCCCCAGATGCTGCTGGGCCACACGGGCACCCAGCACGGACCAGACCCGGAGCGTCACGTCGCCCACGTGTGGCATGTCGAGGTTGAACGTGGTCTGGCCCGCAAAGGGATTGGGATAGACCGACGTGACGCCGAACGCGCGGGGCACTTCCGGACGATTGCCCTCGACGTCCGTCGCGATGGACGCGCTCACATTGAACACGCCCTCCGGCGCGAAGTCAGAGGCTGCAAACGCCATGTTGACGGCCTGCACGCTCCAGTAATAGGTGCCTTCGGGCAGGTCCCGGAGCGTCCAAGACGTCAGGGCGGACACATTGCCGGGGCGTGCCACCAAGCGGCGCCCCGTCTCCGGGTGCGCCATGGCTGACATGATGTCGCCCGCGCCGGGTGCGGTACCCACACGCACGTTGAACGTCACGGGAGCGGTCGCGTCGGAGGACCAGGCCAGCCGGACCGAGGCGTCCGCCTCGTTTGCGACCGTCAGCGCGGCCGGTGCGGCCGGAACCGGAGGAATGACCTGCCGCTGGTTCACGTACACATTGGAAATGGAGACCCCGCTGGAGGTCAGTCCGGTCGCGACCAGGTCCAGGTCGCCGTCGCCGTCCACATCGCCCCAGTCGGCGTCGGCAAACAACGCGCCGACCAACAGGCTCGTCATGACAAAGGTGCCGGCGTCATTCCGGTAGATGCGGGCCGTGCGGCGACCGAGTACGGTTTCGGCACCGAAGACGAGGGCATCCAGATCGCCGTCGTTGTCATAATCGCCGAAGGTGACATCGCCTGCCAGGATGCCCTGGAAGGCCGATGCGTCGGCTGTGAACGTGCCGCCGGTATTGGTGTAGAGCACGGACTTCCCGGTGAAGATATCCGTGCTGAGCTCCGCCCCCGACACGACGAAATCCAGATCCCCGTCGCCGTCCACATCGCCCCACTCCACGGACGAAAACGCCAGGGAAGGAAGGGCCGTCGGGACTTCCGTATATCCGTCGTCTCCGGCCAGATAGAGTCGGGACACAAAGCCTGCATCCGATACGCCGGACAGCAGCACATCCAGGCGTCCGTCACCGTTCGCATCTCCAAGCGCGGCATCCCCATAGGCGATCGGGGTCAATCCGTCATCCACCAGTTGGAACCGCCCCGTTCCATCGTTTATGGCCCGGATGGTTTGCGGGTCACCGGACGCATCCTCCCCGGTCAACAGCAGGTCCAGGTCGCCGTCTCCGTCCAGGTCACCCCAGTCCACGGAGCCGGAGTGGAGGGCGGGCAGACCGGCATCGGCAATCGGCTCGAACGTGCCACCGGTATTGCGGTACAGCACGGAAACCGGTGCGTACGGCGCACTGGCCTGGGAGGAACCCATGAGCAGCAGGTCCAGGTCGCCGTCCCCGTCCACGTCGCCCCACGAAACGCGGGCGTAGGTCACGGCACTGCCCGGTAATTCAACGCGCGTGAACACGAATCCGGTGGACGTCTGTCCGTCGTTCCGGTACACGGCCGAAACGGCCTCACCTTCGGACAATCCGGCCAGGGCGGCATCCAGATCCCCGTCGCCGTCCATGTCTCCCCAGACCACTCCGCCACTCCGGACGGCCGGCAGGTCGTGGCCCACGATCGAGAACGTGAAGGGCTGCGTGACGGTCTGTGCCGCTGCGGGCACGGTTGCGGCGGGCACGGCCACAGTGGCGAAAAGGACCGCCGCGCACAACAGGCGGGCACGCTGGCAGGTTCTGTGAGCCGTGGCAGCCAGGACCTTGGGGGTCAACACCTTGGGCATGGGATTTTGGATTCTGGAGAAACTGCAAGATACGTTTTCCCATCCGCCCCCGGAAGGTATAAATCCATCCCGTTTTGCAGGGGCTCCGGCAGACGTCATGCCGGCGTTGCCGGGCTCCCCTCCCCGGCGGCCGTCTGGATGAGCGTTGCGGCTACCTCGTCCCCCAGATACCAATCCATGACCCAGTGAGCGCCATAAATGACGGGCGTAATCAGGACGGCAATGATGAACTTATAGGAATAGTTGAACAGCGTGATGGCCACGATTTCCCCGAGCGCGAGTTGCCCGGCGAAGGCAATGGAGAGCACGATGAACGTATCCATGAACTGCGAGCCCAGCGTGGACCCCGTGGCGCGCAACCAGAGATGCCGCCCCTGGGTGCGTTTCCGGATCCAGTGGAACAGGGTGATATCCACCAACTGACCGATGACGTAGGCCGTAATGCTGCCTATGATAATCCGTCCCGTGGCCCCGAAAACCGTGTTGAAGGCCTCTTCCGGAACCGGGGAAATGGGTGCCGTCGGGACGCCCATGGCCAGCTGGAGCAGGCCGAACTCGAAGATGATCATGACCATGCCCAGGTAGGTCACGAATCGGATGCCGGGCTTGCCGTAATACTCGTTCAGCAGGTCGGTCACGATGAACGTGATGGGAAAGGCCAGCACGCCTGCCGTCATCACGACCTCCGAAAACTCCATGCCCAGGATGGTGATGGTGAAGGGCAGCTGGAAGGCCGTGAAGAACTTGCTTGCGGTGGCTTCGGCGACGACGAGCGCCGTTATGAAGATGCCGGCGCAGATGACATACAGTTTCTGCGGGCGGGTCAGGAGATGCGTCTGGCGCATGGCGGGATCCCTTCGGGTGACAAGGGGGAGTGACGGTCTGGGGAAATGGGTGGGCTCGCATTCGAGCGGAACGCGGAAGATTACCCCTCCGCCGACGCAACATCAAGCCGGAACCCGAACGTGGAGCCGTCACCCACGCGACTTTCAATGAGCAGGACCTGGTCGTGTGCCGCCAGGATGTGCTTCACGATGGACAATCCGAGACCGGTGCCACCGGCCGAGCGCGACCGGGATTTGTCCACGCGGAAGAAGCGTTCCGTGAGGCGCGGCAGGTCCTCGGGCGCAATGCCGATGCCGTCATCCACCACGTCCACACGGACCTGCGGGTCTTCCCGGCGGGCGCGGACCACGATGGTTCCTCCGTCATTCGTGTATTTGACGGCATTGTCCACCAGGTTGACCAGAACCTGCCGGATACGGGCCGGGTCGGCCACCACAGGCGGCAAGTCAGCCGGCATGTCCATGGTGATGGAAATGGAGCGCTCGGCGGCCATGGGCTCGACGGAATCGATGACGTCCTTCGACAGGCGGCGCATGTCAAACGTCTCCGGATGCATGCCCTGCTCGCCGGTTTCCAGCTTGGATATCTCGGAGAGGTCACTGGCCAGACTGGAGAGCCGGTCCGCGTTGCGGACAATCTTCTCGACGAACGACCGGTTGACGGCCGGGTCGTCCAGGGCCCCGTTCATGAGGGTCTCGGCGAATCCCCGGATGGAAAAAATGGGCGTCTTGAGTTCGTGCGACACGTTACCCACGAACTCCCGCCGGTAGCTCTCCATGTTGCTGATTTCCTCGAACTCGCTGCGCAGGATGTGCCCCGTCCGATTGATCTGACGGAGCAGGTCGTCCAGTTCGTCGCCCCGCTCTGCGGATGTCTCCGCCTGCCCCATCCGCTCGAAATCGTGCTTGCGGATGAGACGCAACGCCAATTCCGCCTGCTGCAGGCGGTCTCCGATCACGCGCCGGACGGCGACGTGGGCGGCAATTCCTGCTGCCAATGCCAACAGGGCGGCCGACCACCAGGTGGGCAGCCAGCCTGCCCAAGCCGCCAGCAGGCCCGCCACGAGCAGGGCGGCTGCCGTCCCGGCGGCCACACGCGTGGCTATCTGATTGCGGATGGGAAGTGCTCTGGGCATGTGCGGACGCCTGGCTGCTGGCGGTGGTGATTCAGGAGGCTGTTGATCGGGGCCGGCTATCGCGCAGGCAGGGTGTCGGCAAACCGGTACCCTACCCCCTTGATGGTCTCAATGTAGTGATCCCCGATCTTCTCGCGGATTTTCCGGACGTGGACATCCACGGTCCGGTCCACCACGTACACGTCCCGTCCCCAGACTCGATCCAGGAGGTCCTGTCGGGAAAACACCTTGCCCGGTCGGGAGGCAAAAAAGTAGAGCAGGTCGAACTCCTTGCGTGCCAGGCGGATGGTGAAATCGGTACCGGTCCGGCGCACCACGTACCGGTCGCGGTCGATTTCCAGGTCCATGATCCGCAGCAGATCGGGTGGGGTGTCGTAGCGGGACGAGCCGCGCAGGAGGGCCTTCACCTGGCTCAGCAGGACGGGGATGGAAATGGGCTTGGCCAGGTAGATGTCCGCTCCGGAATCCAGGCCGACCACCTGGTCCGCCGCCTCGCTGCGGGCGGTCAGGATGAGGATGGGCACCGTCAGCAGCGTACTGTGTTCGCGCATGCGGCGACACGCTTCCAGACCATCCATGCGCGGCATCATGATGTCGAGGATGATGATGTCGGGTACATGCTTGGCCGCCAGCTCCAGACCCTCGGCGCCGTCACGCGCCGCGAGCGTATCATAATCTTCCTTCTGCAGGTTATACTGGAGAAGGTCGAGGATATCGTCCTCGTCGTCTACAATGAGGATGAGCGGGCGTTCGCGCGTGGGGACCTGCAGGTTCATGACGTGTAAATTACCAAACGGGCACGCCGGTCATGTTACAGAATTGTTAACCACGGAAAATTGGAAATGTCAGACAGCGCTCCAAACGGCTCCGCCAAAAGGAAACTCCGCTACGCCATGCTCGGCGGTGGTCCTGGCGCATTCATTGGCGCCGTCCACCGGATGGCCGCCCGGATGGACGGGGAAATCGAACTCGTGGCGGGCGCATTTTCGTCCCGCCCGGAAGCGTCTGCCGCCATGGGACGCGAGCTGTACCTGGACCCCGACCGGGTCTACGATTCCTGGGAACAGCTCCTGGACGCCGAGGCCGAGCGCGCAGAAAACGCAGCCTCAAACCCTTCCGCGGCCCCGCTGGATTTCGTTGCCATAGTGACCCCGAACGGCCTGCACTACCCCATGGCTCGGCGTGCACTCGAGCGCGGCTTCGACGTGATCTGCGACAAGCCCATGACGACCTCGCTGGCCGATGCGGAGGACCTGTGCCGACTGGTCACCGACACCGGCCGCATGTTCGTGCTCACGCACAACTACACCGGATACCCCATGGTCCGGCAGGCCCGGGCCATGGTCCGCGCCGGCGAACTGGGCCGCGTCCGCAAGATCGTCGTCGAATATCCGCAGGGATGGCTGTCCACGCTGCTGGAGGCGAGCGGCAACAAGCAGGCCGTGTGGCGCACGGACCCGGCCATGGCCGGTCCGTCCTCGGCGCTCGGCGACATCGGTACCCACTGCGAGAACCTGGTCCATTTCGTGACCGGCCTGGAAATGGCCGAACTGTTTGCCGACCTCGGATCGGTGGTCATCGGTCGGGACATGGAAGACGATGCGTCGCTCCTCATCCATTATGACGGCGGCGCGCGCGGCATCCTGTATGCCTCGCAGATCTCGGTGGGTGAGGAAAACAACCTGACGCTCCGGGTCTACGGGGAGCGCGCCGCCCTCACCTGGCGTCAGGAGCACCCCAACCAGCTGCACTTGCTGACCAGCAACGGACCGGCGCAGGTCCTGACCCGGGCCAGCTCATACCTGTCTCCTGAGGCCTCCGATGCGTCACGCCTGCCTCCCGGCCACCCAGAAGGCTTCATCGAGGGCTTCGCGAACCTCTACCGGGATGCCGCCACCGCCTTCCGCACGCGCGAGCAGGGCCTCCTGCCCACGGTCCAGGACGGCGCCCGTGGCATGCATTTCATTGAAACCGCGCTCCGTTCCAGCCGGGAGCGGCAATGGATGGATGCCCGCTATACCCCGCCCGGAGGGTGAATGCCAGCTATAGCCTTCCCGAACGCTGATTCAATAATGTATAGTGCTTTAAATACATGTAGCAGGCCCTGCGGACTGTGCGACTTGCAAAGCGCGGCAGCAGGACTACATGTTAATAAAGTGCGTGCTTTAATAAACTATAGTTCAACATCGGGGATCTCATGCTCTGGTCCAGTTCAGAATCTCCTGTATGGACTATATAATATTAAAGTCGAATCGATGATCTTCTGAAAACGGCACGTATCCAGCCTGAAACCCACCTGAATCCATGTCCAGACCGATAACCCTGTTCACCGGCCAGTGGGCCGACCTGCCCCTCGATACTCTCGCGCGCAAAGCCGCCGATTGGGGATACGACGGCCTTGAACTGGCCTGTTGGGGCGATCATTTCGACGTCCAGCGGGCGCTGTCCGAAACGGATTACTGTGCGGGCGTGCGCCGACGGTTGGCACAGTATGGCCTCGAGGTGCACGCCATCAGCAACCATCTGGTGGGGCAGGCCGTGTGCGACCGGATTGACGAACGGCACAAGGCCATACTGCCGGCCCGCGTATGGGGCGACGGCGAGGCCACGGGGGTCCAGGCGCGGGCCGCCCACGAAATGAAGGACACCGCCCGCGCCGCGGCAAAACTGGGCGTGGATGTGGTGAACGGGTTCACCGGATCGTCCATCTGGCATCTGCTGTACTCCTTCCCGCCCGTATCGCAGGACATGATCGACGCCGGTTTCGCGGATTTTGCCACGCGCTGGACCCCCATCCTGGACGTCTTCCGCGAGGAGGGTGTTCGCTTCGCGCTCGAGGTGCATCCCACGGAGATTGCCTTCGACACCGCATCGGCCGCCCGGGCGGTGGAAGCGATTGGAGGTCACAAGGCGTTCGGATTCAATTACGATCCGAGCCACCTGGCGTACCAGGGCGTCGACTACGTCGGCTTCATTTCGGCATTCGCGGAGCGCATCTTCCATGTCCACGTGAAGGATGTCTGGTGGGCCACGCACGGAACCGAGGCCGGGGTGTTCGGGGGCCATACGGATTTCGGGGATGCGCGTCGGCACTGGGAATTCCGTTCGCCGGGACGCGGGAGCGTGGACTTCGAGGAGATCATCCGGGCGCTCAATCGGATTGGATACGTCGGGCCGCTTTCGGTGGAGTGGGAGGACATCGGGATGGACCGTGAGCACGGGGCCGAAGAGGCGTGTGCATTCGTCGGAGCGGTGGATTTTCCGCCGTCGGACGTGGCCTTCGACGCCGCCTTTTCAAAGCAAACAGAGCCAAACTGAACAGAGACGGGCACTGGCCCGGAGGAACACCATGGGACCCGCACGGAATGAACGGGAATGGATGATCATTGCGGCGCTGGCCGGGGTGCTGTCTGGCGTATCGCTGTACGGTCCCTGGATGGGCGCGGCGGCACTGATGGCGTTCGGGATTGTGACGGCCGCGGCGGCGGCCTGGGTGGCGTGGCGCCGCCCCCCGGAATCGCCGCCGCTCCTCGGTCTCTTTGTGCTGGTGTGCGTCATGTGGTTGGCCATGCCGCTGGCCGGCTGGGCGCTCGGCGGCCCGGGAAACCTGTGGGGAATGGTTGCTATGGGCGGCTCGCTGCTGGCGGCCGTGGTGTACCTGGTAACGGACCGGGCGCGGCGCGTTTGAGCTGTCGAGCGGGTAAATGTCGTATTGTTGGGGAGAGAACTCATCCATCCCGAACCCATGCCCCTCCCGGACAAGGATATAGCCCGCACCAAGGAGACGATTGAAGAACGCGTGCGACGTTTTCATCTGCTCCAATTCTCCCGTTTCGATGGGGCTTTGGAAGAGCTGTATGGACTCATTACAGATGATTTTTGTGGTTTTGGAACGGGCGCCTACGAGAGAGTCTATTCCAAGAGGGAGTTTCAAGAATTTCTGGAAACCGAATGGGAGGAGCTGCCACAAGGTGTTTCGTACACCGTCAACAGCGTGTACGTGGATGTGATCGATGTCACGCACGCCGTGGCCATGAGCGAGTTCACCGTTGCCAATCCAGAATCGGCGGAAAGCAGCGGTATGGAAGCCCGCATGACATTCACGTGGGTTTTCAAGAGCGAAATCTGGCTTCTTGCACAAGTGCACGCCTCCGTGCCGTGGGATGCGCAGATGGACGGGGTTCCCTTTCCGATAGATGAACTGGAGGCCCGCGCCCGTAGGCTCCAGCAGGAAGTGGACGCCCGCACGCAAGAGTTGGCCAAGGCAAACCGGGATTTGGAAATCGATGCCGCGCTTGAGCGCATCCGCCGCGTGACGGGAGAGATGAAAGACCCATCGGATTTGATCGAAGTCGTCAAGCAGATCAAAGTTGAGGCAAATTCGCTGTACGGTGGGAGCATAGTGGAAGTAGGACTGGTGCAGGAGGCCGATAGCGAGACGCTCCGGTTCTGGTCCATCTTTGATGCAGCAGAGGTCCCCGAAGACTTCGCCCAATTCGGACTGCTGTATCCCAAAAAACCTGATCCCCTTCATCCCATGGTCGAAAGGGTCTGGGCTTTAGAGGAAGGATATGCGAATCTGTTCTTCGACCTTGATGCCATGTGGCAGATTCACAGATCACTGGCGCACTACAATCCACCGGAGGCCGACCTGTTGAAGGCGGCACTTGATGGTGGCATGCAAGACGGATGGGTTACGGTTTGCGCCGTACAGGTAGGTCGGATGTATCTGAGCTGGGTTACGGAACCGCCGGAAGAAGTGGCTTCGGCGCAGCCCCGGATTGCTGCCGTCCTGACAGAAGCGCAGCAGCGAGTCGAAGAGCTGCGGCACGCTCAGCAACTGGCCCGCGAGGCCGAGATCAACCTGGCCGTCGAAAAGGTGCGGGCCCGAGCTACGGGCATGCAGTCGCCCGACGACTTGACGCTGGTCATGAAACAGCTCAAAATGGAGGTGGATCGGCTGTGGGGAGGGGCTGTGCAGGAATTATCCATATCCCAGCATCACGATGAAGACCAACTCAGGTTCTGGGTCATTCTGGACGCTGATAACGTGCCTGACTCGCTGGAAGAGTTCGGGCAGTTCTTTCCCAAGCGTCCGGATCCTCCGCACCCGACCGTTGAGCGCGCTCTGCAGCAAACAGAGTCCTTTTCAAAGAGTCATATCCATCGGGAGGAGCTTCTGGCTAACATCAAGAGCTTGGAGTACCATTTCCCCCAATATGCGAAGACAACACGGCCGTTGGTCGAGTCGGCCAAGGTTCTGGAGTTGTGGTATACATCGACTCCAATTCACGATGGATGGATTGCGATGGCTTGGGGAGATGATCCCCCGAGTGAAGTGGAGTCTATTCAGCGTCGTTTGGCCGACGTGCTGGATGAGGCCCTACGCCGCGTAGACGAACTGCGAAAGGCTCAGCACATTGCTCGCGAAGCCGAGATAAACCTGGCCGTCGAGAAAGTGAGGGCGCGGGCCTCAGGCATGCAGACCTCGGGCGAGATCGTGGATGTAGCCGATGTCCTTCGGGAGCAGCTCGTACAGCTGGGTCTTTCCGATGTGATGGCCTGCACGGTCTATACGCGAACGCCCGAGGGGAAGCATCGGGTAACGGAGATGGCGCGACTGGGGCCAGAGTCCCCCGACTATTCCTTCGATTGGATTTTTAATCCAGACGATCTTGATCCGAAGGTCATGGTGCATGACTTCCTGGGAGCGAAGGAGTCCACCGTATTCCATGAAGATGCCGAAGCCATAGCGCTTCTGATGAAGGAGGCTCTGAAGTATGATCCCGACTACACCGAGGAATACCAGGAGGCCATTGACCAGAATCAGATTTCCGAGATCTGGGTTGCCGTTTGCCCTTCGGACTCCGTACGACTCTGCATTGATTTCAAGATCAAGCCCCCCGAGGAAATTCTCTCGATTCTTCCCCGGATGGCTCAGGCTTTCGACCACGCGTATCGGAGGCATCAGGATCTGGAGCGGGCCGAGGCGCAAGCACAAGCAGCCTTGATCGAAGCAGCACTCGAGCGCATCCGCGGCCGGGCCATGGCCATGCGGACCTCCTCAGAACTCTCCGATGTGGTAACCGAGATGCGGCATCAGATGGCCGCGCTGGGTCAAAAAGATCTTGAAGTCGGCATGGTTCATCTCTACGACCTCGACGAAGATGAATTCGAGTCCTGGGGGGCCATGCGGAATCCTGATGGTGGAGAGCTGATGATCGGATCCGCTTCGATGCCCAAAAAAGGCGTGCCCATTCTTGAGGAGTGCATCGCCCTTTACGAGTCATCGCAATCCGACTATACGCTTGTCAACGAGGGAATCCGGGCTGCCGAGTTCATGCATATGCTGTCAGAGAGGGCGCCCGCACAGCATGACGCCATCCTGAAAATGGCTGGCGGTAACTTCAGTCAGATGCTTGCCTATTGGACGTTCTCTGATTTCCAGGGTGGGTCCATGGGTATGGTGACGTACCAGCCCCCCGAACCCGAATCGGTGGATCTCCTCAGGAGAACGGCACAGGTGCTGAATCTTGCCTATCGCCGTTTCAAGGATCTTCGAGAGGCGGAACAGGCCCAACGCGAATCCCAAATTGAGGCTGCTCTGGAGCGGGTCCGTGCCGTAGCCACAGCCATGCGTAGTTCGGATGAGCTGCTCAAGGTGATGCAGCACATCCACAAGGAGTTTTCGGGGCTCGGCTTTCCCTGCGGCGCCTTCTGGAACTCCCGCTACCTGGAGACGCATTACGAGAAAGCCGTCACCGACATGGACGGATCACAGGTGACGGCCATCATGGAACTGCCTCGGGACTTTTCCATGATTCCAGAACTCGCGGCGTGGGAGCGCAGCACGGAGAAGCTGGGCATCTTCAAGTTCGGCACCGAGGCCTCGATCGAGTATCTGAACCACATGATTGAAAAGGGCAAATTCCTCGAGATAGTACCCGGTGTACTGACGGAGGAGTTGCTTCGGGAAAAGGGCGGATGGACCTTCATCCAGGCCCGCACCACCCATGGTGAGTTGGGCTACAATCTTTGGGGCGAGACAGACCCAAGCGAGGAAGCAACCGACACATTGCTTCGTTTTGCAGCTGTCTTCGACCTGGCCTTTCGTCGATTCATCGACTTGGAGGAAGCCGAAGCCCAGGCGCGCGAATCGCAGATTGAGGCGGCGCTCGAGCGTGTGCGCGCCCAGGCCATGGCCATGCAGAAGCCCGAGGATATCAGCGACGTGTCCACCCGTCTATTCGATGAGATGGAAGCACTCGGAATCGAGTCCCTTCGCTCTGGTGTTTCGATAGCCGGTGAGGGAGAGCGCTATGAGTTCCATGCTGCCACCAAGGATGAGTCAGGTTCGACCATGCTGGTGCTGGGCGGTGAGTCTGTCAATGTCCATCCTGTGATTCGCCGGGCCTACGATGGCTGGCGAGAGCAGGAACCCCACCAGATATCTGTCCTGGAAGGCAAAGAGCTGCTCGACTACTACCACGCCGTGTTTGACACGATGCCGCTGCCGGACTGGAAAGAGCGGATGCAGCGTGGCCAAGAGGCCATGGAGTGTTTTGCCACATTCCCGTTTCAGGACGGATGGCTGTACACGTTTACGCGTCACGAGATCATGGCGGACGAAATTCAGCTGCATGAGCGCTTTGCGCGCGTATTCGGCCTGGCTTACCAGCGCTATCACGATCTGACGAAGGCCCAAGAGGACTATCAGGCTCTTTTGGCGGAAAAGGCCCGAACCGAAAAAGCTCTGACTGACCTTCAGGCCACCCAGAAGCAGTTGGTCGAGCAGGAGAAGCTGGCATCACTCGGTTCGCTCACGGCGGGTATTGCCCATGAAATCAAGAATCCGCTCAACTTTGTCAACAACTTTGCCGAGGTGAGCACAGAGCTCATGGAAGAGCTGGCCGAGGCTGTGGCCAGTGGCAATTCAGAAGAGGCGGCCATGATCCTTGAGGATCTCCGCGACAATGCAGAGCAAATTGCCAAGCACGGCAAGCGCGCAGACTCCATCGTCCGCTCCATGATGCAGCACGCGCGCGGCGGGGCATCGGACATGGAGACCGTTGCGGTCAATGACTTCCTCGAGGAGTACGCAAACCTCGCGTGGCATGGCCGCCGCGCGCGCGACCACGGCTTCAGCGCCGATGTTGAGCGTGACTTTGACCCGGAGGCGGGCGAACTGAAGGTCATGCCTCAGGAATTGGGCCGTGTCGTCTTGAACCTGCTAAACAATGCTTTCGATGCTGTCAAAGAGCAGGACGACGGATTGGTCAAGGTGGCCTCCCGGCGAACCGAAAACGGCCTGACCATCACCGTCTCCGACAACGGCCCGGGCATCCCCGAGGACATCCGCCAGAAAATCTTCGAGCCCTTCTTCACGACCAAGGCCACGGGTGAAGGCACTGGTTTGGGTCTGAGCCTTAGCTACGACATCGTGACCAAAGGCCATGGTGGCACCATGACCGTCGGCGAGAGCGTTCACCGCGGTGCACTGTTCACCATCACGATACCAGCATGAGATTGCCACGTCACATATCCGGAGTGTTGTTGACGATTATCGCCCTGTCGGCAACGCTGACGATTCCGGTTCATGCGCAACAGAATCGCGTATCTCAAGAGGGCTTTGACTCGTCAGGGGCTTTGGGACTGTATCAATTCACATGGAAGGTTCGAATGGGCGATTCCCTTGCCTGGTCGAGCCCCGATTATGACGATACCTCGTGGACCGAACTAACTCAGTCGCAGATTTCTACTCGTGATCCCCTGTACGACGAGTGGCCTGGAATGGGGTGGTTCAGAACGACGTTCGTGGTCGATTCTTTACAAACGACGGAGTGGGTCCTTGAAGCGTACGTGAGTGGAGCAGCAGAATTCTATCTGGACGGCAACTTGGTGTCCTCCCAGGGGACGTGGGGAGCAAATCGCTCCGAAGAGGTGTGGCGTGACAATCGCGATCAAGCCATTCCCATCGAGATGCTGCCAGGGACGCATGTGTTGGCAGTGCGATACTCCAATCATGCCGTGGCCGACTGGTTACGTGTGTTGTACAAGCAGTCTATCGTACAAGGAGTGATTGCACCGGGTTTTACCGCAGGCCTTCGGTCGGAGGCGAGTTGGGTTGCCAGAAAAAACGCCGGTCACGCCCCATTGCATTGGAGCATCAGCCTCCTCGGCGCTGCATTGCTCGCCATTGGCGTTTTTGGACTCGTCATCCAGGTGCGCAGTTCAGCAGGCAGGGAACTGTTCTTCCTCAGCCTTCAACCTTTGCTCCTTGGAAGCCTGCTCGTTGTCTTCACATTCTTGTCCAAGGAAAGCGTGGGATTCATTGGAACCCTTGTTTCGGCCACGTTGCTGGGTCCAATGTTCGTAGGCAGTTTCATCGCGATGGCCGTAGCCATTATCGAAGCTTATGCCGTGCGCTGGAAGAACGCGTTCCACCGGATGGCCGTCGTATCGGGCATCCTGGTACTGGTCAACAACATCTTCACTGGTACGTGGACTTCAGTCCCGACTCTTGTTTTGGTGCTGTTGGTGCTCCTCCTTGCTATAGTCCTGCTGGTTCGGGCAGCGTTTCAGCGGAAACAAGGGGCATGGGTGCTGTGCGCGGGATTCGTAATTTCCATTTCAGCAGCCGTTCTAGGCCTGCTACGAATTCTGGAGTTTACGTTTTGGAATGATCTCCTCTTCCTGGCTGTCTTCATATCCTTTCCCTCCGCCGTCATCTACTACTTTGCGGTACGGTTCTCAATATCCATTCAGCAGTCCAGGTCTCGGTTGGAAGAAAACAACCGACTCATCCAGGAAAAGCAGCAGCTAATCGAGGGACAGAAGGAGCAACTCGAGCGGCAGGTGGAGGCCAGAACTGCAGAGCTGAAGGCCTCCCAGGCGCAGCTCATCGAGCAGGAAAAACTGGCCTCTTTGGGCTCCTTGACGGCCGGCATCGCCCACGAAATCAAGAATCCGCTTAACTTCGTCAACAACTTTGCGGAGGTGGGAGGCGAACTGGCCGACGAACTGTCGGAAGCCATTGCCAGCGGCAACGCGGCCGAAGCACAGAGCATTGTCGGTGAACTGAAGGCCAACGCCGAGCAAATCGCCAAGCACGGCAAGCGCGCCGACAGCATTGTGCAGGCCATGATGCAGCACGCCCGGGGCGGGACGGCCGAGCGGGAAACCGTCGACGTGAACGCCTTCGTGGCGGAATACATCGACCTGGCCTGGCATGGCATGCGCGCCAAGGACCACACGTTCGACTGCGAGGTGGAGCGCGCGCTGAGCCCCGATGCCGGCTCGGCCGTGCTGCAGACGCAGGACATGGGCCGCGTGCTGCTCAACCTGCTGAACAATGCCTTCTACGCCACGCAGATGGAGGGCGGCGCCCCGGATGCCCGGGTACGCGTCGCGACGTCGCGCGAGGATGACCGGATTGTGATTACCGTCGCCGACAATGGCCCCGGCATCCCGGAAGACATCCGGCAGAAAATCTTCGAGCCGTTCTTTACGACGAAGCCAACGGGCGAAGGCACCGGTCTCGGTCTCAGTCTCAGTTACGATATTGTGACGAAAGGTCATGGTGGGTCCATGACCGTAGGGACCAGCGCCTCCGGCGGAGCCCTTTTCACCATCGCGCTTCCGGTTACTCCATGAAGGCCAAAGATTTCCAGGCAAAAGACGTCGAAGGATTCAAATCCTGGTTAGAGGCGAACGTCGGGGACGATTTCCGACCGACCCTCGCCATCGTGTTCTCTTCGTTGCCCGACGAAATCCGTACCATCGGACGGTATTTACAGGATCACGGTGTCGCCGTGTTCGGAGCCAGTTCCTGGGGTGAATTCACCCGCCATGGCATTGAGACCGGGTCCATTGCCATCCTCCTGCTCGATGTGCCGCAGGAGTGCTTCTACCTGCGTCTGGAACCCCTGGAAGGGGGTGACGAGGAGGACGTTACCCGGTCCGTAGCCACGGAGGCGCTGGCACGCTACCGCAATCCCGTCATCATGGCGTTGATTTCAGATCTGAGAACACGCGGAGAAGCCATTCTGGAGACCTTCGAGGACGTGCTGGGCGACGACGCCGAACTGGCCGGTGCCGGAGCCGGCATGCCATCCGTCAATGACCCCTCGTACGTGTACACGGCCGATGCCGAAAGCTCCCGGGGGATCCTGACCCTCGTCATTGACGGGGATCGTATCCAGATGACCAGCCGGGCCGCGTGCGGCTGGAAGGCGGTTGGGGCGCCGCGCACGATAACCCGCAGCGAGGGCCAGTGGGTGTATGAAATCGACGGGGTCCCGGCCCTGGATGCCCTGCTGAAATACATCGGCCAGGAAGACCTGGACCTGGACGATCCGGTGAACTGGGAATTGGAAGTCAACACGTTGCCTCTGCAGCTGCAGAGGCCGCACGGGGATCCCATCATGCGGCCTGCGCTCCTGTATGACAAGGAAACACGGGCCATCATGTGCCCCGGAACCATGGAAGAAGGTGCCAAGGTGCGCTTCTCCATCGAGCCGGACGGCGAGGTCATCGATACCGTGCTTGAGGACTTCAAGCGGATAAAGGACGACACCGGGGATGTGGATGCGGTGGTGTACTTCTCCTGCTGGGGACGATACAACTCGCTCGGACCCGCCATGAACCGCGAAATCCGGGAAGCCGGCAAACTGTTCGGCGTCCCGATGGTGGGCCTGCTGTCCAGCGGTGAAATGGCGCGTGTCACGGGTGGAAAACTGGAATACAATGCACTCACGTCCTGTTGCGTGTTGCTCAAGGAGGTCGAAGGATGAAGGCAAAATCGTTCCAGGCAGACTCATTGGAATCCGCCAAATCGGCATTGAAAGGTGCGCTCTCCGATGGTTTCGCGCCGACCCTTGCATTTGTATTCGTGGCGAACAACTGGGACCGCAGTCTTCTTCGACGACTTTTCGCGTCACACGACATCCAGGTATTCGGCGCCACGACGTACGGAGAATTCGTCGACGGCGGATTCCAGCAGGACTCGGTCGCTGTGCTGCTGTCCGACATGGCTCCGGAGACTTTCCGAGTCATTCATGAATCGCTGACGCCGGAATCGGAAGCGGAAACCGCGGCCAAAATGGCCCGGAAAGCCGCGGAATGGGTGGACAATCCCGTCTTCATGGTGGGTACGAGCCACATGCAAACCATCGCCGAAGATGTGATTGCCGGAGTCGAGTCCGTCATGGGCCCGGAGGCCCATATATTCGGTGCCATGGCAGCCATGAGTTCGGATACGACGGAGACGGCTGTGTTTACGACCGACGTCGATATGGATCGCGGCCTGGTCATGTTGGTCATTGACGGAGACAGGATTGCCGTCAACGGCGTGGCCACGTGCGGATGGAAACCCGTTGGGCCCGTGAAGACCGTCACCAAGAGTGATGGCATGTGGGTACATGAAATCGACGGTGAACCGGCACTGGACTTGATGCTCAAGTACTCCGGAGTATGCTCTCGCGAGGAACTGACCTCTGAAGTCTGGATCGATGAGTTCGCCATGTCGCTCCCGCCCCAGCTCATTCGCAATGAAGGGGCGGCCGTCATGCGTCCGTCGCTGGTGTATGATCTCGAATCCAGCTCGGTGATGTGCAACGGACGGGTTCCACAGGGTTCAAAAATCAGGTTCTCGTTGCCTCCGGAAGACGATGTCGTCGATGCTGTTATCGACGGGTGTCGATCCATGAAAGAGGACCGGGCTCCTGAGGCGGATGCCATCGTGTACTTCTCTTGTGCCGGAAGGCGTCTGTCGATGGGCCCCCTCCTGAAGCGCGAAATCAACACCGTCAGGGAGATGTGGAACGCGCCGATGGCCGGGTTCTTCTCCCTGGGAGAGATTTCGCGTGTGCAAGGTGGACGGAATGAGCTCAACAATATCACATCCGTTTGTGTCGTGCTGAAGGAGAAATGAGCGAACGCGAGGACCCTGAACAGACCATCCGTGCGCTGCGCGATGAAATCGAAATGCTGGAGTTCCGACTCCAGCGGCTCGAGAAAATCAAACGCACGACGGCCATCTTCCTCGACGAATCGGTCGCCGAACTGGAGGCCAAGCGGGAAGCCGTGGAGGAAGCCAACACGGCCCTCGAGGCCGCCCTGTCCGCGCTGAAAGTGGACAATGCCCTGGAACGAGTGCGTTCCCGGGCCGTCGCCATGCAGTCCGCTGAAGAACTGCTGGACGTGGTGCTGACCATGTACGAGGAATACCATGGGCTCGGCTTCCCGTGCGAAATGTTCTGGCACGCCAAATGGACGGAAAAAGGCTATGAAAAGGCCCTGACCGGTGTCGGCGGCAAGAAAATCGAGTTCATCATGGACCTGCCGCGGGATTTTTCGGCCGTACCTGCGCTCATGGAATGGGAGCGGGGCCAGGAGCCCCTGGGAGTCTTCAAGTTCGATCCCGAGGCCGCGGTCCAGTACCTGCGCCACATGATCGAGGACGGGGATTTCCAGAGGATCGACCCCGAGGCGGTCACGGAGGAGGACGTCCGGCACAGCGGCGGCTTCACCTTTGTCCAGGCCCGAACCACCCACGGGGAAATCGGCTTCCTGCTGTTCGGCGAGACCGATCCGAGCGAGGAAGCGAAAGCGGTGCTGCTGCGGTTTGCCAAGGCCTTTGACTTCGCCTACCGACGGTTCGAGGACCTGCAGCAGGCCGAGTCCGACCTCAAGCAATTGCGGGCCACCCAGGAGCAGCTCATCCAGTCGGAAAAACTGGCCTCGCTCGGCTCGCTGACCGCCGGCATTGCCCACGAAATCAAGAATCCGCTGAACTTCGTGAACAACTTTGCGGATGTCAGCCGGGAATTGGTCGACGAACTGGCCGAAGCCCTGGACGCCGGCCCGGAGGGCGCGGACGAGGCAAGGGCCATCATGGCCGATCTTCGCTCAAACGCCGAGCAGATTGCCAAGCACGGCGGCCGCGCCGACGCCATTGTGCGCAGCATGATGCAGCACGCCCGGGGCGGCACGGCCGAGCGCACGGCCGTCGACGTGAACGCCTTCGTGGCTGAATACATTGACCTCGCGTGGCACGGCATGCGCGCCAAGGACCACATGTTCGAATGCGACGTCGTCCGGGACCTGGATCCGCAGGCCGGAACGTTCACCGTTCAGCCCCAGGATCTTGGGCGGGTGGTGCTCAACCTGCTCAATAACGCCTTCTACGCGGTGGGGATGGACGGCGCGGCGCCAAAACCCGTCGTGCGCGTCACCACGGAGCGGACGAAGAGCGGGGCCGTCGTCGTCTCGGTCGCCGACTCCGGCCCCGGCATCCCGCCCGATGTCCGCGAAAAGATCTTCGAGCCCTTCTTCACGACGAAGCCGACCGGCGAAGGCACCGGCCTCGGACTCAGCCTGAGTCACGACATCGTGACGAAGGGCCACGGTGGCACCATGACCGCCATCAACGCACCCGGCGGCGGCGCCGTGTTCACCCTTACCTTGCCATGACCCCCACCCACCCCACTACCCCCATGCGTTCGCGTTTAACCGTCCTGGCTCTCCTTCTGGTCACCGCCATCCCGGCCGAGGCCCGTCAGATAGCCAACGACGAAGTAGCCTTCTCGTCCGGGGCCACCGATTTGCCCATCCGTTTCGAGAATGTGACCCTGGAAGACGGACTCAGCCAGTCCACGGTGTATTCCATTGCCCAGGACAGCAAAGGATTCATGTGGTTCGGCACGGAAATCGGTCTGAACCGCTACGATGGCACGCGGGTCGAGCGCTTCATGCCCGATCCGTTCGACTCCACGTCGGTCCACGACACGTATATCTGGGAAATCAAAGAGGACAGCGAGGGGTACCTGTGGATGAGCTACGAGGACGGGTCCATCGGCCGATTCGATCCGAATACGGGCAAGTCCAGGAACTATTACTCGTCTGCGGTGGACAGTACCAAACTGCATCCGAGCCGCAGCGTATTCCTGGACATCGATTCCGAAGGCCGTATCTGGTCCTCGGCGCTCAGCGGATTCCAGCAGCTCGACCCGGAATCCGGGCATGTGACGCATTGGGGAAGCCACAGCGGCAACGGTGGGGACATTGGCTGGACCAGTTCCATCGTACAGGAGAGCGAGGGCGACACATTCATCATCACAGGGGGGCAGGGTGTTTTCCGGTTCGATTTGCAGGCCGGTACGCTGACCAACCTGTTCAATGTGCCCGGCGGAGCTACGTCAGCCGTCGAGGATGTCCACGAGCCGGGCGTCTTCTGGGTCGGCTCGTTGCGGGAAGGCATTTTCCGATTGGACACCGCAGACGACTCATGGAGACAGTATGACGTCACGAAAAGCGACGCGGACCGGGCCGTGCAGGCGGTCTCCGATCCCAACACGCCCGGCATTATGTGGGTGGGTACGGTAGAAGGTGTGGTCCGGATGAATGTCGAGACGGGGGCCTATCAGACCTATCGCTCGGGATCCGGTTCGGGGCCCGGAGGCGGTGAACTCCTGTCGAATGCCATCGGCACCATGTACACGGACCGGAGCGGCATCCTGTGGGCCAGTACGGGCGGTTTCGGGGTGACCCGGTTCGACCCGACGGCCATGGGCTTCGTGAAGGGAGAGGCCACGCCGGACAATCCAAACTCCATGCGGGGCGAGGTGGTCTGGGCCATCTATCCCGAATCGAATGGCATCCTCTGGGTCGCCGCGTTCGGTTCGGAATCGCAACAACCCGGATGGTACCTGAACCGGATTGACCGCAATACGGGTACCGTCCAGTTCTGGCGGACCCAGAATGAAAGCCAACCGCCGCTGTTCAAAGGGCAGTCCGGTGAGGTGTATTTCGGAAGCCAACGGAACTCGAATATTCCGGGGATGGGCGGTGTTCTCGTCTATGATGAACGCCGTCAGCGCCTTGTGCCACGCTATACGGTCGAGAATGGCATGCTCCCGAACGATAATGTCCGGGACATGGAGGAAACGGCAGACGGCATCCACTACGTGGGGACCCGCGGAGGCATTGCCCGCATTGATCCGCGCACGGGTAGCAGCCAGTTCTGGTCCACGGAAGAACCGCGCGGCGTTCCGGTGGACAATGACGTCATCTGGCGGCTCATGCTGGACAGCCGGGGGACGCTCTGGGCCAGTATGTTCGGCAATCTCATTTATTTTCCGGATGGCGGCATCACCCCCGTGGATTTCTGGGACCGGGCGGATGCCCCGGCCGATCCCCACCGGTTCCTGCCCCGGTTTCTGGCAGAGGATGGCAGCGGCGTGCTTTGGTTCGGGCTGAGCGAGGACGGCGCGAAGAGCATGATACTGCGATACGACCCCGCTGCGGACCAAGCCACCTACTACACCTATGCTCCCAACGACAGGACGTCCTGGAGCGGCGGATCCGTGAGCGGCATCCATCCCCACCCTGAAGACCCGAACACGGTGTTTTTCAATACCTACGGGGCGGGGATGAGCAAGCTGGACGTTTCCACGGGGCAGTTCACCCACTACGGCGCCGAAGACGGATTGATGGATCCGGCGGTTTACACCGGGATCTGGGATGCCGATGTAACCCTTTGGGCGCCAACGAACTCGGGTCTGTATCGGTTCGATCCCGCAACGGAAACCTTCCGCCGGTTCGGTATGGAGTACGGCCTGCAGTCCCTTGAATTCAATGAGGGTGTGCTGGCGCGGACAGAGAACAATGAGCTGTTCTTCGGAGGCGTACAGGGCTTCAACGCCTTCTTCCCGACGCAGCTCCGGACGAACAATGTGGCGCCCGACGTGGCCATCACCGAATTCCTGCTGTTCAACACCAAAGTCATCCCCGGCCCCGGATCACCGCTCACCAAATCCATCGTGGATACGGAATCCATCGTGCTCCGGCACGACCAGGATGCGCCGTCCTTCCAGTTCGCGGCCCTCCACTACAAGCGTCCGGAAGCGAACCGCATCCGATACCGGCTGGAGCCGGAACAGACGGAGTGGATTGACGCGGAAGGCCGGAATGAAGCATCGTATACGAACCTGAAGCCCGGCGATTACACCTTCCGTGTGATTGCGGCCAACAGCGACGGGGTCTGGAACGCCGAGGGGGCATCCGTCCACATCACCATCCTGTCACCGTGGTACACAAGGTGGTGGGCCTACCTGTTGTATCTGGCCCTGTTGGCCGGACTGGTCGTCGCCGTGGACCGGGTCCAGCGTCGGCGCGTCGTGCTACGCGAGCGCGAAGCAGCCCGGGAGCGGGATCTGGCGCAGGCCCGGGAAATCGAGAAGCAACATCGAGCGCTGGAAGCCTCCCACGCCGAGCTCAAGGCCACCCAGTCGCAGCTTGTGGAGCAGGAAAAGCTGGCCTCACTCGGCTCCCTGACGGCGGGCATTGCCCACGAAATCAAGAATCCGCTGAACTTCGTGAACAACTTTGCCGAGGTGAGCAGCGAACTTGCCGAGGAACTGCGGGATGCCGTCGCCTCGGGCGACGCCGCGGCCGTTTCGGGCATCATCGACGACCTTCTGCAGAACACGTCGCAGATTGCCAAGCACGGCAAACGTGCCGACAGCATTGTCCGGGCCATGATGCAGCATGCGCGTGGCGGTGCCGGCGAGAAGGAATCGATTGACGTCAACACCTTCGTCGGGGAGTACGTGGGCCTGGCGTGGCACGGGATGCGTGCGCGGGATCACGGCTTCCAACTGGAAGTCGACCGGGAGTTCGCAGACGATGCGGGGACCATCCAGGGGCAGCCCCAGGATCTGGGCCGCGTCTTGGTGAACCTGCTGAACAATGCGTTCCAGGCCCTGAATGCAGCCGGAAAGTCCGATGCACGGGTGCGCGTGGGCACGCGCCGCGTGGGCGGCCAGGTTGAAATCACGGTGTCGGACAATGGCCCGGGTATTCCGGCCGATATCCGGAGCCGGATCTTCGAGCCGTTCTTCACGACCAAGACGACGGGCGAAGGTACGGGGCTGGGGCTCAGCCTCAGCTACGACATCATCACGAAGGGGCACGGCGGCACCATGACCGTCCGCGATTCGGCCCAGGGCGGCGCCGAATTCGTGATCACGCTTCCCGCTGCATAGCCACGAGGGTCAGATCTTCGCGCATGGGGGCGTCTCCCACGTGGTCGCCGACCGCGCGCAGGACGCTCCGGATGACGGCCGTGGGACGCGAATCCGAGGTTTCCCGGAGCGTCGCGGCCAGCCGTTCGACCGAGAACGGGTGGCCGCTCTCCCCGATGGCCCGCACGCATCCACGGGAGGGCAGGACGATGGTACTGCCGGCAGGTAGCGTGGCCGTGGTGGGCTTCCACGCGGCGTCCGTTCCGGCCCAGACGGCCGGGCCTGCTCCCGTATCCAACGCCTGGATGTCCCCGTCGGCCGAGAGCAGGAAGGGCGGCAGGTGATCGGCGTTCACAATGGTCATCGCGCCGTCGTCCCGGTGGACGACCGCGACCAGCAGATGCAAGGCCACGTTCGGCAGGTCGTCCGCGAACAGCATGCTGTTCAGCATGCCGACGGCCGTTGCGGGCTCGACGCCTTGCTGGAGCAGGCCTTTGATGAAGGTCTGTCCCATGGCCAGCAGCAGCGTGGACGTCACACTCCGACCCTGCACTTCGCCGGAAACGAGCCCCACGCGTCCGCCCGGCATGTCGAAGGCATCGTAGAACGTGGAATTGATTTCGCCGGCCGCGGACGAGAAACCGAAGGCGCCGTCCGGAAAGGACACCGGCAGGGTCGCATCCTGGATGCGCCGGGCAACGTCCATTTCCTGTTGGATGGAAACGGCCTGGTTCTGCCCGCGCAGGGCCCGGCGATAGGCTGCGAGGTCCGCCGCGGCCTTGTCGACGGTGGTTTCGAGGTCGGTGAAGTCGATGGGCTTGGTCACGAAGTCGAATGCCCCCCGGTTCATGGCGGTCCGGATTTTTTCCAGGTCGCCGTACGCCGACACGACGATGGTACGGAGTGGTCTGTCCAGCTCGGACAGGCGGGACAGCAGCGTGAGGCCGTCCATCCTGGGCATGTTCAGGTCGGTCAGGATGACGCCGGTTTCGGGATGCTGTTCGAGCTTGTTGAGCGCATCCTGGCCGTCCAGGGCGAACACGAATTTCCATGCTCCCGAACGGATGTTCTTGCGGAAGCGCTGCTGCATGAGCAGTTCCAGTTCGGGCTCATCGTCCACGCACAACAGATGCAGCACGTCGGGATCCGTGTCCGGGGAAGCCGCACTGGCGCCTGCAGCGGCGCCCTGATCGGAATCTGAACCGCCCGATGCCCCGGCTACCCGCTCGCGGGCCTCGGACTTGGCCGCGGCGCGGGAGCGCACCGCCTGGAGTGCATCCATCATGTCCTGCAAGCGGGGAAACCGCTGGTCCGGTTCCTTCTGCAGCATCCGATCCACCACGTCCACCAATTGGAGCGGCAGACCGGCCCGGCGACCGGACAGCGGTTCGGGGTCGGCGTTGAGGATGCCGTACAGGACGGCTTGCGGGTACGCGCCCGGGAAGGGGCGGTCGCCGGCCAGCATTTCGTAGAGCACCGCCCCCAACGACCAGATGTCCGAACGATAGTCCACCGCCCGGCCCGTGGCCTGCTCGGGGCTCATGTAGGCTGCCGTCCCCATGACCGTGCCTTCCTGCGTGACCGTGGCATCGGTCTGGCCCTTGGCGAGCCCGAAATCCAGGATGATGACCCGGCCATCGGGCAGGATCATCAGGTTTTCCGGTTTGATGTCCCGGTGCACGATGCCTTTCGTGTGGGCGGCGGCGAGCCCGGAGGCGGCCTGCCGGGCAATATCCATGGCCGAGTCCACGTCCAGGGGCCCCCGATCAATCAGGGCGCGCAACGTCTGGCCCTCGTAGCAGGCCATGGCAATGTAGGCGCGCCCGTCAGCGTCTCCGATCTCGAAAATGGTGCAGATGTTCGGATGGTCGAGCGCCGATGCGGATTGCGCCTCGCGGACGAACCGGTCCCGCGCGCGCGCATCGACCCCGCCCAGGAATTTCAGGGCCACGGTGCGCCCCAGACGCGTATCCTCGGCCTTGTACACGGCCCCCATCCCGCCATCGCCGATGTGACTCTGGATCCTGTAGTGGGCAACGGTCGTGCCGGCCGGCATTTCGGGTGAGGAGAGCAAGGCGTTGACCTGAATGGGGGTGGTGGTGGGCAGGTGAAGCTTCCGGGCCAGGGTATCAAAATAACCCGACGCATCCATATACGACGAAAGGGCGGCCCGAAGATCATCCCGGAGGTCTTTCGGGGCCGAAAGCACGAACGCCTCCTGTTCCGATGCGGGACGTTCCACGGCCTCAAGGAGCCAGTCTTCCAGGGTTTTCATGCTGTTCCGCCCACGGCGCCGGACGCCCGAAGGTGGTTCCAGAGCGCCAGTCGCGCCGCGACCCAATCCCGCTTGACGGTGGCGGGCGAAACGCCGAGCGCCGCGGCGGTATCCTCTACGCTCATGCCGCCGAAGAAGCGGCACTCCACGACGTGGGCCATCCGGGGGTCCAGTTGTTCGAGCGCTCCGTTCAAACGGAGTACTTCCTGGGCTTCCTCGAGCCCGAAATCGGGCAGCGCGGCATTCGGGTCGGCCGCAGCCACGTCGGGCGCATCATCCAAAGAAACCGGCTCGTTCGCGCCTCCGCGCTTGGCGGCGGTCCGGCGCTTCGCATAGTCGAGGAAGATGTGGCGCATGGCCTTCGCGGCCACCGCGTAGAAGTGCGCCCGGCTGGCGTAGTCCCCGTCGGGTTGCCTGGCCAGTTTCAGGTAGGCCTCGTGGACGAGCGCCGTCGTGTTCATGGTGGCGTGCCCGCCCAGGCGCCTCCGTTCCTGGTGGGCCCGGTCATGCAATTCCTGGTACACGAGCGGAAACAGCCGGTCGAGCGCCTGGCGGTCGCCGTCGCGCAGGGCATGCAGCAGGACAGTCACGTTCGCGGGCTCTGGCATCTCGTCGGGGCACGTCGGATATTGTCGATTCGAATGTACCCATTCCCCGATTGCCTTACCGCCGGAGCACCCCCATGAAAGTTTTGGTTGTGGATGATGAGCGTGATGTCGAGACCCTGTTCCGCATGCGATTCCGCCGCGAGATCGCGAAGGGCGAAATCGATTTGCTGTTCGCGTTTTCCGGCGAGGAGGCCCTCGATATCCTCCACGAACACGGCAAGACAGACGTGGTGCTGGTCCTGTCCGACATCAACATGCCCGGCATGACCGGCCTGGAATTGATGGAGCGGATTACCGCCGAACCGCCGCCCCTCCCGGTCTGCATGATGACCGCCTACGACAACGACGAATACCGGGAGCGTGCCCATGCCCTCGGATGCGCCGGCTACGTCTCGAAACCCGTGGATTTCGCCGCCCTCAAGACCCGGATCAAGGAGTTGGTGGGGTAGCTGCGGTCGGACTGACCGGGCCTATTTCAACAGGATCATCGGGCGCGTCAGCACCGTGGTTGCCGTGTTCAGGCGCAGCAGGTACATGCCGCTGGGGCGCGTCCCGGCGTCGAACCGGACCGCATGCGACCCGGCGGGCAGGGGACCTTCCAGCAAGGTGCCGACGTGGCGACCGAGTGCGTCGAATACCTGGACCTGCACGTCCATGGCCCGCGGCAACGAGAAGGACACCGAGGTCACCGGATTGAACGGGTTCGGATAGTTCTGGCTGAGCGTGACCGCGCGCGGCAATTCCGTCTCTGTCAACGTATTCACGCCGGAATACCCGGTCACGGACTGGAGCGCAGCGAGGGCATCGACCTTGCCCGCACCGAACGTCGAATTGGGCCCGGTACCGGTCTGCGCGTCGACGGTCGCGGTGGTGGAAAGGTGGTTCACCACGTCCTCATACGTCAGTTCAGCGTCGGCCTCAAGCATGAGGGCGACAATACCGGCAATGTGGGGCGACGCCATGCTGGTGCCCTCGAATCCGATGTACTGCCCCCCGGCCAGCATCCGGTCCGCGTCCGGCTCAGCCACATCGGCGGAATGGGCAGAGAAGATCAAGGCACCCGGCGCGGATATCTGCGGGTGGATGCGACCGTCACGCGTTGGTCCACGGCTGCTGAAGTAGGCATAGGCTCCGATTTCAGGTGCCTCGCCGCCCAGGTTGGGATCGGGCCAGAGGAAGGTGAGCCCGTCCCCACTGGTCCACGAATTCTTGGATACGAAGGCGCCGACGGCAAGCACCTTTTCGGCGGTGGCCGGCGTGCCGACGGTCATGTCCGAGTCCCCTGGAATAACCTCGTAGCCGTCAATGGGCAAGGAGAAGTTGATCAATTCGCCCCCGAAGACCCAGGCATCCAGACGACCGGTACCGGACGCTTCGATCATGAATCCGGCCAGGTAGTTGGACAAGTCCACGCCCTCCAGTCCTTCGATCAGGGCCTGGAGATTGCCATCGCCATTGTCGGGATGGGCCGTGGTTTCCAGGTCGATGGCCGCGCTGGCGACCACTTCACCATCGAAGGTGAGTTCCATACCCTCGGCGTACCCACCGGAGGCGACCCAATCCGACTGGCTGACCAGGGTCAGGACACCATTATCCAGGCTGAAGAGGCCAACCGAAGCACGGGCGACGGTACCGGCATCGTGCCAGGCATTGAGACCGAACTGGCTCTCGTTGCTGGCTCCCCCGACGTACAGGTACGTCGTTCCCGGACCCGTGGAATGGCCGACGTGGATATTGTCAAAGCCTTCATTCCCGGCAGCAGCAACAATGATGCGGCCCGGTCCACTGAGGTTCGACAGCGCCTGTTCGGAAAGGCTGCTGCCGTCGTGGGGGCCGTCATGACCACCCAGGCTCAGGTTGACGACGGCCGGCTTGCCCATTTCACCGGCGCGATTGAAGATGTACTCGACACCGGCCACGATATCGGCATCGGAAAAACCACCCCCGGTTTCGGCGCGCGTGCCTTTGACAATGATCAAATCGGCTTTCGGGGCCATGCCCGTCATGGCCGCGTTGCCGGCACCGTTTCCGGCTGCGGAGCCGGCCACGTGCGTTCCGTGTCCGTCACCGTCAATCTGCTGGACCGCCGATGCGTCCGCATCGATGTCTGCTTTGGTGTATTCGCGGGAGTCTTCGGTGTGGGCCTCGGGATCCAGGTATTCGAGCAGATACTGGATGCGCGTTCCGTTTCCGTCCCGGAAATCCGGGTGGTTGACGTCAATGCCCGTGTCGAGCACACCGACCACCACGCCTTCACCCTGGTAGGCCCGGTCGAGATCCGCGCCGGCGTGGACCTGGTCCACGCGGATGAGCGCCCGACTTTCGTCATGCAGGAGATGCCGGGTCCGGCTGGCCTCCAGGCGGCGGATGCCCGACATGCGGGCCAGCACCGGAATCTCATCAATGGGGAGCCGGACGACGGCAATATCTCCGGCCAGGGTGCGGACCGTCATGCCCGGCGTACGGACCGCATCCGGCACGACGCCGTTTTCCAGCTGGACGAAAATGTCCACGGTGCGATCGGCAGCGGCCTTGCCGAGCCGGACATCGGCTTCATGGCCGCGGACGAGGGCGCGCAGGGGCGCATCCATGCGGGACGACTGGGCGTGGGCGGGCAGGGTGGACAGTCCAAGCAGGACGATGAGGAGCAGGCGCAGCAGGGAGTTCATCGGTGCTGTGTTGGGTTTGGTTTGGGGTCAGAATGAGCGTGAAGCGCTCAATTGAAGAGAGGCAATCCGATCGTCGGCCGCGGCCGTTTCAATGGCGGATCGGGGTCCGCGGACCGTCACCACCGATCCGGAAATGGTGCGGATGGTGAGGCCGGCCGTACGCAGGTCCTGTTGCAGGGTCATGAAGGCGTCGGCATCCGAGGCGGTCTCCTCGGCAACGCCCAGAAACACATCGTGCTGGTTCTTGTCGGCATCCCGCAGGGCGCGGCGGAGCGGCGCATCCATTTTCTCCGAGCCAATGAGGGTGGTTCCGGCCGGGTCGCGCTCCGTCTCACGCGGCGAGTCGCCACGAGCGCATCCCCCCATGCCCATGCTGAAGACCAGGAGGCCGGTAGTGATCAGGACGGAAAAGGAAACGGGCATATGCAGGAGAAGGATGGTAAGGATCTCGAATACTACCGCGGCGCCGCATGGCAATCAACAAGCCGGATTGATGCGATGACGGTCAGTCAGTAAATTCCCGCCCATCATGCACTACCGACACACCCAGACCGGCTGGTTCCTCCTGTATGCCATCGGAATAACAGCCGGTGTCCTGGCGCTTGTCAGCGTCATGGCCCGGGACGCCGAAGGTCCGGTCGGCCTCATCCTGGCGGTGACCTTCGTCGTGCTGCTCATCCCGCTGTCCCTGTTCCGCTCGCTGACCGTGGAAGTCGGCGCGTCGGCCGTGGACATCCGCTTCGGGGGCGGCTTCATCCGGAAATCCATTCCGCTTGAGCGCATCCGGTCGGCCAAGGTGGTGCGGTATCCGTGGTATTACGGGTTGGGGATCCGGATCATTCCGCGCGGGACGCTCTGGAACGTCAACGGCATGCGGGCCGTGGAGTTGGAGCTGGCCTCGAATCGCAGGTTTGCCATCGGTTCAGACGAACCCGAAGCGCTGCAGGCTGCTATCGAATCTGCACGGCGTCCTCCTTCAGCACCCGCTCCAGCACGTGCACCAGGAAGTCCGCGTTCTGACGCGTGAACACCATGGGCGGCTTGATCTTGAGGACATTGTTCAGCGGTCCGTCGGTGGACAGGAGCACCCCCATTTCGGCCATGCGGTTCGCGATGTACCGGGCGGCGGCGGCCGCCGGTTCCAGCGTTTCGCGGTCCAGGACCAGTTCGACGCCCACGAAGAGGCCGACGCCGCGCACATCCCCGATGAGGGGGTAGCGGCGCTGGAGTCCCCGCAGCCCGTCCATGAGATGCGCGCCCACATCCTTGGCGTGCGTCTGCAAGCCCCGATCACGGATTTCGGCCAGCACGGCCAGACCTGCGGCGGCCGAGACGGCATTGCCGCCGAAGGTGTTGAAGTACTCCATCCCGGTGTTGAACGCATGGGCCAGCGGGCGCGTCATGGCCACGACGCCGAGCGGATGGCCGTTTCCGACGGGTTTTCCGATAACCACCATGTCGGGGCGGGCGCCCTGCAACTCGAAGCCCCAGAACGCATCGCCCGGACGACCCATGCCCACCTGCACTTCGTCCAGGATGACCACGCCACCGGCGGCCCGCACGTACTCGGCAGCCTGACGCAGGTATCCCGGCGGGGGTACGATCTGCCCACCGCATCCCGGAACGGACTCGGCCAGGAACGCGCCAATGGGCCGCCCAGCGGCCTCGGCGTTGTCCAGTGCCTCCTTCACGAGCGCCGCATATGCGGAACCCGTCGCCTCGGTCTGCCCGCGGAACGCCCCCCGGTAAGCATCGGGCATGGGAACCGTCCATGTCCCGGACGGCCTTCCGGTGCCCCCCGGCCCGTCGTACTTGTAGGGGCTGACGGAAATCAGCGACCCCAGATGCCCGTGGTAGGCGCCCTCCAGGACCAGCACATCCTCACGGCGGGTAGCCGTCCGCGCCACGCGCAGGGCCAGGTCGTTGGCCTCGCTGCCTGAATTGACCAGATAGACCACCTCCAGGTGGTCCGGCAGCGTCTCCAGCAGGCGCTCAGCGAATTCCAGCACCGTCTCATGGAGGTACCGGGTATTCGTGTTCTGCGTGCGCACCTGCCGCGAAACAGCCCGCGTGACCGCCAGATTCTGATGCCCGACGTGGGCCACGTTGTTCACCGCATCCAGGTACGCCCGTCCCTCGGGGTCGTACAGGTATTGCATGATGCCGCGGGCAATGTGCAATGGTGGGCGGTAGGCCAGGCTCAGGTTCGGTCCCAGCACGGCGCGCCGACGATCCAGCAATTCGTCCAGCGGGGGCGGCGGAGGAGCGGTAGCTTCCAGCCCGAGTCCCAGCAGGTCGGCGGGGTTGATGGACAACGACTTCCAGACATCGGCCTCGTCGGGGGAGGCCACTCCGGGATACGTGCCCTCCATGTCCAGGAGGTCGGTGATGACCTCGAAATGCAGGTGGGCCACCCAGCCGC
The DNA here is from genome assembly GCA_040221055.1 of Rhodothermales bacterium. Taxonomy (NCBI): domain Bacteria; kingdom Pseudomonadati; phylum Rhodothermota; class Rhodothermia; order Rhodothermales; species Rhodothermales bacterium. The sequence goes on along the minus strand of JAVJVN010000004.1, from coordinate 208,408 downwards.
CATTCTCATCCCACGCGCCGAGCTCCGCGAAGGCTTCCCCCGGCGATATCTGCTGTCCAGGCGTGAGCGCAAGCACGGTAGCATGGCTCAGGTGGCCGTACAGCGTCCAGAATGTGGGGAGCCCTTCGATGGTGTGCTCCAAAATGACGCATCCGCCGTAGTCGAACTGGTCGTCGTGGATGCGCGCGGCCTGGACCGTGCCTTCCAGCGGGGCGTGCACCGCGCATCCCGCAGGCCGGAACAGGTCAATTCCGATGTGGATGGTGCGGCGGGCGCCTGTTTCTGTCGCGAACTGCACGCCGGTGTAGGCCAGTCGGGCCTCGGCGTACCGGCCAATGCCTACCGCGTCGCCGCATCGACGCCAGATTTCGTCTTCTGCGGCGCCCGGAACGGTCAGGTCGACGGGCCCGAACTCCAGGCTGCTGACGGAAAAATCAAAAAGGACAGGGGATGATGCGCTCTGGTCGGCGCCCAACTTGGAGAGCGCCGGCCGGATGACGGCCGGAAAGGTCCCCGCGCGCTCCTTGAGCCATTTTCCGATGCGCCGCGAGCCGGGCACGGGCTCCATTCCGCAGGCCGCCCTCAGTCGGTAGTGCACGAAACGGGGGTGGAGGGCCGCCAGCCGATGCAGCAGCGTCCAGGCGGACCTCTCGCTGATGGTCAGGTAGGGATCGTTGGGCTCCGAGCGGCGACGCCACGCCGACATGGCCACGCTCACCACCAGGCGCATGCGCACGAGATCGGCCACGAGGGCCACTTCCTGTTCGTCCAGCGGGTATTCGGCGTGATACCCGGCCACGACCTCGCCGATGAACGCCACCGGGTCTGTCCGGTCCATGGCGGCATAGGCCGCGGCTACGGCCACGTCCACCACGCGGGGGGCGGCCACGACGTCGCCGAAGTCCAGCAGTCCGGTTATGGCGTCGCCCTGGACGAGGACGTTCCAGTCATTTGCATCGTTGTGGATGAGTTGCCGCGGGAGGCCAGCCAGTACGGGTTTGACCTGGGCTACGAAGTGCGTGAGCACGTCCTGCACCAGGTCCATGCCCGTTTCAGGCAGAAAGGGATGCGCCGTGAGATCGTCCAGCCGCTCGCGCACGGTCCGGTCCGCGTTCAGCATGTCCCACGCGAAGTCGTCGGGGGTCCCGGCGGTGTCCAGGGGTTGGAGCGCGCGTCCAAGACGGCCGAGCACCCGACCGAGCGCCCGGGCATGCGCAGGTCGAACTGGATTCGTGTCCCCGAGGGGGCGGCCTTCCAGCCACGTCACCATGCGCGCGAACGTCCCTTCCCACGCCAGGACCGTGCGCTGGTCGGCCGCGGGCACCACCTGCGGCACGGGCAAACCACGGGCGGCCGCGGCCCCCAACACCCGTTCCTCCAGCTCAATCCATGCCCGCGACGCCAGCGGAGAGAATACCTTCAGCACCCCGACCGGCCGGCCATCCACCAACACCTTCCAGTTGGAATCCCGATCCCCCGGGAGCGGCTCAACTGTGAGGGAGCCGGCGCCCCCAATCGCGTACGCGTCCCGAACCAGGCGCAACACCTCCTCCGGCGAAATCTGCGGTCTAGAGATCGTCTTACCCAAAACGTCCGGGGTTGTACGGCTCGGCGTCGAGGTCGAGCGCAGGGCCGCCCATCATGGCCGAGAGCATGCGGCCGGTGACGGGCGCCTGGGTGACGCCGAGCATGCCGTGGCCCGTGGCCACGTAGATATTGCGGGTGCCGGGAACGAGGCCGATCATGGGCAGACCGTCGGGAGATGCGGGCCGGAAGCCGCTCCACATTTCGGGCTTCTCGATGGCCATGGAGGGGCCCGCATAGGTCTGGGCCAGACGGCGGATGGGCTCGGCTCGGCGCGATTGGACCTCCCGATTGAACCCGGTCAGCGTGAGCGTGCCCGTGAACCGGAGTTCACCCGCCATGGGCGTGATCGTAATCTTCTCGTCGGTGAACACGCACGGAATGCGGATGGACGTATCGTGCTCGCGGACGGTCACGCTGTACCCACGCGCCGGCTCGACCGGCAAGCGAAGACCCAGCGATTTGACGAGGGCCGGCGTCCAGGCCCCGGCGGCAACAACAATCCGATCGCCCCCTATGGCGCGGCGGCCGTCGGCCGCCGCGCCATCCAGCACGACCCCGACGCTGCGGTCAATGCCGCCCGCTGTCGCATCCACGAACTCCACGCCCCGGGCGGCCAGCATCTGCGCGAGTGCCACCACGAACTTTTCCGGATGGATGGACGCATCCTGCCGGTAGAACACCCCGCCCCGGATGGGCACCCGGATATCGGGTTCCAGGGCGCGCACCGCATCCTCATCCAACCGGTCAATGGCCAACCCCGCACGCTCGGCCACGTCGGCCAGCGCCAGGTCGTCCCGCATGGCGGCGTCGCCCCGGTACAGATTGAGCAGCCCCGTCTGCGCAAAACCGGCGCCCAAAAGTCCTTCCAGCGCACAGAGTTCCTGGAACAGTTCCACACTCTTCAGGGACAGGTCACGCAGCAGCGGGACCCCGTAGGCCATGTGCCGCCGGTTGGCGTGCCGGTTGAAGAGCCAGAGCCACCGCAAAAAAGAGCGGTCTGCGCGCGGCGCAATCTGGAACGGGCTCGATGCATTCATCATCATCTTGAGCCCCTTCATCACCACGCCCGGTGCCGACAGCGGCACGACGTGGCTCGGGACGAGCATGCCGGCGTTGCCCACCGACGCCTTCTCATCCACGCTCATCCGGTCGACCACCGTCACCCGCGCCCCGGCCTCCGCCAGGTACCACGCCGTGCACAGCCCGACCGCCCCGCCGCCGACAACTACGATATCCGAATTCATGCTCATGGGTCAAATCACCTGGAAGCCGTGGGCGTACGGGTCGTCGTCGTCAATCAGGATCTGGTTGTATCCGGTGACGCGGGCCCAGCCGGCAATACTGGGCACGATGGCATCAAAATCCCCGACGCGGGTCAAACGTTCCACGCGTCCCGTGAAGAGACTGCCGATGATGCTTTCGTGCACGAACAGGTCGCCCTCACCAAGTTTCCCCTGAGCGGCCCATTGGGCCATCCGGCTGGACGTACCCGTGCCGCACGGGCTCCGGTCGATGGCCTTGTCGCCGTAGAACACCGCGTTCCGGGCGGTCGCGTCGCGAACGGTGGGGGCACCGGTCCAAAGCATGTGGGTCATTCCGTGAATCCGCTCATCCAGCGGGTGCACGAACGTATGGGCGGCATTCAATCGATGCCGCACGACCGGGCTCCACCGGATGAAATCCCCGGCCGTGTAGTCCGCCATGTCGCGGAAATTCGGTTGGCTGTCCACGATGGCGTAGAAATTCCCGCCGTACGCCACGTCCACGGTCAGTTCACCCAGGTCCGGACACTCCACCGTGAGCCCTGCCTTGTAGAGGAACGAGGGAATGTTCACGAGCCGGACGCTGGCCACACGGTCCCCCTCCAGGATGTAGTAGGCATCCACCCGTCCGGCGGGCGTTTCCAGGCGAAGCACCCCCGGTTCGGCCGGCCGGACCAGGTCCTCCTGGATGATGACCGTCACCGTGCCGATGGTACCGTGTCCGCACATGGGCAGGCATCCGCTGGTTTCAATGAACAGGATGCCCACGTCGCAGTCCTCCCGGGTCGGCTCGTAGAGGATGCTTCCCGACATCATGTCGTGTCCGCGGGGCTCGAACATGAGCCCCTGGCGGATCCAGTCGAACTCCGCCATGAAATGCTCACGCCGCGCCGCCATGGATGCGCCTTCCAGTACCGGACCGCCGGTCGTGATGACCCGGACCGGGTTGCCGCAGGTGTGTGCATCTATGCACGTGAAACGATGAATGGCCATATCAGAGACCGATGGCCTCCCGGGTAAAGTGTTCGAGATACGCCATGAACCGGTCGCTCTCGGATTCCGCCTCGCGCTTGTCACCTTCGGCGACGGCCAGCAGGATGGCGGCGTGGTGCACGGCAGATGCGGTGAGGTCGCCTGCATGCCGGTACTGGTACCAGAAACGCCGTGCGTGGGCATGAAGTGCCCGCGATGCGTCGGCGCCGAACGGATTCGCCGCGGCCTCGGCCAGCACGAGGTCCGCCTGGCGGTCCAGCTGCATGAAGGTGTCCGTATCGTCCTTCGTGGCCGCCATCTGGATGTCGGCGGCAAGCCTGCGGAGCTCGGCGGCAATGTCGGGCGTTACGCGCGTTGCGGCGCGGCCGACCGTCAGCCGGTCCAGCACCGCCCGCGTTTCGAGCAGGGCCAGGTATTCGGGCACGTCAATGTCCGTTACCTGCATGCCGCGCTTGGGAATGGCGAGGACGAGCCGGTCCGCCACCAGGCGCTGCAGGGCCTCCCGGATGGGTGTCCGACCGAGGTCGAGCGTGGCCGCCAGCGAGGCCTCCGAGAACGGGGCCCCCGGTGGCAACTCGAGCGTCACGATCATCCGCTCAATGCGGTCGTACGCCTGGTCCGCGAGCGTCATACGTAGTCCGACACGTCGGGCCGGTTGTCCAGCGCATGCCGGATGACGGCGGTCACGTGTTCGCGTTCGGCGCCCACCAACGGCAGGCGGGGCGGCCGTACCGGCTCGGTGCCCAGTCCCGTCATGGCCTCGGCCAGCTTGATGTTCTGGACCAGCTTGGCGTGCACGTCCAGATCCAGGAGCGGCTTGAACCAGCGGTAAATGGCCAGGGCCTCGGCCATCCGGCCGGCCTGGACCAGATTGTAGATGGCTACCGTCTCGCGCGGGAAGGCGCACACAAGCCCGGCAACCCAGCCCACGGCACCCACCGCCAGGCTCTCCAGGGCAATGTTGTCCACCCCGGTGAAGATCTGGTAACGGTCGCCGGTCGCGTTGATGATGTCGGTCACGCGGCGAACGTCGTCCGAGGATTCCTTGATGGCCACGAACATCTCTTCGTCGGCCAGTTCGGCGAACATTTCCGGCGTGGTGTCCACCTTGTAGAGCACCGGGTTGTTGTAGATCATGATGGGCTTGCCGCTGGCCTTGGCCACCGTGCGGAAATGCGCAATGGTCTCGCGCCGGTCCGCCGCGTAGAGCATGGCGGGCAACAGCATGAAGCCCGATGCGCCGTTCACGGTGCCGTCTTCCACGGCCTGGCAAGCGGTCGATGTCGCATTCTCGGCGATGCCCATGAGTACGGGAACGCGTCCGTCGGCGGCTTCAACGGCCACACGGAGCACTTCCTGTTTTTCGGCAAAGGTGAGTGTGCTGGCCTCGCCGAGCGTACCGGTCACCACAATGCCGTGGACGCCCCCGTCAATCTGGGCCTCCACCATGCGCTGGATGCCGTTGTAGTCGAGCGAGAGGTCTTCCTTGAAGGCCGTCGTGATGGCGGGAAATACGCCTTTCCAGTTGTCTGACATGGGGTTACGCCTGTAATATATTAGCTGTATACAACTAATATATTACAGGCCCCGAGCATTTCCAACCCCCGTCGGTCCTACGCTCTCTCTTCTTATCCGCGCCCGCCCTTCTCGTCCAACCCCTCCCCGCTACTGCCCGGCGTAGTAGGCCTCGATTTCGGCCAGTCGCGCCTGGATGTCGGCCTGCGGCAGCCAGCGGCCACGGATCATCACGCCCTGCTGGGTCGCGACCGCCGAGATGTCGTCCAGCGGATTGGCCGCCAGAAGCACCAGGTCGGCCCGGTGCCCTTCGGCCACCTGCCCGAATACATCCTCGTTCTCAAAGTAGCGACCTACGTTGCGCGTGCCGCTCGCGAGAACCTCGTACGGCGACATGCCTGCATTCACCATGTACTCCAGCTCCCTGTGGAGCGAGAACCCGGGCACACTGAATTGCTGGGGCGCATCGGTACCCATCAGGATACCCACACCGCCGTCGGACAGGGCCTTCAGGATGATCTTCCGGTTCTCCGCGATGGCGGGTCCTTCGGGCATGGCCGATGCCAGCCGGTTCCGGTGGATGTTCTCCCAGGAGGCCCGGGTCTGTGCGCTCACGTATTTCAGTTCGGGGAACGACGTCAGGAATTCCAGGGAGTTCACGCCGAGCAGCGTCTCCCACAGGACACTGGTCGGGACCACCCAGACACCGGCATCGCGGCTCTTCTCCACGATGCGGGCCAGGGCTGCGGCGTCGGGCGGGACCATCGTTCCCAGGAGCTCGACGTATCCGTCAATATGATCGAACGTTTCCTGCCCCATGTCGATGGCATGCTCCAGGCCCACGGCCTGGGGGACGTGTCCGCCGAACCGGATGCCGAGGCGGTTGGCCTCCTCGGCCATCGCATCGTACACCTCACGGGACATGCCGGGATGCACCTTGAGCAGATCCCACCCCTCGGCGACCTGCGTACGCACCCGCTCCCGTGCGGCTTCGACAGAGGTGACCGTCTGGCCATTGAAACTGGGCCCCGCCAGATACAGCGTGGGCGACAGGAGTTGGCCGCTGTTGGCGGCGTCCCGGAGCTCCAGTTGGCCGGGCCAGCCGAGCATGCCGCGAACCGTTGTGATGCCGCCGGCCAGGTACAGGTACATCACGGACTCGAGTTCTTCCCGGGGCTGGGACGGGGGTGGAATGTGCCCATGCATTTCGGCCAGCCCCGGCATGAGCCACAATCCTGTGGCATCAATGACATGGGCGTCGTCGGGGACCTCAACGTCGGCGGCGGGTCCGACCCGGACTATCCGGTCGCCGTCCACGAGGACGGTATGGTTCATGAGGACGCGTTCGCTGTCCATGGGCAGGACATTTACATTGACGAACGCAGTCAGGGCCGTCAGTGCGGCCAGCAGGTATAACAACATGGCAGTGGTGGTTTAGAAGGCTGCTGAAGAAGTAGAGGGCCCCTCGAGCGAGGGTCTTACGAGGCGCAGACGAGGAAGGGCGACGACGCGATGCCATAGTATCGCGGAGGAGCCATGACAAAGTATCCGCCCGTAACCCCCTCGCTCCCATAGGGTTCGGGCGGCATGACATCATCTTCTGTGTTGTTCCTCCTATGAGTAGCTACGGCTACGCAAACGTCGGAACGCCTGGAATCTGATGTCATGGCGCTCCGAACGAGGGGTCCTCTACTTCTTCAACAGCCTTCTTGGTGGCGGGGGACGCCGATGCCGATGGAACGTACGAACAATCCGGAAATTGGGTACATTCCGCCATGATCGAACAGATTACGGTTGTGGATGCGCACACGGAGGGGGAGCCGCTCCGGGTGATTACGGGCGGATTTCCGCAGCCGGAGGGGGCCACCGTGCTGGAGCGGCGCCGGTATGCACGCGAGCACCTGGACCGGTACCGGACGGCGCTCATGTTCGAGCCGCGCGGCCACGCCGACATGTACGGCTGTCTGATCATGCCTCCGGTGACGCCGTCGGCCGACTTCGCCGTGCTGTTCATGCACAACGAGGGGTACTCGACCATGTGCGGACACGGCATCCTGGGCGTCACGAGGGTCGTGCTGGAGGAGGGGATAATCCCCTTCACCGGTGACGGTTCAGGTTCTGCGGGACGGTCGGGCAAGGGTTCAGGCGAAGAAATCGTCCGGATAGATACACCGGCCGGGCTCGTGACGGCCCATGCGCGCCACGAGGACGGTCGCGTGACCGAGGTCCGCTTCCAGAACGTGCCGTCCTGGGCCCACGCCCTGGATGCAGAGGTGGATGTACCGGTGCTTGGCCGGGTCCGGTACGACGTTGGATTCGGCGGGGCGTTCTATGCCTATGTGGATGCGCCCTCGCTCGGCCTCACGCTCAACACGCGGCATGCCCGGAGCCTGATCGATGCGGGCACCCGCATAAAAAAGGCAGTCATGGAGGCGCATCCGCTGACGCATCCGGAAGCCGAGGACCTGGCCTTCTTCTATGGCACGATTTTCACTGGACCGGCGGAGCAGGCGACGCATCATTCCCGGAACGTGTGCATTTTTGCCGACGGCGAGGTGGACCGGAGTCCCACCGGCACCGGCGTGAGCGGGAGGGCAGCCCTGCTGTCGGCGCGGGGTGAACTCATGCCGGGTACGCCGATTGTCATCGAGAGCATCCTGGGGACGACGTTCACGGTGCAGGTGGTGGCGACCACGCGTGTGGGTCCGCACGATGCGGTTGTGCCGGAAGTCAGCGGGCGGGCCTTCATCACCGGTCGGTCCACGTTCCTGCTGGACCCGGACGATCCGCTCCGGGACGGTTTCATCATCCGGTAAACCCATGCACACCCTTCTGGAGACCACGCTGAACACACTCAGGCACCACGTTGGCGATGCGGAGGCGCTGAATGCCGACGTTTCGGCGTGGTCCGTCGGCATGCATGTGGAGCACTGCGCACTCGCCATGGCCGGCATGGCGACGAAGCTGGCCGACTCTGTGGACCCGGATCGGGAGCCGTCCGTTTTGCCGGCTCCACCCGTGAAATGGTCCGTCCCGCGCGTGTTTGTCTCCGTGACCGGGACCATTCCCCGTGGCAAAGGGAAGGCCCCCACTGGCGTCGTTCCGGAACCGTCACCTCCGAGGGAGCGCATCCTGAACGCGCTCGACGTGGCGGAGGCATGCGTAGAGGCAGCCGTAGCGCTGCCCGAGGAAGCATGGTACGACCATCACGTTTTCGGTTCGTTCCAGCGCAACCGGGCGCTCTGGTTCATGGGCGTGCACAACCGCCATCATCTGAAAATCATCCGGGATATCCTGAAGTGACCACGCTCGACGTCCTGGATATCGTTGGAACGTTTGTTTTCGCGGTGGCCGGTGGATTCCGGGCCACGCGGCACGATCTGGACCTGCTCGGCGTTATGGTGCTGGCCGTGGCCACCGGCGTGGGCGGCGGCATGATCCGTGACATGCTGCTGGGGGCGACTCCCGTTGCCGCGCTGGAGAGTGAACTGTACCTGGGCGTGTGCCTGCTGGGCGGCGCGGTCGCGTTCGTGGCCTCGTCCCGTGTGGCAACCCAGTGGAACCGCGTGATGTTTGCCGACGCCATCGGGCTGGGCGTGTTTGCTGCCATCGGCGCGTTGAAGGCGCTTGCGTTCGGACTCGGCCCCATCGGCGTCATGATCATTGCAGCGCTTACGGCTACGGGCGGCGGCGCCGTTCGCGACGTGCTGGTACGCGAAATTCCGGCCGTCGTGAAGCACGATTTCTACGCGACCGCCGCGCTCATCGGCGCCGCCGCCCTGCTCGGCGTCGAGGCGCTCGGGTTCGGGACCGCCATCCAGATCTGGACGGCCGTGCTGGTGACCTCCGGCCTCCGTTTCTACGCCATGTTCCACGGGGTTGGGCTGCCGAAGGCGCGGATATAGGATATTCATCCGTAGATTCCCGCCAGTCCAGCCATCCAATCCCATCATGTCTCCCGAATCCGTCATCCTGGTTGAAGCCTGTGTCACGACCCTGGAGGAAGCCGTTGCGGCTTCCAAGGCCGGGGCCCACCGACTCGAATTGTGTGCCAAACTGGACGAAGGAGGCGTGACACCCTATCTGGAATTGTTCAACGACGTCCTGGACGTGGTCGAATTGCCGATTTGTGTGATGATCCGGCCGCGTTCCGGGTCCTTCCACATGACGCCTGATGAAATCTCGCGCATGATCCGCGACGTGGAGCGCTTTGCCGATGCGGGCGTGGACGGGCTGGTGGTCGGTGTCCTGGACGCCAAGGGTGAGCCGGATGCCGGGGCTATCGCGGAGTTGGTGGATGCGGCGCATCCGGTGCCGCTCGTCTTCCATCGGGCCTTCGACCAGTGCGCCAATCCACTCCAGGCCCTGGATGTGCTGTTCGATGCGGGCATCGATCGGATCCTGACGGCCGGGGGGACAGGGACCGCCTGGGAAAACCGCGCCACGCTGAAGGACCTCGTGGCGGCCGCTGAAGGCCGGTTGACCATCATGGCAGGCGGAGGAATCAGGGCCGACCATGTGCAATCGCTCATCGACGAAACCGGTGTCATCGACATCCACGCCCGGGCAAGCGCTATTCCGGGCATCGTAGCGGCGCTGGAAAAAGAAACCGGGGCAGGGTGAAACTTTCTGATCGTATATCGTAGTATTACGATCATGAAAACAAAAACCGACCCGTACCGTCCGGAAACGGTCCATCTGGCTGGCCTGATGAAGGCGCTCGGCCACCCGGCCCGTCTCGAAATCCTTCGCGTCCTCGCGGCACGTACGTCCTGTGTTTGTGGCGAGATCGTGGAAGAGCTTCCCCTCGCGCAGGCCACCGTGTCCCAGCACCTGAAGGTGCTGAAGGAGGCCGGTCTGATTGACGGGGAAATCGATGGGCCGCGGGTCTGTTACTGCCTGGACCGCGAAGCACTCGATCGCTTTTCGGAGCAGATCCCGGCATTCCTGGACTCCCTGAACACCTCTACTACCTGCTGCTGAACGTCATGAACACGTCCGACTCCCTGACCGCTCCCCAAACCGCGCTGACGCCTGAATTCCTGCGCACCACCGTGCGCGAAAAATATGCCTCCGTGGCCCGCGGCGAGACGTCCTGTTGCGTCGACGGGGACCTGAACATGATCGGGGATGAATATGATGGCGTGGAAGGCTATGTCGCCGACGCCGATCTGAGCCTGGGGTGCGGACTTCCGGTGGAGTATGCCGGGCTCGCACCCGGGCAAACCGTGTTGGACCTGGGTTCCGGGGCCGGGCTCGATGCCTTCGTTGCCCGGCAGATCGTGGGTGACACCGGCCGTGTGCTGGGCGTTGATTTTACGCCCGAAATGGTGGAAAAAGCCCGCTTGAACGCCGGCAAGCTGGGCTACACGAATGTTGAATTCCAGGAGGGTGACATCGAGGACTTGCCGTACGCTCCCGCCTCTGTCGACGTCATCATCTCGAACTGCGTCCTGAACCTCGTGCCTGAAAAAGAGCGGGCTTTCGCCAGTATGGCCCGCGTATTGCGGCCGGGGGGACATTTCTGCGTATCGGACGTGGTTACCCGTGGGGACCTGCCGGATGATATCCGCGCATCGGCCGAGCTGTACGCCGGGTGCGTGTCCGGAGCCATGGACCAGGAGGCCTATGTGGGTCTGCTCGAGGCTGCGGGGTTTGAGCGCATCGAAATCGTGAAAGAGAAGCCTATCGGACTGCCGGAGAGCCTGCTCCCGAAGGGCGAGCCCACTCCCATCTGGAGTATAACCGTGCGCGGCGTTCGACCGTGACGGGGATCACCCGAACGCGTCCCGGAAGGCGGCGGCTTGCTCGTCGGAGCCGAGCATGACGAGTTCGGGACCCCGTTCCAGTACGAGGTCCCGTTTCATGTGGGTCACGACTCCGGACGGGGTGCGCAATGCGACGGCACTGAGCCCGGTTTTTGCTCCTATCCCGCTCTCTCCCAATGTTTTGCCGTGAAGGGTGGGCGGTACGGCCCGGGTAATCAGGTCGATCCCTTCGCCGAGCACGATGAGGCTTCGGCCTTGGAGGATGGACATGATGACGTCCAGGCCAAGCGTGGCATAACTGAGCATGAAATCGGCACCCGCCCTGGAAATGATCTCCACGTTTCGCTCGTGGGTGATCCTGCTGACAATCCGCAGGTCCTTGTTCATCTGCCGCGCCCGACCGGTCATGTAGATGTTCGTCGGGTCGTCATTGGTGCTTATGAGGATGGCGGGTGCATCCTTGATGCCTGCTCGGAGCAGTACGTCAGGATGTGTGGCATCGCCGGTGAAAAACGCCGTGCACACGTCCGCAGCCGGCCCTTCCATTTCCGCATCGCGATCCACCAGATGGACGCGGAGTCCTTTGCCCTGCAGGGTCCGGGCCGCCGCGCGTCCAACCACGCCCGCTCCGATCACGATGACGGGATTCGGGTTGATGTCATAGATCAGGAGCAGGCTGTCCAGGGACTCCAGTTGCCCGGGGCTTCCGAGGATGAGCAACACACAGGACGGCGTCAGCAGACGATCCGGTCGGGGAGCCTCCATCTTTCCGTGATCCCGGACCCCGACAATACTGATGCCGGTCTTGTCACGCAGGCCGGTTTCCCGGATGGTCTTGCCCGACAACGGCGTGTTATGGACGGGAAATTCGGCCAGTTTCAGGTCCTCGAATGTCCCGATGGGGCACAGCCCTGCCGAAGCGGAATGGATCCGGTTGGCCAGTTGTTCGCCCAGCCACCGTTTGAGGGGCAGCACGTGTGTGGCGCCACTCCGCTCCAGCAGGTCCGCCGTGTCGTCCCGGCCGCACGTGGCGGCAATGGGCACGTCCGGCGATACGTGCCGGACCAGGTGGATGGTGGCGTTGTTTTCCACGTCCGTATTGTTGGCAACCACCAATCGCGCGTGGTCGACGCGGAGGTTCCAGTAGGTTTCTGCCGCGTCGGCCAACCCGTCCTGGATGGAGGCGTGCGGAATTCCTTCCCGTCGCAACCGGGACAGGAGCACGGGTCGGATGGCATCGTTCGACGTGACGATGACATGGCCGTGGACCTGGCGTGGGAGTTGATACTGCCGCTGTTCGTGCGCCATGGCATCCTTGAGCGGCGTATAGAAATAGCGGATGACGGCAAACGGCAGGACCACGAAGACCATGATGATGCCGGTCATCAAGACGACCACGGTGTAGATCCGGCCGATTCCCGACGCGAAGGCAATGTCCCCCAGGCCAAGGGTCGTCATGGTCGTGAAGGTCCAGTAGATCCCGGAAAACCAATGGGTGGATTGGCCTTCCGCCACGAACATGATGACATGGAAACCGACGGCGAAGACGCCGACGATAAGGGTCATCACAGCCAGGAAGCCTGCCAGCATCCTCAGGTTGTGCCGGAACTCCAGGTCGTTCAGCAGGCGGCGCCAGGCGGTCATCCGTACACCTCCCGGAAGGCCTGGACTTGCTCGTCCGAGCCGATCATGACGAGTTCGGCAGCGGGCTCGAGAACGAGATCCGGCAACAATCGGGTAATGGTTTCCGACCCGGAGCGCAGGGCGACGACGTTCAGTCCGGTTTTTTGCCGGATGCCGCTCTCTGCCAGACGCTTGCCGGCCAGGGCCGCCGGTACCGGGCGGGTGAACAGGTCGACCCCCTCTCCGAGCACGATCAGGTCCTTGTTCTTCAGGATGGACATGATGACGTCAATGCCGAGTGTGGCGTAGCTGAGCACGAAATCGGCACCGGCCCGGTAAATGGCATCCAGGTTCCGTTCGTGGGTAATCCGGCTGACAATCCGGAGTTCGGGGTTCAGCCGGCGGCAATACGACGTGAGGTACACGTTGATGGCGTCGTCATTCGTGGTCAGGAGCACGGACGGGGCCGACGCAATGCCGGCTTCCTGCAACAGGTCGTAATCCGATGCATCCCCCTGGAAGACGTTCGAGCAAACACCTTTGAGTTGGTTGCAGCGGCGGCCGTCTTTCTCCACCAGGTGGACCGGGACGCCTTTCGCAGCCAGGGCGCGCGCAGCGGCCTGGCCGACTGTTCCACCTCCAATAAGCAGGACGGGATTGGGATTGACGTCGTAGATGGCCAGGATGTCGTCCAGCACTTCGAGTTGGGCGGGCGTTCCCATGACGACCAGCACATCGTTGTTGCCAATGGTCATGTCCGGGGCAGCCGGGCGGAGACGACCGTGATCCCACACGCCGACAATGCCGACGCCGGTCTTCTCCCGGAGCCGGGTTTCGCGCGGTGTTTTGCCGGAGAGGGGCGTATTGTGGGCCGGCAGTTCGGCGAACCGGAGATCCTCGAACTCGCCGATGGGATAGAGGCCTGCCGATTGGGCATTGATCCGGTTGGAGAGTTGTTCGCCGAGCCAACGTTTCAGCGGCAGCACGTGGGTGACCCCACTCAGTTCCAGTACATCGATGGCATCCTCGGCGCTCGAAATAGCGGCAATCGGCACGTCCGGTGCTATGTCCCGGACCGTGAGCGCGATATTGGTATTGACCATGTCGCTCCGGTTGGCCAATACCAGCCTGGCCTGGCCGGCCCGGAGTTTGTCGTAGGTCTCCTTGCTGTCCACCTCTCCGACCGCCGTCCGAAGACCTTCCCCCACCCAGTTCGAAGCCGTTACGGTGTCGGGCTCAATGACCACGTACGGAATGGCGTCCCGCTCAAGCCGGGCAATCAGGCCCGGGGTAATGGCGTCGCGCGCCGTAAGGATGACGTGCCCGGTCGTGGATGGAGGCAGTTCGCGGGGTGCCCGGTTGTGGATCTGGGCCTCGAGCCATGGCGCGTAAAAAAACCGGATGAAGGCAAACGGAAGCACGATCAGCAGCATCACGATGCCGGTAACGAGTACGATCACGCTGAACAGGCGTCCGATGTCGGATTGGAACGTGATGTCCCCGAATCCGAGCGTACTCATGACCGTGAGGGTCCAGTAGACCCCGGTCATCCAGGAGTGCTGCTGCCCTTCCACATTGACCATGATGTAGTGGAAAATCACCGAGAAAACGGCAATGACGACAAGGAGGAGCAGCACGTATTTTGACAACAGGCGCAGGTTCTGTTTCATCTCCACGTCATGGAGGAACCAGGAAAGTTGCGTGCTGAGGGTCTTCATGGGGATGGGAGGTTGTCGGAATGGGCAAGATAATCCAGGCCCGCGTGTGGGTATGTGACACAGTATACCATGTGGTATACTTTCCAAGGCACCAAATCGAACCACGGAATGGCGTTGATCAACGTACGGAACGGGTGGCGGCGGTCCTGCGGGGCCATGCTGCTGGTCACGATGGTCCTTTCATGGGCGGTCGTGCCGGTCGGGGCCCAGGACGTGCGCGACGTTCGCGTGGGGATCTACGGAAACAAGCCCAAGATTTTCCTGAACGAGGAAGGTCGCCCGGATGGTGTGTTCGTCGGCGTGCTTGACGCCATTGCGGAACGGGCGGGGTGGACGTTGACGTGGGTGCCATGCCAGTGGTCGGAGTGCCTCGACCTGCTGGAGGCAGGGCAGATCGATCTCATGCCGGATGTAGCGTACTCGCAGGAGCGTCGGGAATACCTGGACTTCCACAACGAGGAAGTGATGGAGAGCTGGACCCAGGTATTCGTGGCGCCGGGATCGGGAATTGACATGTGGTCCGATCTGAACGGCAAGCGGGTGGTCGTCCTGCGGGGCTCCATCCAGGGAGACAATCTGCAACACCGTTTTGACGGGTTTGGGTACGACGTGGACATCCTGGAGTCGGAATCGTGGACCGAGGCGTTTGCAATGGTTCGCGACGGTCAGGCGGATGCCGCTATACCGAATCATTTCTTCGGCAACTATCACTACCGGGAATACGGCCTTGCCCGGACGCCGATCGTGTTCGACGCGCACGCCCTGTATTTTGCGACTCGGCGCGGGTACAATGCAGACCTGTTGGCGACCATCGATACGCACCTGGCTGCGTTGAAGACCGAGCCGGAATCCGCGTATTATGCGGCCGTTTCGCGCTGGATGGAGCGGCCACCAACACCGGTCCTGCCCCGGTTCGTGTTCTGGGCGCTGGTTATCGGCCTGACCGTCCTGGTCGTGGCCGTGTCGTTCATCCGGCTGCTCCAGTATCGCGTCCGGGCACGGACCCGTCACCTGGCCGAAGCCAACCGGGCGCTGAGTCGAAGCGAGGAGAAATTCAGGGCCATATTTGAGAACAACGCGGCGGTGAAGCTGATTGTGGACCCGGCGGACAACTCCGTGGTGGAAGTCAATCAGGCCGCCGTGGAATGGTTCGGCTGGGACCGGGATACGCTCATGCGCATGGACCTCGATGCCCTCACGGAGGCGCCGCTGGGGGAAGAACCCTGGTACCGCACGGCCCTGGAGGGAGGCGTCCGAGGCCGGTTCGAAGTCCGGATGATGCGCCACGACGGGACCGCCGCCGTGGCTGACGTGTTCACGGCGCATCTCCGATTCAATGACACCGTTCTGCTGCACATGATCGTGCATGACATATCTGCGCATCGGGCACTGGAAACCCAGATGCATCAGATGCAGAAGATGGAATCGATCGGTCGCCTGGCTGGGGGCGTCGCCCACGATTTCAACAATTTCCTGAGCGTGATCATCGGACACGCGGAATTGGCGTTGCTCCGGCCGGATCCGTCCGCGCCGATCCGAAATCACCTGCAGGAAATCCTCGACGCGGCGAACCGGTCCAAGGCCGTTACGCAGCAACTCATGGCGTTTGCCCGACGCGACATCATGCGGCCGGTCCCGCTGGACCTGAACCGACACGTTCCGAAGATGATGACCATGTTGTCCAGCCTGGTGGGAGAGGATATCGCGCTGGAGTGGCAACCCGGTGAAGGCGTATGGCCCATCTTCACCGACCCGTCCCAGGTGGACCAGATCCTGGCCAACCTCTGCGTGAATGCCCGCGACGCCATTGCCGGAAACGGACACATTGTCCTGGAAACGTCCAACGTGGAATTCGAGGAAGCCTGGTGTGCGTCCAATCCGGGCTATCTGCCGGGCGCGTATGTGCGTCTGACGGTGAGCGATGACGGGTGCGGAATGGACAAGGAGACGCTTGCGAACATCTTCGAACCCTTCTTTACCACGAAGGCCGTCGGTCACGGCACGGGCCTGGGTCTGGCCACCGTGTACGGCATTGTCCGTCAGAACGACGGCTTCATCAACGTGTACAGCGAACCGGGCCTCGGGACCACCTTCCGCGTGTATTTACCGCGACATGACGGGCAACACGCTTCGGAACCGGTCCGGGAATTGGCCCCGTCTGCCAGCCGTGGAAAGGAGACGGTCCTGATCGTGGACGATGAAGCCTCGATCGTGGACATGACCCGGATGGCCCTGGAATCGCTGGGATACACGGTATTGAGCGCATCGACTGCGGAAGAAGCCGTGCAGTTGGCCCGGGGGCGCTCCATCGACCTGCTCATCACGGACGTGGTCATGCCGGACATGAACGGTCGCGAACTTGCCGACAAATTGACCGCGGACCACGCGGGCCTGTTGTGTCTCTACATGTCCGGCTACACGGAGAACATATTGGCGCACAAAGGCATCCTTAGGGAGGATGTACAGCTGTTGCAGAAGCCGTTCACACTCGGCGAACTGTCGGACGCCGTCCGGCGCGTGTTGTCGTGACCGGACCAGGGCCTGTTGACGCTACGCCAGAGCCCTACTCGTGCTTCAGGCTATCGACCGGATTTCGGTTTGCGGCCCGGATGGTGTGCCATGAGACGGTGGTCAGCGCAAATACCAGGGCGAGCGCGCCAGCCAGCAGGAAGATGCCCGCACCGGGTTCCGTGCGGTAGGCAAACGACTCCAGCCAGCGTTCCATGATGAACCAGGTCGCCGGGATGCACAGAAGAAAGGCGGTCAGTACCGGTTTCAGGAACTCCGAGGACAAAAGCACGGTGATCCGGCCGACCGATGCGCCCAACACTTTCCGGACACCGATCTCCTTCGTGCGTCTCACGGTCATGTAGGCAGAGAGGGCGAAAAGGCCCAGGCAGGCCAACAGGATGGCCAGACCGGTCGCAATACCCATGAGGCGTCCCAACCGGGCCTCCCGCACGTAAAAATCCTGTATGCGATCGTCCAGGAAATTGTATTCGAATGGCGTGACGGGATCGTACTGCTCCCCGATGGTTCGCAGTTCCGCCATCGTCTCCTCCAGGTTCTGGGCATCCACGCGGACCGTGAAATAGTCGATGGCCGTCAGCGGATTGCGATGGAAGCCGATGACCATGGCTCCGATGGGTTCATGCAGGGACCTGAAATGGAAGTCCTTCACGATGCCCACGACTTCGGGCTCGAAAGTGCTGTCCTGGAACGATCGGGCCAGGGAACTGCCGGGGATGTGGATGCGATCGCCCACAGAGACGCCCAGGCGCGATGCCGTGGATTCGGTCAGCAGCACCGACATCGAGTCGGCCCCGCTCCGGTCGTCCAGGTTGCGTCCTTGGAGCAGGGTCATCCCGAAGGTCTCCAGGAATGCCGAATCGACACCCAGGAAGGCGGATGGAACCAGCTCGTCGGCTGTGCGACCTGCATCCATCTGACGGATGCTCTTCCAGTCTCCGGGTACATTGGACGACACGGACACGGCACGCACGGACGGCACGGCCGACATGTCGGCCTTGATTGACGCGAAACTGGACCGGGCTTGACCGGAATTGATATCGATGACAACCAACTGCTCCTGATCGAAGCCCAGGTTGGCTGTCTGGATGAGGCGCAACTGGGCATGCACGATCAGGCTGGCCGCGATCATGCCGATGGACAGCGCGTACTGGGTGACGACAAGCCATTGCCTGCCCCGGTTTCCGCCGCCGACAAGTCGGGATCCACCCTTCAGAGCGTCGGCGGGCCGGACCCGGGACAGCACCCATGCCGGCCATGCCCCGGCCAGGAGACCGGTGACCAGCAGGATTCCTGCCAGCAAGCCCGGGACCAGCGCGTTGAATTCGAGGTTCTTGCCGACCAGGCTGTTGAATGGTCCAAGGGTAGCCCACACCAGCAACCCGGCGATAAGGGTCGCCACGAAGGTAGTGGCCAAGGACTCCGCGAGGAACTGGCGGACCAATTGGCTGCGCCACGCACCCGACGTCAGCCGAAGTCCGACCTCCCGGACACGCCCCAGCGCCGCAGCCGTGGTGATGTTGGTATAGTTGATTCCGGCAATGACGGCAATGAATAATCCCACCAGCAGCAACATGAGGACGGTGGTCCGCGAAGAGGGATTGGCGTTACGGTCGAATACGATGTGTGCCGATCCGAAGTGGATGTCTTCCATGGGCTGCAAGTACACCCGACGGTCCTCCACGCGGTCCCTGACCAGGCGTTCAAGTCCTTCCTGGACCGCGGCGATGTCCGTGCCCTCTTCGAGGAGGACGTACGTTATGCTGTTGCTGGTTTCCCATCGCTCCAGGAAAGGAGTCCAATCCGGGAAGGCGTGCATGGTCGACAGGGTGCACAGCATGGAGAAGTCCAGATGGGTATCCGGGGGTGGGTCCTTGACGACCCCCGTGACCGTGAACGCCCCCTGCCACTGGAGTTCGAGGGTGCCACCCATGGGATCGGCGTCGCCGAAATACTGTCGTGCCGCCGATTCCGTCAGGACAACCTGGCCGGGCCCATTCAGCGCGGTTTCCGGGTCTCCGGCCAGGAACGGGTAGTCGAAGACATCGAAGAACGTGGAATCCACGGTCAGGTAGCGGCCCTCGTAATAGGTCCGGTCCCCCTGCGTTACCGTCTGGCGACCCAGGGTACTGCTTGACAACATCCGAACTACGGTCTCCACACCCGGCACGTCCCGGACCAGTGCCGGTCCCAGGGGATTCATGGTATGGACGAGGTGTTGTTGTTCGCCGGAGTCGGTGGTCTGGACGTCCACGACCCGGGCCGTCCGGTGCTCCTTGGCATGCATGTTGTCGAAGGTGAACTCATCCACCACGAACAGGGTCAGCAGTACCGCTGCCGCGATGCCCGTCGCGAGCCCGCCTACATTCACGGCTGACATGACCGGCTGACGACGCATGGCACGGATGGCCACCTTCAGGCTGTTCCACAACATGAACATGCTCCATCCCGCCTTGTGCACCAATCGGCCCGGGAGAAGGGCCCAGACCTGCCGGCGGTACCACCAACGGGCCCAATGTTGTCCCTTGCTGGATGCCTGTTGGTGGAAATATTCCTCGAAGTCACCCGCCGGGGTATCCCAGTCGTCATCGAGCAACCACGCAAGGATGCGGGCCGACACGCGAGGGGGACGGACGGATGAAGGATCCTGTGATCGGTTCGGGTTCATGCGTTCCTCCATTCGGGTATGAAGGACAGGACACCGTCCCACATGGCGGCGCCCACGGTCTGCATGTCCACAAGCGCCCGCTTTCCGAGGGGGGTAAGTTCGTAGATCCGTTTCTTTCGTCCACCCCGTTCCGGGGTTTCCCTGCTCAGCCGTGAAGTAAGCAATCGCCTGCGGGCAAGTCGCTCCAGGGGGGTGTATATGGATCCGAGGGACCATTCATGTCCAGTGATCTCGGAAATCTGCTCGCGGATTTGAAGGCTGTACGCTTCGTCCTGGAGTCGCCAGACGGACAAGAGGACGAATTCTTCACTTCGGGTCAGGAGTTTCATATCGGCTTGGGAATGGGCGTCCCTCATTCGAGTTTCAAAAAATGAAACACGGTATACGGCGCCTTCATCACAAGTTTCATTTTCCGGAAATCGGGCTGTGGCACGCGCTGGGTACATTTTGCCCGGAGATGAAACTTGATCCCTGCTTTTACGAAGAAATGATTCTGGCTCATCAAAATGCTTCCCTTTGAACAACCTCTGAATCCCGCTCGGTCTGCGCATGAATCCCAATCTCGGTGCCCTGGAAGAACTTGTCCTGTTGGCGGCCTGCGGGCTCGGCAGCGAAGCCTACGCGGTTACCATCCAACAGCGGATAGAAGGGGAGGGCGGGCGTGACGCGTCCATGGGTGCGGTCTATACGGCGCTCGACCGGCTGGAGCAGAAAGGGTATCTGAGGTCGCATCTCGGGAGCGTAACGCCCGCAAAGGGCGGCCGGCGGAAGCGGTTCTACGAAGTGACGGGCTCCGGAATGGCCGCCCTCTCGGCGGTCCAATCCACGCGCATGTCCCTTCTGGCCTATGTCAAGGGAGGCTTGCAGCCATGAGCTGGCAGGAACCCCCCGCGCTGGCAGCGCGCATCCTTTGTCGCCTGATGGGCGAGGAGCGTGGCCGCGATACGGCCTGGGACCTGTTCGATCTGTACGAGCATCGCTCCCGCCTCGCATCTCCCGCGACTTCCGCCCTCCGATTCTGGCTGGACGTGGCCAGCATCGTCATCCGACCCCGCCTCTGGAAGGGGCATTCATTCAATCCCGCATTTCCCATGATCTCCAACCACTTCCGCCTGGCGGCCCGTCGTGTTCGCCGTGAACCTGTGTTTTCCGGGTTGAATGCGCTGGGTCTGGGTGTTGGCCTGGCCTGTGTCATCCTGATATTCGTCTTCGTGCGCCACGAGCGCTCCTACGATACCGGTCATCCAGCATTCGACCGACTCTATCGCGTGACGCTCGAATTCATGGAAGACGATACCCACTGGGCATCCATCGGTCCCGCCGTTGGACCGGAGCTCATGGCAACGATTCCGGAAGTAGAGCAGATGGTCCGTTTCTACGCATTGACGGGCGCTTCCGTGTTCCGCGTGGGGGATCGGCAATTCAGCGAAGTGAACGGAGGATTGGCCGATTCCACGTTTTTCAATGTTTTCGGCTACCGCCTGCTGCACGGAGATCCCGCGACGGTGCTCCGGGAGCCCTGGACGCTGGTCATCAGCGAGTCGATGGCCATGAAATATTTCGGTCGGACCAACGTGGTCGGGGAATCGATCGAGATCGTGGGCGAAGGGAATTCTCCGGTAGTGGGCGTTTTTGCGGACCAGGATGTGCCGACCCATCTGGACGTGGACTTCCTGTACCCGTTCGTGAGTCGGTTCGGACCGGACTCCCCGCGGGCGCAGAGCCGCACATGGGCCGGCATGTTGACCTATGTCAGATTGGGAGAGCGCACGTCCGCCGGTTCCGTCACGAAACGTTTCCCGGAATTCCTGGACGCCTTCTTCGACGGGATCGTATCGGGCGTCCCGCACGAAATGGCACGCATGCACCTGCAACCCGTGGCGTCCATCCACTTGCACTCCGACCTGGAGAAGGAGTACCGGGCGAATGGATCGGTGGCGGTGGTGTACACCTTTTCGATTGTTGCCCTGTTCATCCTGCTCATCGCTGCCGTCAATTTCGTGAATCTGTCGGTCGCACGGGCCACATCGCGCGTTCGTGACACGGCCATCCGGAAAACGTTCGGGGCGCGGCGCCTGCAGGTGGTGTGGCAGCTGCTGGCCGAGGCCCTCATCCAGAGTCTGATTGGCGCAGGCGTTGCTGTGATCGTCATCCTGCTGGCGCTTCCCCTGTTCACGGAACTCACGGGCATGAATGTGTCGTGGCGACTGGTGCTGGACCCGTCCATCTTGACCCTTCTGCTTGCTTCCGCGGTGGGCGTGGGCCTGGTCGCCGGGTGGTGGCCGGCCATGCTGATATCGTCATTCACGCCCATTGACGGCTTGCGGGGACGGAGTGGCCCACGCCGCCGGGCCATGTTCATCCGGAAGGGCCTCGTCGTTTTCCAGTTTGCGGCCTCCGTATTCCTGATGGCGGGCGCCATCGTGGTATGGCACCAACTCACCTATGCCCTGAACGCGGATCTCGGCTACGACCAGGACGGCACACTGCTCGTGGACCTGACGGAGGGAGGGCGAACATTCGTGAGCGAAAATCCCGACGCCCTCAGGAATGCCCTTCTGGCCGTACCGGCCGTGCGCGCCGTATCGCAGACATCGGATGCTCCGGGGTCCCGGTACAGCATGGAGGAATTCCGCTTGGAAGGCCAGAACCTGGACGATGGTCAATACATGCGCGTCAGTTGGACGGCCGACCATGATATTGTTGATGCGCTTGGCCTGGAATTGTTGGAGGGTCGTGGATTTTCCCGCACCCAGCCCACCGATACGATGGCGTGGGTCATCAACGAGACCGCCGCCCGACAATTCGGGCTCGCACCCGGGGAGCGCGTGGGGAGCGTGGTGGTCTGGGGCAATCAATACCGGGGGCCGGTCGTGGGTGTCGTTCGGGATTTCAACATTTCATCGTTCCGGCAGACCGTGGAGCCGTTGGTCATCCCGCTCCGGCCGGACGGGGGTGGCATGATGCTGGTCCGGTTTGCCGGGTCCGACGCAAGGACGGCCCTGGAGGGAGTCCGGGACGTGTTTGACCAACTGCTTCCGGGCGAGCTGTTCGACTATACATTCCTGGACGATCGGGTTGCCGCCCTGTACCGTCAGGAGGCCCGCATGCGAGCCGTCATTTCCTGGTTCTCCGGCCTTGCGATTTTCGTGGCTTGCCTGGGACTGTTCGGCCTGTCGGCATACGCGGTGAATCGACGGACACCCGAAATCGGCGTCCGTAAGGTGCTGGGTGCCGGGCTCGCAGACATCGTGCGCCTCGTATCGGCCGAATTCGTAGTCCTGCTGGGCGTGGCCTTCGCGCTGGCTGCGCCGGTGGCCTGGTTGGCGCTGGCGCGGTGGTTGAACGGATTCGCTTATCGCATTGACCTGACTGTGTGGCCCATCCTGATGGCCGGTATCGTGGCGCTGACATTTGCGCTGTTGACGGTCGGTGTCCACGCCCTGCGCGCCACGCGCATCAATCCGGTGTCCGCCATCACGAGGGAGTAGGTCCTGTCAAAGGGAAGCCCTGGTTTTCGATGAGCACCCGCTCCAGGCCATCCAACAGGATGTCGAGCCCGAATGTGAAGTCCGGAATACCGCTGTGACGTTCTTCCGCCACCTCCCGGGCCATTCCGTGGAGATGGGGCAAGGTGTCCTGCGGGATGGACGGCAGCCACGCGGCCGCAGCCTGTGCGTACTCTCCTTCCTTGAACGGGAAGTTCAGCCGCTGTAGTGTGAATCCGTGGATGAAGCTGTCCAGGGCGTTCCACGCGGCATCGGCCGCGGCCCATGAGAAACCGGCGGCTCGGAGGCACCCGATGGTGGCGTCCACCCACTTGAACATGTTCGGACCGGCGTTGACGCGGGATACGATCAGCATGGAAGCCCAGGGGTGTTGCAGGAAAAGGGCATGCGCCGACAGGGCCCGTGTGCGCATTTCCTGGCGCCAATCGGCGTCGGCCCGGGGGACGTGGACCTTCTGGATGATGGACTCGACCATCCCGTTCAGGACATCATCCTTGTTGTCCACGTGATTGTACAGGGACATGGCCTCGACGCCGCATCGTGAGGCGAGTTTGCGCATGGAAAGCGCGTCCAGTCCTTCCGCGTCGGCCAGGGAGACGGCGTGCTGGATGATGATCTTCCGGGTCAGGGGTGTCTGCCCGGCGTCGGATGGTGGGTACATGGGGTGTTGATGAAAACGTTACTTACAACGTAAGTCCGAGTGTGCAACCATTCAAGACTTACACCGTAAGTTCTCTGGAATTAGAGGAACACCCACACCGCATCACCCCCATGAAAGCTGCTGTCTACACCACGTATGGCGGACCCGACGTCGTTCGGGTAGCCGATATTCCTGCACCGGAGCCTGGCCCGGGTGAATTGCTCATCCGCGTTCATGCCACGGCGCTCGCGTCGGAAGACGCAACATTCCGGAAGGGCGATCCCTTCATTGCCCGATCCGCCACGGGATTCGTCCGGCCCGGGAAACCGGTATTGGGTACGCAATTCGCTGGCACGGTGGCAGCCATCGGAAGCGAAGTCGTCGGATTCGAACCCGGGGACGCCGTATTCGGTGAAACGGGACCCGTCTTCGGGGCTCACGCCGAATATGTGGTCGTACCCTGGACCGGACCGGTGCTGCTGCTGCCGCCGTCCCTGTCCTTCGAGGAGGGTGCTGCCCTGACCGGAGGCGAATTGACCGCACTCGCCTTCCTGCGGGAGACGGCGGGTTTGAAAGCCGGTCAGCGGATCCTGATCATCGGGGCCTCGGGAGCCGTCGGGTCAGCAGCCGTTCAACTGGCTCGGCATCTCGGGGCGCATGTGACCGGTGTGACCAGCACCGGCAACGTGGATATGGTCAGCGATCTCGGCGCCCATGCGGTCATCGACTACAAGAAGGACGACTGGACGCAATCAGGTCAAACGTGGGATGTCATTTTCGACACGGTTGGTGCAAGCCGGTTCAGCGAGGCGGTGGGATCGCTTGCGCCTACCGGACTGTACATGACGACGGTCCTGGGCGGACGGATTGTCCTGGACATGCTGCGCACCCGATTCTCGAGGGGTCGGCGCGCACGGATCTCCTTCACCGGACTTCGTGACCGTGAAGACCGTCGAACCGATTTGATGTTCGTCCGGGACGCTGTGACCGCCGGGGCCCTCCGGCCCGTGATTGACCGGACCATGCCGCTGTCGGCCATCGCCGAGGCGCATGCCCATGTGGACACCGGCCGGAAAACCGGAAACGTCATCATTACCATGGAGGCCCAATGAAACCGACCCCGTCCCTTGCGCCCGCTTCGTCCGGTCGATCAAACCACGCCCGTTGGGCCGGCCTGGCCTATATCGTCGTCATCATCGCTGCCGGATTCGCACAGGGCGGTGTCCGCGAACGCCTTGTCGTGGATGGAAATGCCGCCGAAACTGCGGCGAACATCCTGGAACATGCGTTCCTGTTCAAGTTCGGTTTGGCATCGGATCTGCTGGCCTTCATGGCCGATGCCTTGGTCGCGGTCCTGCTGTGGTACGTCCTGCGTCCGGCGGGTCGAACGCTGGCGACCGCTGCGGCGACGTTCCGGTTGATTGCCCATCCGGCCATCGGCAGCCTCAATCTGTTGAATCACTACATGGCACTCGAGGTGCTTCAACATCCGGAACTTGTTCCGGGGTCTGCTCCGGATCTGGCCCTGCAATTCATGGACCTGCACAGCATGGGGTACTTGATTGCCGGTGCCTTCTTTGGTGTCAGCCTCATCCTGACGGGAATCCTGATGGCACGCATGCACTTCTTCCCTCGGCTGTTGGCCGTTCTGACAGGGCTGGCCGGCGTCGCCTACTTGATGGAAACGTTCGGAATGGTCCTGTATCCATCCGCCGAAGCCGTGTGGGTGGGTGCGGTCATGGTCTTTGCCGTTGCTGCGGAAGTCCCATTGGCCTTATGGTTGGCCATCCGACGAGCGTAACAAATGCGCAGGTACACACGTGTTGTGTTCATTCACACGACCGTACTGTCATGCTTCGGAACTATCTGACCGTCACGCTTCGCTCCATGGCCCGCCAGAAGGCCTACACCTTCATCAATGTCTTCGGTCTGGGCGTCGGGCTGGCCGCGTTCATCATGATCACGTTGTTCGTGGTGAACGAATTCGCGTTCGATGCACACCACCCGGACGGTGACCGGATCTTCCAGGTCCAACTGGATGCGGAACTCGGCGAACAGAAGGTGCTGACGGCCAGCTCACCGGCCGTCATGGCCGGTGCCTTCCTGGATGCGTTTCCCGAACTCGAGTCGGCCGTGCGGCTGGACAACTGGGGTCCGACCCTGGTCACGTACGGGGACAACCGATACAACGAGTCGGGATTTTTCCTGGCCGATTCAACGCTGTTCGATTTCTTTGCGCTACCCCTCGTGAAAGGCGACCCGGCGACGGCCTTGAACCGCCCGAATACCCTCGTCCTGTCGGAAACGAAGGCGGCCACGTACTTCGGGAATGAGGACCCGATCGGCAAGGTGGTCACCGTGGATGGCAACGCCACGTATGAGATTACCGGCGTTTTCAGGGTTCCACGCCACAACGCCCACCTGCGACCGGATTTCGTGGCATCGTTCCTGTCTTCCTCCCGTCACAACGATCCCGAGTGGCTGAACAACTCCTTCTACACCTATCTGAAGTTGCGCCCCGGGGTGGACCCGGTGGCATTCGGCGAAACCGTACGCATGTCCGTGGACCGATTTGTCGGGCAGGATGTGGAGCGCATGATGGGGGTAACCATGGACGATGCACGGGAGGCTGGATTCAAGTATGACTGGGTCCTCCAGTCCATGCCGGAACTGTATCTCCAGAGTCAGGCCGAAGACCAGATGGGGCGGGCCGGGGATCTCCGATACGTATGGCTTCTGGGCGTCATCGCCGGGTTCATCCTGCTCATTGCATGCATCAATTTCGTCAATCTCGGTACGGCCCGGGCCGCTGGTCGTGCCCGGGAAGTCGGTTTGCGCAAGGTATTGGGATCCGAGCGGGGACAGCTGGTCCGGCAGTTCCTGGGAGAATCCCTGGTGACCTCGATTTTTGCCATGGTGGTGGCCTCCGTACTGGTGGTGGCGCTGATTCCCGCCTTCAACCGCATGGCGGACGTCCAATTGGCGCTGGAGCCCTGGATCGGGCTGGTCATGCTGGGCGCCGTTCTCGTTACCGGGCTTCTGGCGGGTGCCTGGCCGGCAGCCGTGTTGTCCTCCTACCAACCGGCCGCCGTCCTGAAGGGCATGGTGACCGGGGGACGCCGTGGAGCGCTGCTTCGGTCCGGCTTGGTGGTGTTCCAGTTTGCCATCTCCATCACCATGCTCGTTTCCACGTTCGTCGTCTACCGTCAGCTGGCATTCATGAGCGAACAGAACCTGGGCTTCAATCCGGAGCAGCTCGTGGTGGTCCCGGTGCATTCACAGCAGGCCCGACAGCAATTCGAGGCCTTCCGGGGCGACCTCCTGGCCAACCCGGCCATCCGGAACGCGGCCATGGCCGATATCCTGCCCGGGCAGGATCGCATCCACAATACGACGGTGTTCCGCTCGGAGAACATGCCGCAGGGCGAATTCTTCGTGGCGCAGACGGGAAGCGTTTCACACTCCTATATCGCCACCATGGGACTGGAAATCGTGGCCGGCCGGTCGTTCGAGGAAGGTCGGGAGGCCGATGCGACGGCGTGGGTCGTCAACGAAGCCGCCGTCCGGCGCATGGGGTGGACACCGGAAGATGCCATCGGCAAGCGGCTGTATCGCCCGGGAGCGGGTCCGGACGGGGGTGATGCCGTCGGAGAAATCATTGGTGTCGTGCGGGATGTACACATGGAATCGCTGCACAAACCCATCATGCCGGCGGTTTTCCGGACCGCCGGATACGCGCGTTACATGCCCATCCGGATCGACTCCGAACGGGTGTCCGAAACGCTCGCGGCCCTGGAGGAGCGCTATGCTTCGTTCGAATCCGAGTATCCGTTTGCGTACTGGTTCGTGGACGAGGACTTCCGGGCGGCCTACGAACAGGAGCAGCGCCTCGGATTCATCTACACCACCTTCAGCATCCTGGCGGTCGTGATTGCCTGTCTGGGCCTGTTTGGCCTGGCCTCGTACGTCACCGTGTTGCGCTACAAGGAAATCGGGATCCGCAAGGTGCTCGGCGCATCGGTGGTCTCCGTGGTCCGCCTCCTGTCCAGGCAGTTCACGGCATTGGTGCTGGTGGCGTGCATCGTATCGTTCCCCATCTCCTGGTTCATGATGGATCGTTGGCTCTCCGGTTTTGCCTATGCCACCTCCATGCCGTGGTGGCTGTTCGGAGTGGCGGGGCTCATGGCCCTGGGGATTGCGTGGCTGACCGTGGCCGGACAGTCGGTGAAGGCGGCGTTGCTGGATCCGGTCAAGGCCATCCAGCGGTCGTAGGTCCCGGGGCAACTCTTGACGGGGATGCGGGTCTACAGGGGCGTGTGGGCACCCTGCCTCCTGTTGCACCCCCGTCCATTTCTTCAGATGCGCGAAATGAACTCTCCGGGCGCCGCCGTGACGATGGCCGCGACCCTGCTCCTGCTGGTGGCCAGCGGATGCACCGGCAGTCGGATGGCTGCGGAACTGACTGACCTCGGCTACGAATGGGTCCCGATTCCGGGCGGCACGTACATGATGGGCGATACCTGGGAGGGGACGAACCCGGACGCTGTTCCGGCCCATCCGGTAACCGTTCCCGATCTGGACGTCTCGCGTTACGAGACGACGGTGGCCCAATACGACTGGTTCACGTCACGGACCGGACGCCCCATGTGGCAACCGGACAATCCGAACCGCGGTGCGCGCGCCATCAGCGAGGTGGTCTGGCAGGAGGCCGTGGATTTCTGTGCCTACATCGGTGGCCGGCTGCCGACCGAGCAGGAGTGGGAATACCTGGCAGCCGGGGGTACGGAAAAACAGAAATTCCCGGGTACGGACAGCGCGGAGG
Organism: Rhodothermales bacterium; assembly: GCA_040221055.1. Classification (NCBI taxonomy): domain Bacteria; kingdom Pseudomonadati; phylum Rhodothermota; class Rhodothermia; order Rhodothermales; species Rhodothermales bacterium. The sequence continues at coordinate 179,774 of JAVJVN010000004.1, read as the reverse complement.
AAGTGGAATACTATGCGCGCTACCGCGAGAACGCGCTCGCGGAGGCCTTCGTCGTGGGCTCACGTGAACCCAACCGGTTCGGGCTCTTCGACATGGGCGGCAACGTAGCGGAGTGGATAAGCGCCTACTACGAAAAATATCCGGCACCGGGCCAGGAGCCCATCTGGCATGACCTGGAGACGTTCGACATGCGATTGGTCCGGGGCGGCGGATTCTCGTCGGAGCTCGCCGTCACGGCTATCTACTGGCGGGCCGGCACCCTGCAGGACATCCGCTCGCCGTCCATCGGCTTCCGATGCGTGCGCGACCGGTAAATTATTCGTTCCGGAGTGAGGTCACCGGCGGCGCCATGGCCGCTTTGCCCGTACGTGCGGCGACGGCCGCCAGCATGATGCCGAATGCCACGGCGCCCGCCAGCAGGAAGGGGCTGATCCCAACCGTCGTCCGGTAGGCGAAGGTCTCCAGCCACCGGTCCGTCGCCCACCAGGTTACGGGCACAGCAACCAGGAAGGCTACCGTTACGAGTCGGCTGAACTCGGCCGTGAAGAGACCCACAATGCCCATGGCGCTTGCACCCAGGACCCGACGGATGCCGATTTCCTTGGTGCGGCGCGCCACGGCGAGGGCCGCGAGTCCCAACAGACCCAGTCCGGCAATGAGTACGGCAAGCAGGGAGCCCAGGCCGGTAATCCGGGCCACGCGCTGTTCCTGCTCATACTGCGCCTCCAGGTTGGCGTCCAGGTGCTGGTAGTTGAACGGCAGGTCGGGTGCCGCTCTGGCCCAGAGGGTCTCGAGGCGAGCCATGCCTTCCCGGCGGTCTGCACCGTCCAATCGGAACACGATGTTGCCCCGCATGGCGCCCGGGAAGTCAAAATCCTCGATCCCGGCGAACAGCAGGTCTGAGCTCATGGCCATGACGGCCGGCTCAATGCGGCTGTGCAGGCTGGCATAGTGGAAGTCCTCCACAACGCCCAGAATACGATGCTCCGGCCAGTTGCCGGGCAACTGTGCCTGCAGCGGCTCGACCCAGCCGTACGCATCCACGAACGCCTGGTTGACCAGGAGTCCGGTGGCGAAGTCGGCGGGCTGATCGAGGCTGAAATTACGTCCCTCGGCCATGCGCAGACCGAGTGTCGGGACGAAGGCGTGGTCCACGATGTTCACGTAGAAACGGCGGTACGATCCGTCCGTGGCGGTGTATCCGGCGCGTCCCCATCCGGCCTCGCCGAAGGTGATCAGGGATGACGCAACGGATTGGATTCCGGGGTCACTTGCCGCCGCCGTGCGGATGCGTTCGGCCAGTTCGAAGGTCTCTCCGGATGGCAAGTCGACCGATACGTAAACGACTTGATCGCCTTCATAGCCCAGGTCGGCCTTCTGGATGAAGTCCAACTGGCGCTGCACGACGCTGGTACCGGCCAGCAACAGGATGGTGAACGCGAATTGGGCGACCACGAGGGTCTTTCGCACCCGTCCGGTGGCCCCGACCGAACCGGCGGACCCGCGCAACGCACGCACCGGCTGCATGCCGGAAAGCAGGATGGCCGGATAGAGCCCGGCTGCCAGGCCGATGACTGCGTAGACGCCCAGGGCGAGCGCCACCGTGGACAGGTCCGCCCTGAGCAGGACGGGCTGGCCACTCAGGGCTTCGAACGCCGGGGACATCAATTCAGCTAGTCCAATGCCGAAGATCAGGGCCAGGCCGGTATGGACCAGTGACTCGCCCCAGTATTGCCGCATGAGTTGCCCCCGGCCCGCGCCGATGGCCTTGCGGACGCCTACCTCCCGGGCGCGCCCGAGGGATCGCCCGATGGACAAGGTGACGAAGTTGATGGACGCCACGACCAGCAGCAACAGGGCCAATGCCGCCATCAACTGGACATAGACCGGGTTCGATACCCGGCCGTGGCCGACGGGGTACTCGGGATTCAGGTGGATATCCGTAATCGGTTGCAGCCCGAGTATGTATTCGATGCCCTGTTCGGCACCCACGCCGTTCTGGGTGATGATGGCCGCCATGTCGGACTCGACCTGCTCGGCGGTGACTCCCTCACCGAGGACCGCATACGTCTCCGGTCCCACGTTGAACCAGGCATCCTGCCGGCCCGGTGGAAGGATCATTTCCCCGAGCCGGTAGGACAGGAGACCCGTGAACTGGAGGCTCGATTCTATGGGCGGGTTCGCCAGGACCCCCGTAACCGTGAATTCCCGCAGGCCATCGCCGATGTCCATCTGGAGCGTGGCACCGAGAGCGGTTTCCGTTCCCAGCCACCGTTCCCGCGCGGTTTCGGTCAACACCACAGCGGTGGGCTCGTCGAACATGGTGTCGGGATCCCCCTCGAGCACCTCGAAATCGAACACGTCGTGGAAGGAGGGATCGACCATGAAGAGCGACTCGTCGAACAGGTCGTCGCCGCTTATGACCCGGGTCCGCCAGCGATCGTACCGGACCCAGGCTTCCACGTCGGGAATCTGCTCCAGGACGGTCGGACCAATACGCAATGGGGTGGTCGTATTGAAGAACTGCTGGTCGGGACCCCAATCCTCCATGACCGACACGCGATACGTGCGATCGGCGTTGTCATGGAAGCGGTCGTAGGACAGCTCCGTGCGGGTGAACAACAAGAGGAGCAGGGCGACACAAACGGCCACCGACAATCCTGCAATGTTGATGAATGCGTAGCCGGGATGCCGGCGGATGGACCGGATGGCGGTCTGGATGTAGTGATACAGCATGATGGAGCCACGAGCAACATCCGTGCCTGTCCTTCAATCACGCCCCGGTGGCCGATGCGCCGCGATTTCCACGGCGTTGTGTTGTCCGTTCCCGGCCTGCGGGTGTCCGTCAGCGGACATTTGCGTCCAGCCATCGTTGCCATTCCGCTGCCATCCGGTCTGCGGATGCCGTGTCCAGATCGTAGCACGAGGCCCAGATGTTCACGTGGCCGCCGACCGCCTCGGTCAGCACCTGGAGCCGCAACAGGGCATCTCCCAGCGCGCTGTCCGGTGCCGTCCGGAGCACCATCTGGAACGGTGGTGCCGTTTCGAGGGTGGTGGCACCGTCCGAAAGACCGGACGCTGGAAGGAAGCCACCCGGGCCGGTCAGTCGGGTCCACACGTCGTGAACGTCACCGGTATTGCGCCGGGAGGCGCGCACCACCGTGCGAGGCTTGTCCGCGTGCACTTCCAGCCAGTACTTCAGGCCTTCCAACTCGAAATTCCATCCCAGTTGGAAACTGTCCAGGATGTCCTGCCAGCGATCGTCTTCCCCGAATCCGGACGAAACGACGCGCAGGATGGTAGAGTCGCCGTCCGCTTCCAGGTGGTAATCCGTGGCCACCCCGGGGTAGCCGGCGTTGTCATCGGCGGTGCGCAGATGGCGTTCGGGCTCCCAGATCTCAATGCGCTCATCGAATCCGTTCTTCTCATCCCAGTACATGCGCATGGTTCCGCCCACGCCCGGCTTGATTTCGGCCTTCACGGGAAACCAGCTGGCGAGGGCTTCAGGGTCGGTGAGGGCCCGCCAAACGCGGGCGGGTGAGGCGGCAATCCGGATGGTCTTGCCGGCGGTTTTCTTGGGTTCTGGCATGGCTTTGCTGGGTCGAGTGACGGGTTGGTCGCTGAGCGACGCGTGGTGCTATGTGGTTGTGTCGGGATTCGGGTAGACGCCGGCCATCAATTTGAATTCGCGACCGGTGTCGGCGTGGTATTCCCGGATGAGATCGGCGACGAACGTTGTCAGCTTGTCGGCGAAGGCGTGCTGGTCTTCCATGGATTTGAAGCGGACGGTCGAGGCAAGGGACAGCGTGGCAAGGCGCTTTTCCTGCTGCTCGGCCTTCGGGCGCAGTTCAGCCAGATCCTGGATGACTTCTGCGGCGAGCGCGGCCAGGTACATGCTCGATACCTGGTCCTCCATGTCTTTCCGGTCGGCCGCGACGTCGCCAAGTACCTGCGGCACAATCATGAACCGCCGAGCCACCGTCTGCATGAGCACCTCGGTGAATCCGCGGGCGGGTCGTTCACCCACCTTCCGGACCAGTCCCTCATCCTCGAGTTGGCGAACATGATAGTTGACCTTCTGTCGGGGAAGGCCCAGGACCGACGCCAGTCCGGACGCGGAATTGGGCTCCCGGAGGGCATTCAGGATGGAAACACGCAGGTCTGCCAGGGCGGCCGAGGCGGCCCGCGGCGTATGGATCATGTGGAGTTCGCTTTGCATCATACCCCGAATCTACAATGGACAAATTTATTTGTCAATATAAAAAGTAACCGGGCCCTCCGGCTGCCGTAGTGAGGGCGGTTGCCACGAACACATCCCTGAATACCATGACGCGTCATCCGTCAGCTGAACTCCCGCCGCGCCTTCGCGCGCTCCACGCCCGGATCCGGACGACTCCGTTCCTGGCCCGATTCACGCTGGCGAATCGACTCCTCATGCTCATGGCCTTTCTGCCGACCGGACTGGTCAAGGCGACCGGTCAGCGATTCACCGTCTTGCCGGTGGAGAACCCGGTGGGTTTCTTTTTCGAAGCCATGTACCAGACCGGGCCCTACTGGTACTTCATCGGTATCATGCAGGTGCTGTCCGCCATCCTGATTGTCATCCCGGCAACGGCAACCCTCGGGGCCCTGCTGTTTTTGCCGATCATCTTCAGCATTGTGCTCGTGACGTGGGGTATCGGTTTCGGCCTGACGGCATGGATAACGACGGCCATGTTGCTGGCCGTCATCTATCTGCTGTGCTGGGATGCCGATCGGATATGGGCAGCCGGACACGCGGTGTTGGCGCGGGGCCCTGCGGAAGCGGGGGAGCCGGCCCTGCTCGCTGGAATGACGGTTGTTGAGCGCGCGGGTTGGTGGCTCGGCGGTGCCATGGGACTCGGCCTGTTCCTGGCCACCCGGGGATTCATGCCGAAGGCTGCCCTCGTACCCATGTTGGCCCTGGGCGGCGTGGCCGCCCTGATGGTGCTCGCGGGGTGGGGGATGACGTGGCGTCGCGCCCATCACGCGTGACGCCGTAAACATCGAAGGCTTCCAAACGCGGCAGCGTTGGAAGCCTCCTGACAGTCGGGGTGGCGGGATTTTCCTTTGGACAATCCCTTACCCCTCCCCATAATTGAAAAGGCAGACCGTTGGCCTGCCTTTTCTCTTCTGGTGTCGGGGTGGCGGGATTTGAACCCACGACCTCTTCGTCCCGAACGAAGCGCGCTACCGGGCTGCGCTACACCCCGAAATGTGTGGGCCATGCAATGCAGGTTCGGCGTGCAGGTTCCAGCATTCAACGGCCATCCGCCCCGACTGCTGGTCTTTCTGGCAATGAAAGCCCCCTCTGCCAGCAAGAGCGGACATCCACCGCCTTTTAAGCAGAATTTAACCGGACGGACGCAAAGCTTAATGGGCCTTTGAGAGGCCGCCTCCCGACCCGCCGTAACATTGCCTTATTCCGGTTTTCTGCGGTCGAAGTGCGATTGCTCAGGGCCGGATCCAATGAACACCTACAGAAATGAAGAACTTCGCTTTCATAGCGATACTGGCCGTAACCGTTCTGGTTGCCGGCTGTGCCAAGCCTCCGCAGGAGCAGATTGAAGCCACCCAGACGGCCCTGCAGACGGCCGATGCGGCCGAGGCGGATGTGTATGTCATGGAGCTCTACCAGGCTGCTCAGGATTCTTTCGCCGCCGCACAGGCGGAAATTGAAGTCCAGAACGCCAGGAATTCCCTGACCCGTGATTACGATCGTGCCAACGCACTGCTGGCTTCCGCCCTGGAAACCGCTACGCAGGCCGAGCAGACGGTCGCCGACCGGAAGGAAGAAATGCGCACGACCAACGAAGGTCTGTTCGTCTCGCTGGAAGAGTCGTTGACCAACCTGGGCACGCTCATGGCCCGCGCACCCCGCGGAAAAGACGGTGCCCTGGCGCTGGCTGCCATCCAGGTGGATGTCGACCTCGTCCGCCAGTCGCTTGAGACCGCACAGCAGGCCCAGATGGAAGGCGACTTCCTGACGGCGAACCAGATCGTAACGCAGGCCCTGCAGAAGGCCTCATCCTTGCAGACGGAACTTGAAACAGCCATCGCAGGGACGGGCACACCTGTCCGCAGTTAAGATCAAACGCCTGACACTGATTGCCATCGGCACGGCCGTCCTCGGGACGGCCGTGCTTCTGGCGTTGTCTCCGGCCGCACCGGAGCAAAGCGTGGACGACGCCCGTCGCGCCCTGGCCGAGGTCCGCGCCTCCGATGCACGGCACCTGGTCCCGACCGGACTGGCTGAAGCCGAGGTCCTGTGGGCTGAGACGCTGGCCGCCTTGCGTGAGGAATCGGATCGTCCGGCCATCCTGAGGAACTACAGCCACGTGGATTCCCTGGCCGTGCGACTCGTGGAATCGGCAGCAGTCACCATCCAGCAAACAGCAACGCTGCGCGACTCGCTCCGGCGCCAGTTGGCGGCGGAACGCCTGGTGGTCCATGCCCGTGCCAACAGCGTATCGTCCCTGATGGCCGAATTGCCACGCACCGAGACCCGCATTCGCCGATGGGCCGAGGCCGAACTGAACCTGCATCGCAGCGATGCCCACGCCAAGTCGCGGAAATACGCCACGGCGCTCGAGCATCTCCGGCAGGGAAATCGCCTGCTGGTGGGGATGGAGACGGAATTGCAAACCCAACTCACGACCTGGATGGAGAATGCGCCCCAGTGGGACCGTTGGGTCCGGGAAACGCTCAAGGCATCGCGGGACGCGGGTACATCCGCCATCATCGTGGACAAGTTGAACAGAACCCTGCATCTGTATACGGCGGGTCGCCGCATCCAGAGCTGGCCTGTGGAACTGGGCCCCGAATGGGTGGGCGACAAACAAATGGAAGGCGACAACGCAACGCCCGAGGGACGCTACCGCATCATCCGGAAACGGGGACGCGGCGAGACCCGGTATTACCGGGCCCTGGAAATCGACTTTCCGAACGCCGAGGACCGCCGGGCCTTCACCACGGCCAAGCGGGAAGGCCTTATTCCGGCGAACGCACGGATTGGCGGACTCATTGAAATCCACGGAGAGGGCGGAAAGGGCGCGGACTGGACCAATGGATGCGTGGCCATGACCAATACCACCATGAACGAGCTGTTCCGGCAGGTCGCCGTGGGCACACCTGTCACCATCGTGGGGACCATGAATTGATGCGTGCGCGGATTCTTTCATTCCTTATCGGACTGCAGGCCGGCATTGTGCTGGCCGCCATCCTCCTGGCCGTCGGGGAACGTCCCCGGGCGTGGATGGCCGCGGCGTTGGCTCCGACGCCGCAAGTGGAAATAACGCCCGTTTCGTCCCCGGCCGACGTCCGCACACTCGCCAACCTGGAGCGTCGCCTGGCACGGCGCGTGCCGTCCGGACCTTATCTCGTCGTGAGTTCATCCGACAACACCTTCCGGCTCATGCAGGGCAACGGTCTGCTGCTGGAGGGTCCCTGTTCCACGGGCAGTTACATCCGACTCAAGGCAGAAGGAGATCGCGAATGGCTGTTCAACACGCCGCGCGGCATCCGCCGCATTGAATCGAAACGGACGCGACCTGTCTGGACGAAGCCGGACTGGGCGTTCATTGAAGAAGGGGAGCCCGTGCCGCCACCCGGCAGTCCGTTGCGGTACGAACGCGGCGTGCTGGGCAAGTACGCGCTTTCCATGGGCGACGGCTACCTCGTGCACGGCACGCCCTATGAGCGATTGCTGGGCATGCCCGTATCCCACGGATGCATCCGACTGGGTGCCAGCGACCTCGAAGCGGTCCACTCCACCCTTCCCATCGGCGCGCCGGTGTATATCTATTGAGCGAGCCACACGCCGCCCCGGACAGCACTGCAGCCACCACCGCCCCCACCCAAACCCGGTGGATGGGGTCGTGGATCATGGCAGGGTTTGTCGTCCCGCCCGTGGCCGTCATCCTGTTCATTGTCGTGTTTCCGGCGCTGGAAACACGCAGTGGGCTGGACGGCACGGAGGCATCGCTCCAGGCGCAAGCCACCCACCTGTCGTGGCTGCAAGCCCGCCTCGAGGCGGCTGGGTTGTCGGAACCTTCCCTTTCCATTGATCTGGCCGACACCACGAACGCCAGCGCCGGTACGGTCGTGCTCTTCATGGGCGGCGTACCGGTCCGGACGATGCGCGCCGAACGCGCCCATATCGACGACATCGCTCGTATACCCCGGCCGAAACCAGCCGATGCGCTCCGCCTGACCTCGTTCCACTCCGACATCCCACATGTGCCGGTCCGTGAGGTCGTCGCGCCCGTCGACACCGTGGAAGCGGCCAAGCGGCCCCCACAGGACGTGCCGGAGCCCGATGTCCCCGACTATGCCGTGCTGCAGTACGATGGACTCGAAGTCCGCCTGGTTTCCGGGCGACTTCCGGGCCCGGGCTTCCTGCTGGATACGCTGCCGACACGAATGGGCCGGGGTGGGGTCACCACGGTCCTCCGTCTCCAACTTCCCGCCGAGGACATCCGGGCCATTTACCGGGCCCTGCAGGAAGGCTCCATCCTGGCGCTGCGTCTGCCGGGAGATGTACCCGCCGCTGACCGGATTCAGGTCGAGTCCAGCCGGTAGCCGTGTCCCCGTATGGTCGTGATGACGTCCGTCACGCCATGCGCCGCCAGTTTCCGGCGAAGGAAATACATGTAGACATCCACCATGTTCGTTCCGGTGTCGAACTGGATGCCCCACACGACGTCCTGGATGTCCTCGCGTGAACAGACGGTGTCGGGCCGCTCCATGAGATACGTCAGGAGGGCAAACTCCCGGGGCGTCAGTTCCACTTCCATGCCGTCAATCGTGAACCGATGCGCGGTCAGGTCCAGGACGAGGCGCCCGTGCTCCAACATGTTCCTGGATACCGGCGGCGGGTGTTCCGTTCGCGCCGCATCCACCAGGCGATGCCAGGCCAGCACCATGGCCTGCAATTGGGCCACCGTGAACGGGAAGGTGAGCGCTGCATCGGCCCCCGCGGCCAATCCGCCCACAATGTCGTCCTGTCCACCCCGGCACAGAGCCACCACCGGACACGCCAGTCGTTTCCGGACATGGAAAGAGAGGGTGTTGATTTCCGGGGCCTGGTCCAGGTTCCACTCAATGAGCACGACATCCGACCGGGAGGCCTGTTCCACAATGGCCTGCGCGTTGCCGGACGGCGTGGCCGCCTCGGTGACCAGGTCGCCCAGGTCGAAGCGTTGCACCCGGTGCGGGGCAGCGCAGATCATCCGCACGGTCGACTCCAGGACCGGGCTCGACGATACAAGGCACACGGAAAGGGTCGTCCGGGGGGAATCCGGCATCAGACTACGCCTGCGTACATTTCTTCGATAAGGTCGGCATAGGTCGACTCGATGACGTTGCGCTTCAGTTTCATGGTCGGCGTCATCATGCCATTCTCAATGGTGAACGGCTCGGCGATCAGCCGGAAATCACGCACCTTCTCGTGCGATGCCGCATTCCGGGAATACGACTTGAACATCTGCTGGAAGACGCGCTTGACTTCGTCCAGTTCGAGCATGGCGGCGTAGGAATCGGCCTTGAGCCCTTCCTGCCGCACGAACGCCTGGATGGCATCCTCATTCGGAACCACGAGGACCGTCAGGTACTCGCGGGCTTCCCCGATGATGTTGATCTGGTCAATCCACGGTTCGTGCTTGAATTTTTCTTCGATGGGTCCCGGGTAGATGTTCTTGCCGCCGGCCGAGACGATCATGTGTTTTATGCGGTCGGTGATCACGAGGAAACCGTCATCGAACCGACCCACATCGCCGGTGTGGTACCATCCCTTGGCATCGATGGCCTCGGCAGTGGCGTCCGGGTTGTTCCAGTACCCCATCATGATGTTGGGGCCACGCGCCACGATTTCCCCGTCCCGTGTGGTGAGCGACGACGGGTAGTCCTCGCCACTGAGTTGACCGAGGATGGTTTCGCTCTCCAGGTCCTGGATGCCCACCGTAATGCCGCTGATGACATGCCCGACCGCTCCGTACCGGGGCTTGTGGAAGGGGGAAATGGTCAGTACGGGCGACGTCTCCGTCAGGCCGTAGCCTTCCACCAGGGGGATGCCTGCGGCAAAGAAGAACTCCCCGATGGTCTTCGGCAGCGCCGCGCCGCCCGATACGCCGAAGCGCAGGGCACCGCCGAGTTTTTCCTGCAACTTCGAGAAGACGAGCTTCTGTGCCACGGCGTTTCCGGCGGACAGGAACGGCCCCGGTGATTTGCCGGTGGCCTTGGCCATGTGGTACTTGTACCCGGTCCGGACGGCCCAGTCGAAGATTTTCTTTTTGCGCTCGCCGCCTTCCTCGACGGACTTCATGACGCCGTTGTAGATCTTTTCGTACAGGCGCGGGACGGCTATCAGAATGGTGGGCTTGACGTCCACGATGTCCCGGGTCACGGTATCGATGGACTGGGCGTAGGCAATCATGACGCCGGCCGAGAGCGCTCCCAAGTAGCCGCCGGTACGCTCAAATGAATGGCACAGCGGCAAGAACGACAGATGCCGGTCCGTCGGCGTGAGGTCGATCTGGTTGATGGCCGACTGGATGTTCGACGCGAAATTGTGGTGCGACAGCATGACCCCTTTCGGGTTGCCCGTCGTTCCGGACGTGTAGATGAGGCAGGACAGGTCTTCGGGCTTGACGCTCGCCTCCAGCGAACGGATGGCGTCCTTGTACTCCTCATACATGGCTGCGCCTTCGGTCATGGCATCCGGGAAGTACGACACATAGTCCGGATGCTCGTCCGTGAGCGGCGTCATGGACACGATGTGCTTCAATTCCGGGCATACATCGTAGATCTCGAGCGCCTTCTTCAGCTGGATGGTGGTCGACACGATGAAAATGCACGCGCCGGAATCGTGCAGGATGTACGAGACCTCCCGGGGCGGCAGCGACGTGTAGAGCGATACACTCACGCCACCCAACAATTGGGTGGCCATGTCGGTGAATGCCCATTCCGGCCGGTTTTCCGACAGGATGGATACGCGGTCGCCGGGGCGGACGCCCTTGGAATACAGGTAGCCGGCCATGGCGTGCACCTGATCCCGGAAGGATTCCCAGGAAATATCGGTCCAGGCCTTGGTGTCCCGGTCCATGTACTTGAGCACCGTCCTGTTCTGGCCCTCGAAACGGGCCGTCAGGCGGTTGAACATCTCGGGGATGGTCTTGAAGTCGACGAGTGTGGGCATGTCGGGCTCAGGCTGTCGTGAAGGGGTGGCTCAGGCCTCGACTCCAACGGCATGTTTGATGGACGAATGTCCGTCCTCCTCAAGCAGTCGGACCAGTCCTTCCTTTATGGAGCGGAAGAGGCCGGGTCCATGATAAACCAAACCGGTGTATATCTGCACCAGACTCGCACCGGCTTTGATCTTCCGGTACGCCGATTCTGCTGAATCGATACCACCGACACCCACTATGGGTGTCTTGCCGCCGGTCTTTCGATGGATATAGCGGACGAGCCCGTCTGAACGCCGCGCTATCGGACGGCCGCTGAGTCCGCCCTTGCCCATCGACGCAATACGGATGGGATCCGCGGTCAGTCCCTCCCGGTCCGGGGCGGTGTTCGTGGCCACGAACCCATCCACTCCGTGAGCCTGCGCCACCAGGAGGAGTTCGTCGAACAAGCTGTCCAGCACGAACCGTTCGGTGTCGGGCGGGGAAAACTTGACCAGGATGGGGGGGCGCCGTTTCAGGTCGGCGGCAGAACGCATGATGGCCGCAAGCAGGTCGTCGAAGGCATTCGGGTCCTCGAAGGTCTTGCCCTCGGCCGTGTTGGGACACGATACGTTCAGTGTGATGTAGTCTGCGACGGGTGCCAGCAGCCGGAAAGATTGGACGAAGTCGTCCAGGGCATCGTCACCCATGATGTGCGGATCGTGGGTCTTGGCAATGTTTACGCCCAGGGGCCACGTTCGGCGTCCGGCCTGACGGGCCACGCGCGGGGCAATCCGCCGGGCCCCGTGGTTGCCCAAGCCCATCCGGTTGATGAGGGCCTCGTCTTCCGGCAGGCGGAACAGCCGCGGGCGCGGATTGCCCCGGCTCTTCCGGGCCGTGACCGACCCGATTTCCACGAATCCGGCACCGGCGTGGCGGAAAAAGGGGACCAGGCGGGCATTCTTGTCAAAACCGGCCGCCAGTCCCACCGGATTGGTGAAGGTCAGACCGAACAGGTCCTGCGACAGTGCAGGATGGGCATACTCGAACATCCGGTCGAGCAGGAACGGGGTCACGCGTTGTGCGGTCCGCGCGGCGAGCGCCGCGAACGTGTGGGCCGTTTCGGGTCCGACGGCAAAAAGCAGGGGGCGAAGGGCGGTATACATCAGGGGCTTACCAGCCCGGGATGATCTGGAACCCGAAATGGGCCCCCTTTCCAGGCCGCTGGAACGGTTTGGCGTAGAAGATCTCGATCACGGAGAACCCGAACATGTTGAATCGGGTGGACACCCCGGCCGAGAAAACAGGAATCCGCTCCGGCGTCGGGTCGGTTTCGAATTTCAGGACCGGAAGGTCGTCCTTCGTCCATGCCACGCCACCATCTGCGAAGAATGAGACTTCGGTGGGAAGGTACGGAAAGTTGATGAGACCATACTGCTCCGTGCCGAACAGCGGAATCCGGGTTTCCACGCTCATGAGCGCCATGCGCGTTCCGAAGAGGCGGTCTTCCTCGGCGCATCGGCCGTCCGCGGTGGCCGTACACTCCCCGAAGCCTTCAAACGACGTGAAGGAGTAGCCCCGGACGAAGCCGAACGAGTTGGCGTATCCCAGATATTCCTGGGTGAAAATGTCGTTCTGACTGGATGCCGTTGCACCGTAGTTTCCCACGTGGAGGCCACGGATGGCAAACGTGAACGGGTTCAGATTGAAATACCGGCGATAGTCGGCCTGGAGACGGATGAAGGTCTGTGAGCCCACGAACGGCGCGATTTCAAAACGCGATCGGCCACCCCGGATGGGGGATGTGAAGCCGAAGAAGGAGTAGTCGCTGACCAGTGCCAGGCCGGCCTGGGCGAAATAGATGGGGTCCGGCTCCTGGTCACTCAGACTCGTCCTTTCGCGACGGACACCGAATTGGCTGAAGTAGTAGGTGTCCACCTCGTAGTCGAATCCGTACCGCGTGAACCCTGAGGTCAGCTCGACCCGCCGGGTGGTGGTGAACGGATACACGGCCACGCCCTGGAGCTGGTCCACGTAAATGCGCTGGCGGATTTGTTGGATGGTCTGCGATGGCAGGCCCGTTTCCGGGTCAATGACATTCGGACCGACGAACGACGACCCGAACAGGAGTGGGATATGGCCCACTTGACCTCCCCAGTTCAGCCGGTTCTTGCGGTTCAGGTAGGCAGCCTGGGCGCCGATGTCCTTGAACGTGCCGTTGGCCTGTGCAATCAGGGTCAGGTTCTGGTTGCCCAGCATGTCGCTGAAGAAAAAGCCGACACCACCCACGACCCCTGAACCGTACACGCCACCGGCCTGAACGCCCACCGACGGCGGGGCCACGTAATCCAGCTTGAGGCGGGGGCTGTACGCCAGTTCCGAGTAGTCCCGGTCCTCCGGCAACCCGCTGAGCGGATCGTTCAGATAGTTGCCGACCAAGCCTTCATTGGCGTCCCGGTTGGGCGGGAGCGTCGCAGCAAGCTGGTAGTCGGCCTGCGGTCCCGGCACATAGGGTTCGCCTTCCAGTTCATCCAGATCCTTGGAGAACACCGTGTATTTGCTGTCGCCGAATACCGTGAACATCATGCGACCGCTCTGCTGCGCCACGGACATGGCGGGCGACATCTTGGTAATGCCCGAAACCCCGGTCTGCAGATGGGTCACGCGGAATACGTCTTCCGTCTCGAGGTTCAATCGATAGATGTCCTTGAACCCGTCGTGGTCGGAAATGAACAGGATGTTCTGTCCGTCCGGCGTGAACTGGGGATTGTGATGCATTCCGTCGAAGGGTCGCACGATCCGGATGTCGAGCGTCTCCGTGTTGATGATACCCACGCGCTCGGCGCCGTAGGACAACGTGGCGAAGTCCGTGCCTTCCTCGCCCCGGTCCGTGGTGAAGGCGAGGTGGATCCCGTCCGGGGACCAGGCCGGCTGCAGATCGGCGTACCGGTCGTTGGTCAACTGCTCCACGGCAGACGTACGCAGGTCCAGCACGTACAGGTCGGAAATGCCCCCGTTCATGCCCGAAAACGCCAGATGATCGCCGTCCGGGGACCACGCCAGATTGGTGATGGCGGTCACGCCGTCCACGGAAATCCGTCGCTCGATGGAGCCTTTGGACCAGTCCAGGATGGAGATTTCGTTGTCGCCCTGGACGAACGTGATGAAGGCGAAGCGCTTGCCGTCGGGCGACCAGGACCCGGACGATGAGATGAACCGGATCTGGTCGAAATGCGAATTCCGGGCCGTGGACTTCAGCTTCTTGACGACCTTTCCGGTGTTCGCGTCGGCAATGAACAGGTTGATGTTGAAGAGATCCTTCTCCGACAGGAACGCCACGTACTGCCCGTCCGGAGAAATCATGGGGGAGATATTCATGTCTCCCGCGTCGATATCCGATGCCAGGACCTTGCGGCCCGCGCTGTCAGCCGGCGTACGGCCCTCGGTCAGGGGCAGGTAGGTGTCCTTGACGGTCTGGATCCATTCGTTGGATAGCGAATCGGCCGTAATGCCGAGCGTGTACACGAAGGACGAATCGACGCCCACCCGGCCGCTCAGTTTGAACAGGTTGGCGACCGCGGCATCCCCGTATTTGCCTCCCACGTAGGCCATGTAGGCCTGCCCGTACCGATACGGGAAGTAACTCATGTCCTTCGTGATCTGCTCGATGGTCGGCAGGTCGTCCCGCAGGGCGGCGTCGCGCATCCACATGGCCGTGTGGGTATCGCGCCGTCCGACGGACAGGTATTCCGCCATGCCTTCTACCAGCCAAAGCGGAACATACTGGAACGAGAATCGGACCGAATCCGTGCGGGAGAGGGCGATATCGTACTGGAAACTGTGGACCAGCTCGTGTCCCAGCACGTGGTCGGTGTCCCAATAGCTGCCGGTGAGGGGCATGATGACCCGCTCCTTCAGGGATTCGGTCACCCCGCCGGTGCCTTCTCCGAGCGACCCGCTTATGGCATTTGTCTGATGGAAGTCGGCGTCGTTGGCATACAGGATGATGGGCTTGCGTTCATAGAACTCCCTCAGGAACGTGCGCGAATGCCGCTGATACCACCGTTCGGCCATCCGGGACGCATCCTGGACAGCCACGCGCGCCTCGGGGTAGAAGTAGATTTCGAAATGATCCGTCCTGAACGATTTGAAGTCGAAATTGTCGTACTGGACCTTGTTCCTGCCGAAATACTGACCCGCGGCCGGGGCGGCCACGGCAAAAAACAAAACGCCGAAAAAAGCGCAGGAAAGCCCGATAAAGGTCGTCGATCTCTTGGCCATGGTGCCCGCGGATAGTAATAAATGCCTTCCGAAACCACGTGGGTGTCGTCGGGTACTAACGATGGGTCCACACATTGGTTTGCCTGAAATGCGCCTGAATGCTGAATGGTTGCATTTCCGGCCCCATTCGTAACCGGAAACGCCCCAACGGGGCCCCTTGCCACCATGGATGACGCCCGCCTGCGCGTTCGCATATTTTCGTTGCTCATTGTGCTGTTGGTAGGCGTGCTAGTACTGCGGCTGGGCAAACTGCAGATCGTGGACTACGCAGACCACAGCGGGGAGTCGAGGAGCAATGCCGTCAAGGAGCGACGGCAATTGCCGGCACGCGGCATGTTCTTCGACCGCAACGGCACGTTGTTGGTGGACAACACATCCGGCTACAACCTGCTGGTGACCCCCACCTATTTCGATACGACCACGGTCCCGGTCCTGGCGTCCTTCCTGGAAGTCCCGGACAGCGTCGTCACGGCCCGGGTGCGGGCCGCCCGGGAGTGGAGTGTATTCCGTCCGAGTCCCCTGGCCGTGGATGTTCCGTTCCGGATGCTGTCCCGGGTGCTCGAGCACCGGCATGAATTGCCGGGAATCACCCATGAAGTGTTCCAGAAACGCCGGTACACCGACGAGGCCGAGTTGTCGCATGTGCTCGGCTACGTCCGGGAAATCAATCGGAGCGACCTGGAGACCTGGCGGTCACGGGGATACCGCCCGGGAGACCAGATAGGGAGCGCCGGGCTGGAGCGTCAGTACGAGACGGAAGTCCGGGGCACGGTGGGGAGTGCCTTCAAGATGGTCAACATACGCGGGCAGGTGGTCCAGGATTACCTGGGCGGACGGGAAGACCGACCGCCGCTGAGCGGGAAGGACCTGTACCTGACCATCGATGCCGGTACGCAAGCCGTCGCCGAGTCGCTGTTCACGGACAAGCGGGGTGCGGTCATCGCCATGGATGTCAATACGGGCGGTGTGCTGGCCTTCCACTCGGCGCCGGACTACAAGTTGGACGTGTTCACCGGCTCGGTCAATCCCGAACAGTGGGATTACCTGATGACGTCGGCAGACAAGCCCCTGTTCAACCGCGTTACGCAGTCGGCCTTCATGCCCGGATCTACATTCAAGCCCCTCATAGCCATCATGGCCTTGCAGGAGGGTGTCATCGATGAGGGCTTCCGGTTCAACTGCCCGGGCTATCACCCGCGGGGGGGAGGACGCATCTTCAAATGCATGGATACGCACGGCACCATCGGAGTGGTAGAGGCCATCAAGCAGTCCTGCAATACGTTTTTTTTCGAGCTGATGCGCCGGATGGACGTGAACACGTTGGACAAATACGCCCGTGCGTTCGGGTTCGAGCAGCGGGCGGCCATCGATCTTTCCCAGTCGGAAGTCAGTACCGGACTCATACCCGATTCGACCTATTACAACGAACGGCTGGGCGTGAACCGGTGGAATGAGGGCCAGGCCATGAATCTGGGGGTCGGCCAGGGAGAGCTGCTGGTGACCCCCATCCAACTGGTCCGGTACGTCTCGGCGCTGGCCAATGGCGGAACGCTCATTACCCCCCACCTGCTCGACCATGCCCGTCAGCCGGAAACGGGTGAGGAGACCCGGCTCGACCTCGCATCCCCCGAGCCCCTGAACGTGAATCCGGCTTACCTGGAACTCGTGCGTACCGGCATGCGACGGATGATCGCGGAGAAAACGCCCTGGTTGATCATACCGGGCATACCGTCGGCAGGCAAGACCGGAACGGCACAGAACCCCCGTGGGGAGGACGACTCGGTTTTCATCGGATACGCTCCGGCTGACAATCCGCAGATTGCCGTGGCCGTCATGGTCGAGAATGGCGGATCGGGTTCCGGCAATGCGGGCATCGTGGGCATGTTCTTGATGGAGCAGTACCTCAAGGGTCACATCGAAATGCAAGGCCGGCAGCCACTCTGGAATCAGGTATTGCAGCGCCGGAGCCAGCCGATCGGGGAGCAATCGCCCGGGAGAACGGCGCCATGAAGCCCTGGTACACGCGGCTGGATGCCATGAGTCTCGCGCTTTGGCTCGTCCTGGTGGTATCCGGATTGCTGGCCATCTATTCCACAACGCACGGTGCGGCCGCCGATCTGTTCACGTCGAGCCCACGCCAGAACTTTGACCGCCAGGTCATGTGGTTGGGTATTTCGTCCGTGGGCCTGGTGATCGCCCTCCTCCTGCCCATCCGTTTTTACCAGATGGCGGCCTTTCCCATCTATGCGATTACGGTGCTGCTTCTTTTGGCATCGCTCCTGGTAGGCCGGGAGATCAACGGGGCAAAGAGCTGGATCGTCCTGGGTCCCATTCAATTCCAGGTTTCCGAGCTCGCCAAGGTGGGTACGGTCCTGGCCCTGGCCCAGTTGGTGGGTATGCGGCGCCCCAAGACGATGGGCCTGGACGTTGGACTCAGCATTGTAGGCATCATCCTGTTGCCGGCGGTGCTCATCATCCTCCAGAACGACACGGGAACGGCACTTGTGTTTTTCGGGCTCATTCCGATCGCCCTGTTCTGGAGCGGCCTGGAATTCAACCTGCTGCTCATCATGATTGCTCCGGCCGTAGCGGGGTACCTGGCCATCGTGAACCTGCCGGCGGCCGTCATTTTTGCGTTGGTGTTCACCGGTTTCATGTGGTGGCGCACGAAGGACCGGCGGATGGCGGGCGTTGCCGCTCTTTTCTCGGGTGGCACGGCTGCTGTGGCGTCCTTCGCCATCATGAACGTCCTGCAGCCATACCAGGTCGCCCGTGTGCTTTCCTTCACGAATCCCGGAGCCGCGGAATTCAGGGACAACGCCGGCTTCCATCAACTGCAATCCATGGCGGCCATTGGCTCGGGTGGCTGGAACGGCAAAGGATTCATGCAGGGCACACAGACCCAGGGATCGTATGTGCCGGAGCAGTCGACCGATTTCGTGTTTTCCGTCATCGGAGAGGAATTCGGCTTCCTGGGGGCGGCACTGGTATTGCTGCTTTTGATGGCATTCCTGGTCCGGTTGGTGCACCTGGGTGGGCAGATGAAGCATCCGTTCGGCGTCATGGTGGCCTCCGGCGCGGTCGGGATCTACCTGGTCCACACGTTCATCAATGTCGGGATGGCCACGTCCCTGTTGCCGGTCATCGGGATTCCGTTGCCGTTCATCTCCTACGGAGGATCGGCCCTGTTGGCCAATACCGCCTTGCTGGCCATTGTCCTCTCCCTGCACATGCGGAAGGACGAATTTTCGATCTACGGCTACTGACCGCCGTCTGGGCTCCGTGTCAATGGCCCTGAATCCGGCGCCAGAGCCGCTCTGGCAGCCCGTCCAGCCCGGATACATCCGGGTTGAGCTCCGTGAAGGTGTGGTATGCCCCGGTGGAGTCTGCAAGCAACTCGAACCGGAAGGTCCACGCACCGTCGTCGGCCAGGAAGAGGTCGGACCGGCCGAAGCGCGGGTCAACGATGGCCGGTCGGACTCCGGACGTGTCGGCTATCCACCATCCTTTGGAAAACCACTCCAGCCGCTCGACGCCCCGGTCCTGCAGGTGCCCGTCCAGCGCTGCCGTTCGGCGCGGAACAGCCACCGCACTGGTCGGTGGTCCACTGTCCAACAGACTGTATGTGGCCACCCAGAGCGTATCGTCGGCCTCGGCCATGCCCATCCACAGGACGGTGTTGAGGGGCGACGGGCTGGACATCATCCGCTCCACGCGGATGCCCTGCGCATCGAATCCTTCCTTGAAGGCTCCATGGGCCCATGCCTTGGCGGTGAGTGCCCACGCCAGGTAGGTCGTGCTGACGGCCAGGCCCCACCAGACGGCCGTCCGGTGTCGCCGTGAAATCAAGCCGGTGAGCAATCCGGCAGCCAGCGGCAAGGTGTAGAGCGGGTCGACGATGAAGATGGCATCCAACCCGAACGGATGGTCGGTCAATGGCCAGAAGATCTGCGTGCCGTAGACAGTGAACAGGTCGATAACGATATGGGTGACCAAGCACCACCACGCCAGGGCGGCCCAGGACTTCCAGGAAGCCGTCGGGTTTCGACCTTCATGCAGCCAGTGCAGCAGCCAGCCTATGACGGGCGCTGCGACCAGCGCGACCAAGAACGAATGCGAGAAACCCCGGTGGATGGCCAGCTGCTGGGCGGCATCCAGGAACGGATTGAACAGCACATCCAGGTCCGGCAGTGTGCCGAGGAAGGCACCCCACGCCGCCGCTTTCCGGCCGACGCGGTGCCCGAGGGTGGCTTCGCCAACCGCCGCGCCGAGCGCGATCTGTGTGAGGGAGTCCATGGGTCTTCGAAAGTCCTCGGTGGAGTGTTGTCGACGGGCGTGGGTGAGCGGTCGCTTGCGTACCTTCCTAACGTTTCAACGATTGCCGCAGCACATGTGCCGTCAGAATTTCAAGCAGCGTTGGCGCTCCCGGCTTCCCATGCGTTTGCCTGTTCGGTTGGGCTGCGTCATTCGCTCGTGCCTCCCCGTGCTACTGGTCGTCGCCGGCTGTGCCTCAAAACCGGTACCCCAGTCCCAGTTCCCGTCACCCATGGCGGAACACATCCGGGGGCATGAACGGGTGCAGGAAGGGACGACGGGTGGCTTCCATACCGAGGTGGACCTGGGTTTGTCCCGCCCGGTCGCATTGCATGTCCCGGACGGGGCGGTTGGGCGTGATTCGATAGACGTTCTCGTTCATTTCCACGGCGCCGGTTATGTGGCGAAGCATGCCGCGGCGCTCGCGGAGCTTCCCATGGTCGTTGCGGTCCTGAACCTCGGCGCCGGGTCCTCAGCCTATGAGCGGCCGTTTGCCGATCCGGCGTTGTTTCCGGGCATTCTGCAAGCTGCAGCAGACGCCGCCGGGGTAGCCGGGGCTGCCACGGCGGCCGCCCCGCGGCCCATCCGCTCCGTCACCATTTCCTCTTGGAGTGCCGGATACGGCGCGGTTCGGGCCATCCTGCCCGTCCATGGAGGGCGGGTGGATGCCCTTATCCTGCTCGACGGCTTGCACACCGATTATATCCCGGAAGGGCAGCTCCTGTATGACGGTGGACAGTTGAACACCGCAAAGTTGCACCCCTTCTTCACCATGGCGAAGCGAGCGGTCGCCGGGGACGCGTGCATGGTGGTCACGCACTCGGCGGTGTTTCCGGGCACCTACGCCAGTACCACCGAGACGGCGGCCTGGCTGGTCTCCGATCTCGGCCTGACCATGACGCCGGTACTCGAGTGGGGGCCCGCCGGCATGCAAGGCGTGGGTCGCGCCGGTCATGGAAAGTTCCAGGTCCTCGCCTTTGCTGGCAACACGGCACCGGATCATGTGGACCATCTCCATGGCCTGCCGGCTTTCCTGGGTCTGTGTACACCGGAATAAGGGGGCAAGGCGAGCCGCCGCTCGTCGCAGCAGGTCGCCGTTGATCGCAAAAAGCATCGTTGAGGCTTCTCCCGGCATGTATATTCCCTGATGATCTCCCGAACTCCATCCCTGCCCGGGAAGGGCCCGGTTGCGGGCTCTCTCCCCCGTCCATGGGCGTCCTGGCTCAACCTGCCGGTGTACATCGCGCTGTGGTCGCTGCCCGGCCTGGCCGCCCTTTCCTTCTATTACCTGAACCAGGTCGTGACGGCCCAGCCGCTCAACTGGTCGTTTGCACTGGTCAGTACGCTGCCGAACTGGTACATATGGGCCATTCTGGCGCCCGTTGTCGTCCATTTATTGCGAACTTGGCCGTTGACGGCGGACAATTGGGTTCGCGTGCTGTTGACCATCCACGTCCCTGCACTCATTGCAGCCATGCTGGTGCATTCCCTGGTCAACCTTGTGCTTTTCCGGACAGCCGGATTGCACGACACCATGAACACGGAGTTGTACAGGGTCCACTTCTTTTCGCGCATCCATGGCAACATCCTGACGTGGACCGCCATCGTCGGCCTTTACAGCGCATGGGAATATTACCGGAAGTACGTGACCCGGGAAACCCAGGCATCGGCCTTGCAGGTGCAGTTGGCGCAAGCCAACCTGCGCGCACTGAAAATGCAGATACACCCGCACTTCCTGTTCAATACGCTGCATTCCATTGCCGCTCTGGTCCGGAAAGATGAGAACCGAATGGCGGTGAACATGCTCGGGCAGTTGGGTGACTTCCTTCGACTGGCACTCGAGAACAAGGGCCAGCAGGAAATCCCGTTGGATCAGGAGCTGGATTTCTTGCGGCGCTACCTGGATATCGAACGCGTCCGATTTGGGGACCGGCTCGATGTCCAAATGGAGCTGGGCGACGATGTCCAATCCCTGTACGTACCCAATCTCATCCTGCAACCCATTGTGGAAAATGCCATTCATCATGGTATTGCCCCCCAGGCAGCCCCGGGCGTACTCGTTATTTCGGCGCGCCGCGAGGGCGACCGGCTGTGCCTGTCCGTCCGGGACAACGGTCCGGGACTGAAGGATCCGGGTCGACTGAAAGAGGGCGTCGGATTGGCCAATACGCAGGGCCGACTGGAACACCTGTATGGTACGGAACAGGAATTCAGCCTTCGCAATGCCCCCTCAGGCGGGCTTGAAGTGCGCATTTGCATTCCGGTGTGTATCGAGCCGGTCATCACCTTCTCCGCGGGTACGGAATGAGCCGGATCCGTGTCCTGATTGTTGACGACGAAGCGCTGGCCAGGGACACACTTCGTCTGCTCCTCAATGAACAGCACGACATGGAGGTGGTGGGAGAGGCCATGGATGGCCTTGCGGCTGTGGAGGCCATTCGGAAGCTGCGACCGGATCTGGTCTTCCTGGACATCCAGATGCCCGGCTTGTCGGGTCTTGAGGTGGTGGAAGAAATCGGGGTGGATGCGATGCCGTATGTCGTTTTTGCCACCGCCTACAACGAATACGCGCTCAAAGCCTTCGATGCAAGCGCGATAGACTACATCGTCAAGCCGTTTTCGGATGAACGATTCGAGGCCACGTTGGAGCGGGTTCGTCGGCTCATGGGACAGCAACGTTCCGCGGACCTGGAGGGGAGGCTCAGGGAGCTGCTGGGCACGTCGGACCGGCCGTCCCGTTTCCTCGTCAGGGAGCGTGGATCCATCCGATTCGTCGACGTGGCGGATGTCCATTGGGTAGAGGCGGCTGGTGATTATGTCGTTCTGCACACGGGCGGGGACGACCATCTCATCCGGGAGACGATGGCGGGTATGGAGGAAAAACTTGACCCCGATATGTTCGTCCGCATCCACCGCTCCACCATCGTCCGCATGACCTTCATCCGTGAGATCAAACCGTTCTTCCACGGGGACTACGTGGTCTACCTGAAGGACGGTACGGAGTTGAAGTTGAGCCGCCGTTATTGGCCACAGGTGGAGACCCGGCTCGGCTCCTGACCGGGTGCCCTGCCGTTCGTCGTTCCCTGTCGCCGTTCGTCGCACGCAAGCTCCGCTTCCCGAAATCGCGTTTCAGGAGCCGTGTAGCAAGGGTACGTTGTCAACCGTTCATCAAACACAACGGAACATCGTCCCATGAAAAACTATCTCTCCCTGCTCCTCATTACCCTGCTCTTCGGCGCCAGCGTCGCTCAGGCTCAGTACAAGAAAGACATTGTGGATGTGGCCGTCGAAGCCGGCACGTTCTCCACGCTCGTAGCTGCCGTGCAGGCCGCCGATCTGGTCGCCACGCTGAAGAGCGAAGGCCCATTCACGGTTTTCGCTCCCACCGACGAAGCGTTTGCGAAGCTTCCGGCCGGAACGGTCGAGAGCCTGCTGAAGCCCGAGAACAAGGATCAGTTGGTAGCCATCCTGACCTACCACGTGGTTGCCGGCAAGATCATGTCGGGTGACCTGCTCTCCACGACATCTGCCACGACGGTCAACGGCAAGGCCGCTCCGATTGGCCTGCGGATTGGCAACGCAAATGTCGTCACAGCCGATATCGCTGCCAGCAACGGCGTCATCCACGTGATCGATACCGTCCTGCTGCCCTGACACCAACCGGTGAACAGGTTGATTGGTGCGTGCCGTGCATACGCACCATAAGAAAGGGGCGGCCCGCCATGCGGGCCGCCCCTTCTTGCGTGTGCTGAAATGGGCACACCCGTTCAATGTGGGCCCGGCAGGACTTGAACCTGCGACCTACCGATTATGAGTCGGCAGCTCTAACCACTGAGCTACGGGCCCGGCGCGTGCAAATATACGGCTCGCGGGTGTGCGCCGATCCCCGGCAGCCGTTTCAAATGTGTGAAGAAGGTTTGTCAACCCAATGTTAAGATTCGAGAGGGGGGTGGCGTTTTAAATAAGGCGAACGTATATTTATACCTTAATTATTTAGGACTCGGCGCATCGGATGGATCGAATTGACGAAATGGACACCCGCATCCTGGAGTTGCTGCAGGAGCGCGGGCGCATCAAACGGAATGAAATCAGTGAAGCCGTTGGCATGTCCGTCCCGTCCGTCAGCGACCGCATGCGGAAACTGGAGGAGCGCGGCATCATCCAGGGCTACCACGCCGTGGTCGATGCCCGTCGTGTCGGATACGACATCTCTGCCTTCATCCGCGTCATGGTCGACCGGTCCAACCATTACGCCCAGTTCGTGGAACGCGCCAGCGCGCTTCCGGAGGTCCAGGAGGTGCATTCCATCACGGGCGAAGGATCCCACGTCCTGCGGGTCCTCGTGCGCAACACGGCCGCCCTGGAGCGACTTCTCGGGACCATCCAGGAATGGCCCGGCGTCCACGGTACTTCTACGTCCATTGTCCTGAGCTCCTTCAAGGATACCCGATCCATTCCCGTCGAACCGTCCACCTGACCCACATCTGACCACGCACTCCTGAACAAGCCATGAGCCGCACACACGCCGACTACGCGCTACTCGCCGCCAAGAAACACAAATCGAACGGGAACGTCGACGGGCGCTCCCACCCCATGGACATCGAGCGCATTTTCGGGGAGAACTCCCTGACGCTCGAGGAACTGAAGGCCCGACTGCCCAAGTCCGTCTTCAAGTCGCTCAAGGCCACCATCGAGACGGGGCATCCCCTGGATCATGAGATCGCCGACACCGTGGCCATGGCCATGAAGGAATGGGCCATTGAACGGGGCGCCACTCATTACACCCACTGGTTCCAGCCGCTTACCGGCAACACGGCCGAGAAGCACGATTCGTTCATTACGCCGAATCACGGCGGTGGCGCGATCGCCCAGTTCTCGGGTGCCGAACTCATCCAGGGCGAGCCGGACGCATCGAGTTTCCCCTCCGGTGGCGTTCGGGCCACATTCGAGGCCCGGGGCTATACGGCCTGGGATCCCACCTCCCCTGCATTCATCATCGAGAACCCGAACGGATCGTATTTGGCGATCCCGACCGCGTTCGCGTCCTGGAGCGGGGAGGCACTGGATTACAAGATCCCGTTGCTCCGCTCCATGGAAGCCATCAACACGCAGGCCAGGCGGGCGCTGACGCTGTTCGGTGTCGAGTGCAACAAGGTGACGTCGACCGTCGGGTGTGAGCAGGAATATTTCCTGATCGATGAGGAGTTCTACTTCCGCCGTCCGGACCTGATGACCTGCGGCCGGACGCTCTTCGGAGCCAAACCCCCGCGGGGTCAGGAGCTGGACGACCACTATTTCGGATCCATTCCTGACCGCGTGCTGGCCTGCATGCTGGAAACCGAGAAGGAACTCTACCGGTTGGGCGTGCCGGTCAAGACCCGCCACAACGAGGTGGCACCAAGCCAGTACGAGATTGCCCCCATCTTCGAGAACTCGAACGTGGCGGCGGACCATCAGCAGCTGCTCATGATCACCTTGCAGCGCGTGGCCCGCAAGTACGGGTTGGTGTGCCTGTTGCACGAGAAGCCGTTCCGCGGCGTGAACGGGTCGGGCAAGCACAACAACTGGTCCCTGGGTACGGACACCGGCCTGAACCTGTTGGAGCCGGGCGACAATCCGCATGACAACCTGCAGTTCCTGTTTTTCTGCACGGCCGTCGTAAGCGCCGTCTATCGCCACCAGGATCTGCTCCGGATTTCCGTTGCCTCCGCAGCCAACGACCACCGACTGGGTGCCAACGAGGCTCCGCCCGCCATCATGGCCGTCTTCATGGGTGAGCAGCTGGAGGAAATTTTCAACCAGATCAGTGAGGGTACGCCCACGAACAGTCGCCAGGGCGGCCTGCTGGGCTTGGGAACACCGGTGCTGCCGAATCTGCCACGCCACGCCGGAGACCGTAACCGGACCTCGCCGTTCGCCTTCACCGGCAACAAATTCGAATTCCGCGCGCCAGGTTCGAGCCAGTCGGTATCGTTCGTGAACACGGTGCTCAATACCATCGTGGCGGAGTCGGTTGAGGAGATGTCGGATAAGCTGGAAGCCCTGCTGTCCGATGGGACGTCGCTGCATGATGCGGTCGGTGCCGTGGTCAAGGAAGTCATTACGGCAGCCAAGCCCGTCATATTCGGCGGTGACAACTACTCGGAGGACTGGCACAAGGAGGCCGAGCGTCGCGGGCTGCTCAACCTGAAGACCACGGTTTCTGCGCTGAACCGCCTGCTGGATGACAAAAACATCCGGCTGTTCGAGAAATACGGCGTGCTCAGCGAAACAGAGCTGCGCAGCCGTGAGGAAGTATGGGTCGAGCAGTACTTCATGCGGATAAACATCGAAGCGGAGACGACCGAGGCGATTGCCCGCACCATGATCATGCCGGCAGCATCACGTTATCTCCGGGAACTGGTGGGCACCATGCGCGACGGTCAGAAAACCGGGATCTCAACGAAGGGTGTCCGGGAAGTGGCCACGCACCTGGCCGCCTACATCGATGAACTCCAGGACGCGCTCACGAACCTCATCCAGCAGAACAAGGAACTGGGGGGCGATACGGCCCACACCAAGGTCATCCACATGCAGGACAACGTGATTCCGGCCATGAATGCCGTACGACACGCTGCGGACCGGCTGGAACGGATTGTGGACCATGCCCTGTGGCAGTTGCCCACCTACCGGGACATGCTGTTCGTCAAGTAGTCCGGAACGCCTTCGAACAGATCTGTGGGCGGCTCCGGTTGCGGGATGGCTTCTTCGGAAGCGTTCGCGGCCGGACCCGCTTCGCGTTCAAGCGTACGGTCCATATCGACAAGAAGACCGTCGATTTTCTGGCGGTTGCGGCGGGCGTGGGCCTTGACACCGGTCCGCGAGGCGAGGAAAAGGGCCGCGACGAGGAATGTCCACAGTACGATACCTTCGGACCCCAAGTCCATACCGTTTATGAGAACGGGTAGGCCGAACAGGGTCACCAGCCGCGACCTGAAACGTGGTCTTGCCGTTTCGAACCGTGGCGGACACGTGGGCTGTGAAGCTATCGATGGTTTTGTGTACCCATTCGAAGGCGCCCTCGCGAACCGAAACGACACCCGGAATGCCGAATGCACGCCGGATATCGGCCAAAACAAGCTCCCACTCGCTGGAGGTCAACTCACGGTCCAGAGTCCAAGTGCGCTCGTGTGAAACGGGACCTCCCCATATGGACGAGGAGGGAACGGCCCTCGAAGGGGCGGCATCCATGCGCGTGGCTGCCCGTCGGATAGCCGCCGGGTCCAGGCCGCTCTCAGCGCCAATCTGGGCAAGCTCATCGACGCTCAGGCCAACTTCGGCTCCTGAAGTACCATCTTCGGACTCATCGGCAGCAGCTCGCAGAATGGCAGCGATTTCCTTTTCGTCGTAGAGGCGTTGCGTCATCGAACCCTCTTCCGGGATGCGCTTTTTTCAGTCGTCGGCGTGGTCTGATCGTCCACATCCAGACGGAAAGCGGAGTCCGTCATTGCTACTTCGGCAGGTGCCGCCGTGCTCGTCGTCTGGGAAGGAGATGCGGCCTTCGTTCCCATCGTCCGCAGCTCTTCCGCCAATCGCTCTACTTTCCGGATACCCATACGACCACGAACACTTACACCGAAGCGCGACAACATGAAGTTAATGGCTACAATGGCCATCCAGACTGGAATGCCCGTGAACCCCATGCTGAGTTCTTCAAAGAGGATGGGCAATAAAATCACTGCACCAATGATTGTCGGGATGAAAAACGGAATGGCCGACGTCGGGTCACTCCAAAAAACCTGGATTTTGGTTTTCCCATTTCGGACCGTTGCCAAGACGTGTCCCGATTCACCGCTAAACGATTCAGGAGTAACCCATTCGTAGACGTGAGGTCTGGTCTGTACAATTCCGGGCTTTCCGAAAGACTTTCGGATGGCGACGAGCATGTCTTCCCACTTTTCTCCGGAGAGTTCGTGGTCAATGACCACCGTACTGGTGTGCGTAAGTGGTCCGCCGAATATGCCCGCCGGAAGCGTCGTAGTCGGACGCGCCTCCAGCTCTGCTGCCGCTGCCTCTACCGCATCCGGATCCAAACCGGACTCAGCGCCAACCTGTCGCAATTCTTCCAGAGAAAGGCCAACTCGCGTTTCATCCGATGCATCGGGCGACAGGGTCGAGGCGCGCCGCAAGATCGATGCAATCTCCTTTTCGTTATACAGCCGGTCGCTCATTGGAGGCGGAATTGTACGGAGGACTGAACATGATACGTGCATACCCAGCCGCGTACAAACCGTAAAAGACGGTCACCGCAAGAATGGGCCACGGTCCATCGAGTGTCGCAACCCCGATGAGTGCCATGAAACCGGCAAAAGCATGGGCCAGATTTCCCAGAAGGATCGGACGTCCGTAAATGCCTCCGTAGACAGCGTTCCGGCCCATCCAGTTCAGCAGCGCCAGTCCGAAGATGGCACTTCCAAGCAAGGAAAGCGGGAGTTCCTGGTCCATCTGCCATCCGAACCAGCCGGCGGTTTCCAATGGAGCGAAAATCAGGGCGCCTCCGAGCAGGCCGAGGGCTGCGGCGCATGTTGCAACGATATGGACAGGTTTCACGGAACGCATGGTTTGGTCAGGGTAGCGTAAGACGCAACCCGGGCTGGATTGTTACCGGAACGGGTGCAACCTCCGGTGTGTTAATACGTCTCGGTGGGTGCGCGATCCCGGGGAGCGTTGGACAGGGTCTGGCGTAGTCTGATCTGGCCCTTATCTTGCCACCCCATCGCCGAAGACGCATCCATGCCCAAAGGCTCGAACGATAACACACCGTCACAGTCCAGTGAGCAGGACCGCGCGCTCGTAAGCGAAGCGCTCGCGGGCCGGCAAGGTGCGTACAACGAACTCATGCAGAAGTACCAGGGTGCGCTCACCCGCCACGTACAACGCATGGTCCGCAAACAAGGCGAAGTGGACGATCTGGTCCAGGAGTGTTTCATCAAGGCGTTTTCAGCGCTGCACTCCTATTCGAGCGAATACGCGTTCTCGACGTGGCTCTACAAGATTGCCACGAATCATACCATCGATTACCTGCGCAAGAAGAAGCTGTCGACGCTGTCCATCGACAAGCCGTTCCAGACCAAGGACGGCGAAATAGAATACGAGCTACCCGATACGTCCTACCGGCCCGATCGGCACATCGTGGAAGACCAACAGCGTGAACTCATTCAGCAGGCCATCGATTCGCTGCCGCCCAAATACCACAAAGTCATTGTCATGCGGCACCAGCAGGACCGGTCGTACGAGGAAATCGCCCTGGCCCTGGATTTGCCCCTGGGGACCGTGAAGGCTCATATTTTCCGGGCGCGGGCGCTGTTGTACAAGTATCTGCGCGACAAACGGCACATGTTGTAGGGCGGATTGCACATCCGGGTTCGGTGGCGGATCTTTGCTTTCCCACCCACCCCCTGACATGATGACCGGAAGTACGCTTTCCCACTACCAGATCCTACACGAATTGGGCCGTGGAGGCATGGGCGTTGTCTACAAGGCCCAGGACACCAAGCTGGACCGAATGGTCGCCATCAAGGTGCTGCCTCCCGGAGCGCTGTCGACCGATGACGACCGGGCCCGCTTCTACCGGGAAGCCAAAGCGGCAGCGGCGCTGAACCACCCCCACATCGCACAGATCTATGAGATCGATGAGGTGGACGGCACCCCGTTCATCGCCATGGAATTCATTGACGGTCCCATGCTTTCGGAGGAGGTGAAGCGGGGGCCCATGAAACTCGAGGACGTCATCCGGATTGCCCTCCAGATTGCAGGCGCGTTGGGCGCGGCGCACGCCAAGGATATCGTGCACCGGGACATCAAGAGCGCCAACATCATGTTGGCCGGTGACGGGGCTGTCAAGGTGCTGGATTTCGGGCTGGCCAAGACGCAGCAGTCCACACAGCTCACGCGGATGGGCTCCACCCTCGGCACGGTGGCCTACATGAGTCCCGAGCAGGCCCGGGGCGATGAAGTGGACGGTCGCACCGATCTGTACTCGCTGGGAACCGTCATTTACGAGATGGTGGCCGGACGCCTGCCGTTCGGCGGGGAATATGAGCAAGCGGTCGTCTACGGCATCCTGAATGAAATGCCCGAGCCGCTGACGGCGGTCCGGACAGGCGTCCCCATGGAACTGGAGCGCATTGTGTTCAAGGCGCTCGCCAAGGACAAGGAAATCCGGTATCAGACGGCGTCCGGCATTATTGCGGACCTGAAGGCGCTGGCCATCGGGGCCAGCGGCGTTTCCCGTCGAAGTGTGCCGGCCATGTCGGGCGTTGCGTCACCGTCCGGTGTCTCGGCCGCGCCCGCATCCGCCATCGAGACCAGCATCCCGCGCGGCGCATCGGCCCCTGCAGCGTCCCGCCTGCCTGTCTGGATCTGGGCCGCGCTCCCCATCCTGCTCGTTGCCGGCCTGGCCATTGGATGGAAGGTGGGTCCGGTCGGTACGGACTCGAACACCTCCAGCGCCGTCCTCCGGGCCCGGCTGCACCTGCCCGATGCCGGGTCGCCCCTTCGTGCCGACATCACGCCGGACAACCGGTTTGTCTTCTACGCGGCCGTCAATCCGACACGAATATTGGCCTACGACCTGGCCACGGCCACCATCCGGGAAGTGGAACGCTCCGCCAATGGCGTCCGGCCCCACGTTTCACCGGACGGGCGCTGGGTGTATTTCTTCAACAATACCGAGGCCCGTTGGTGGCGCGCACCCGTTTCGGGTGGTGTTGCCGCGCCGGTCATTGGTGGCGAAACCAATCGCCTGATGTCGCCCGGGTTCACGGCCGCGGGTGGCTTTGTCTTCACCGACAGCACGTGGGGACTCTCGGGCGTGGACGAGAACGGACGGGTCACGAAAATTGCCGATCTGGATACGTTGGACGGCCCGACGGGGCTGTTCAATCTGGTTACCGCCCCGGGAGGATCGTTCTCGCTGTACACCACACTGGCACCGGGACTTGTGCCCGTCCGGGTGACCAAGCTGGAAGACGACAAAGACGCCACAGAATACTTGCCGTCGGTCTATGCACACGCCATTACGCCGACGGGCCATCTCCTGACCATCCAGGAAGCACTGAGCGCTCCGTCCCCGCAAACCTACGCCACGCCCATCAACCTGAAAACCGGCGCCGTGGAGGGCGCGACCGTCGCCCTGGGTGCCCGCTCGTTCCCGGCTGTGGTTTCTCCCTCCGGCGTATTGGTGTATGAGGAACTGGGCGATCAGTCCGGCCAGTCCGTGCCCAGCACGCTCTATCGGATTTCGTCCACCGGAAATCCCGAGCGTCAGGCTACCCTTCCGGGGGCCATGTCGTCCGAGTTCAGCATATCCGGCGACGGCAGTCGCGTGGTGGTAAGCGCCATTCCCGAGCTTCGGCAACAAGCCGACGTCTACATCATGGACCTGGAGCGGGAAACCGTGACCCGCCTGACCCGGGAAGGCGGGTATGACTTGCCCGTCTGGGGAGCCGGCGACCGGACCGTCTACTTCGATCAACAACGCGCCGACGGTTGGGTCATTCTCCGGCGCAATGCCGACGGGTCGGGTGCCAATGAGGTCATTCTTCCCGACATCCCGGACATCGGGGATCAGGCGCTTACCCCCGATGGTCGGTACATGGTATTCAACAACGGCCCGCTGGATTTGTACGTCCACGATTTCCAGACGGAGTCCACGCGACTGGTGCTGGATGTGGCAGAAAATTTAACCAAGCCCACACTGTCACCTGACGGCACCTACGTGGCCTTCCTGCGGGGTGGAAGTTCGTGGTGCGGATCCCTGGAGGTCGTGTCGCTGGACGGAACCGGCGAACCCATCCAGATCGTGGAACAGGGCTGCATGCCGAAATGGTCTCCTGACGGATCCGCCATCTTTTCCGAATACCAGGGCACGATTACCCGCACACCGGTTACGACCGAGCCGACGTTCCGTCAACTCGGGCCGTCGGAAGTGGTGTTCACGGGGCCGTCCGGTTTTCAGACCGGAACTGACGGGGCTCTTTATTTCGATGTGGATGCCGGAGGGAATGTCTGGGTGGCGTATCCCGAAAGTCAAGGAGAGCGTGGGGAGATCTGGTTGGTCGTGAACTGGTTCGAGGAACTGAACCGGTTGGCCCCGCGCGACCTCAAGTAGGCCGCCGTTGCCCCAATTCCAGCCTCATTCACAGCCGGGAGCGGCCTGGAGCGGGCGGGTGCGGTATTTTGTTGTGCTGAACACCAGCCCGACCCTGCTGAACCCGACCCCGCGTTGCCATGATTGACCGCTATTCCCGTCCCGAAATGACCGCCCTCTGGAGTGAACAGGCTCAATTCGAGGCCTGGCTCGAGGTGGAACTGGCCGCCTGTGCGGCGTGGTCCGAAATCGGTGTCATTCCGAAGGAGGACGTGGAAAAGCTCTACGCGAACGCCACGTTCGACATTGCCCGCATCCATGAGATCGAAGAGTCCACGCGGCACGATGTCGTGGCGTTCACGCGGGCCGTTTCCGAGTCCCTGGGCGATGAACGCAAGTGGGTGCATTACGGCCTGACGTCGTCCGATGTGGTCGATACGGCATGGTCCGTACGCATAAAAAAGGCAAATGCATTCCTGCTGGAGGCCCTCGATGCGCTCATTGAAGTCGTTGCCCGCCGGGCCAACGAGCATCGGCACACCCTCATGATGGGTCGCACGCACGGCGTGCATGCCGAACCCACGACGTTCGGGCTGAAAATGGCCCTTTACCACGCCGAGTTGCGCCGGAACCGGGATCGGTTCGTGCGGGCAGCCGAAGACATGCGGGTCGGCAAGGTATCGGGATCGGTGGGTACGTTTGCCCACGTCCCCACGGACATCGAGCGATTGACGTGCGAGCGGCTGGGCCTGGAGGCCGCCCCCATTTCCACACAGGTGTTGCAGCGGGACCGGCACGCGCACTACCTGTCTGTGCTGGCCTTGACAGGCGCGACCCTCGAGAAAATGGCCGTTGAAATCCGGGGCCTCCAGAAATCCGAGGTGCGCGAGGTGGAGGAAGCGTTCCGTAAGGGACAGAAGGGCTCCTCGTCCATGCCGCACAAACGAAACCCCATTGGCAGCGAGAACATTACCGGATGCGCCCGCCTGCTCCGGGGGTACATGGTGTCCGCCTACGAGAATGTGCCGCTGTGGCACGAGCGGGATATTTCCCATTCGTCCGTCGAACGGGTCATCATTCCCGATGCCACCACCATCCTGCATTACGCCCTGACGCGTTTCACCGGACTGGTGGACAACCTGGTCGTCTATCCGGAAAACATGCGCCGCAACATGCAGCGCACCCACGGCCTGTACAACAGTCAGCGTTTGTTGAACGCGCTGATTGACAAGGGGCTCATGCGGGAGGCGGCCTATGACATGGTCCAGCCCTGTACGGCACTGGCGTGGGATGAGGAGCGTCCGTTCCGCGAGATCGTGCTGGCGGACGCAGCCATTCGAGGGCAGCTGTCGGAAAGAGAAATCGAAGCCGTTTTCGACGACGCCTACCACCTGAAACGGGTGGACGAAATCTTCGAACGGGTAGGGCTGTAGGTTCTGCTCAGCGGCGCTCGTACGTCACGAAACTGAACCCGTCCCGGTCATCGCGGGCGGTTTCCGTGTAGCGGGTGCCCACCAGATGCTCCCACTCCGGGAAAAAGACGTCGCCGTCGTGCTGTCCGTCCACCAGGGTGAGTTCCATCCGGTCGGCGTGCTCCAGGAAGGTCCGGTAGACACTGGCGCCGCCCCCGATGAACAACCGTTCCGCCCCGTCCGCGGCCGCCAGCGCTTCCTCGACGCTCTCGAAAACCTCCACGTTGTCGTATTCCGGCCACGATATGTCGCTGGCCAGCACCAGGTTGCGACGGTTCTTCAGTGGTCCCCCGAATTGGTGGACGAGCGATTCGAACGTGCGGCGCCCCATCAGGATGGGATGCCCTTCGGTCAGGGCCTTGAAGCGCTTCAGATCAGCCGGGATATGCCACGGCAGGTCCATGCCCTTGCCGATCACCCGGTTGGTCCGCCCGACCGCGGCAATGATCACGATCTCCATCAGACGGCCACCGGTGCTTTGATGGCCGGATGAAACCGGTAGTCCACGAGCTCGAAATCCTCGTAGGTGTAATCGAAAATGCTCGGCGGTCGGCGTTTCAGCCGCAGCCGGGGCAGTGCGTACGGCTCGCGCTTCAGCTGCTCGTCAATCTGGTCCAGGTGGTTCATGTAGATGTGGGCGTCGCCGATGGTATAGACCAACTCGCCCGGTTCCAGGTCGCATTGCTGGGCCATCATGTGGAGCAGGAGCGCATATTCTGCAATATTGAACGGGGCGCCCAGGAAGAGGTCGTTCGAGCGCACATACAACTGACAGGACAGGCGTCCGGCGGCAACGTAGAACTGGAAGAACATGTGGCACGGGGGCAGGGCCATCCGGTCAAGGTCCGACACGTTCCACGCGTTCACGATGTGGCGTCGAGAATCCGGATTCGTGCGTATGGACTCCACGACCCGCGCAATCTGGTTGATGGGACGGCCATCCCGGCCTTCCCACGAAACCCACTGCTTTCCGTAGACCGGACCGAGGTCGCCTTTTTCATCGGCCCACGCATCCCAGATATGCACGTTGTTGTCGACCAGGAAACGGATGTTCGTCTCCCCCTTCAGGAGCCAGAGCATCTCCACGGCGAGGCCCTTGAAGTACACCTTCTTGGTGGTCACGAGCGGGAATCCGTCGGCCATGTTGAACCGCATTTGCCACCCGAAAACGGACTTGGTGCCGGTCCCGGTCCGGTCCTCTTTCAGGACACCGTGTTCGCGGACATGGGCAAGCAAATCGAGATACGGTCGCATGGCGTGGGAACGGATTGGCGGGCAGAACATCACACTCCTGCAATCTACAAAACAAGCGACGCGAAATGGATCCGAATCTCCACCAGAAGCAGGGCATCAATCACATGAACCGGGTATTGGGATACGCTCCGTTCGTCGAGGAGAGCGGTGTGTCCGTCGTGCATCTCACCGCCGAGGATTGGCATGTCGTGGCCGATACGCTCTTCCAGATGGATACGCCGAAGGACATGCTGCCGGCGGCCATCCTGGAATTCGGCCTCGCAGATGGCAATCAGGTCATTGAATTCACCACCGCCGAGCGGACCATCCGTGTCGAGAAGATCTGAGCGGGGTGTGCCGGGTTTTGCAATAATACCCGGCATCGGGGATATTCCTTACGTCCAATGAACGGTTACGTTAGGGACCCATTCACCCAAATGAGGATCTTCCCATGAACCACAACCTGCGAAACAATCGCGTGTCCTCCGTCGCGTTCACCGCGCTTTTCGTCGTCACACTCCTGATTCCGTCCCGGGCCGATGCCCAGATCCGGGTTGGCGCGGCTTTCGGGCTCGATACGGAAATCGGCATTACTGCCGGGTATTACATGCCCCTGAACGTGAGTGCTGTCGAGGGCTTGAGCGTAGGCGTGGACGGCGTATTCTACCTTCCGGAAACCACCACCGTGTCCGGACAGGATTACACGTCCAACTTCTTCGAAGTGAATGCCAACGGACACTACCCCTTCACCGACGTCAGTTCGGGTTCGCTGTATGCCCTTGCGGGTCTGCAGTATGCGCGGGCATCGGTGGATACACCGTTCGGCGATGCGTCATCCAGTGATGTCGGTCTCAATCTCGGAGCCGGTCTGGACTTCGGCAAATTCTTTGCCGAGGCCAAGTTCGGGCTTGGCGGATTCGAACAGCTGGTCCTGAGCGCCGGACTCTCATTCTGATCCGGCCTTTGCGGCGTCAGTTCGATGCCGCTTGCAGATGGAACCGGGGGATCGCGACCTGGAAGCGGTCCCCCCGGCTCCGTTCCATCAAGTACGAACCCTCCATCGTGCCCGTGAAGGTTTTCAGGACACTGTAGGAGTTGTACTCGTGGAACGCACCGGGCGCGATGACCGGCTGTTGACCGATGACGCCCTCGCCTTCGACCTCTTCAATGCGTCCCGTGGCATCGGTTATCCGCCAATGCCGGCGAAGCAACTGGACATCGTCGAAGCCCTCGTTCTCAATGCGGACGTAGTAGCCGAACACGAAGCGGGAGGTCAGCACATCGGATTGACCATCCAGATAGACTGGGCGAACGGTTACCCGTACATCGTGGGATATGGAGATGTAGGGAATCATGCCGCCATGTACTCGGACATCCCATGAATGTTCGACGATGGGTGTCGCATGGATGCATTGCAGGAAGTATACTGGAGGCACGTCCCAACACACCCTTGATGAGGGTTTTTGATGGCCGATAAGCAGCTCCAAACGCTTCCAGAAGCGACAATCCTCTTCGCCGGAGATTCCGGCGATGGCATGCAGCTCACCGGATCGCAATTCACGCTGGCCACAGCGTACGCGATGAACGATCTGGCCACGCTGCCCGACTTCCCCGCTGAAATCCGGGCTCCCGCGGGCACCACGTACGGCGTCTCCGGATTCCAGCTCCACTTTGGCTCGATTGACATCCGGACGCCGGGAGACGAGGTGGATTTGCTCGTCGCCATGAACCCGGCGGCCCTCAAGGTGAACCTGGATCGTGTCCGCATTGGCGGGACCATCCTGGTCAACTCGAACGCCTTCGATCAGCGCAGCCTGGATCTGGCCCATTACGCGGCGAACCCCCTGGAAGACGGGTCGCTGGACCGATACCGCGTCATCCAGGTCGAGTTGACGCGCCTGACACGCGAGACGCTCAAGGACTCCGGTCTGAACCAGAAGGAGGTGGACCGGTCCAAGAACATGTTCGCGCTCGGGCTGGCGCTCTGGTTGTATTCGCGGCCCATTACACCCGCTGAGGAGTGGATAGGCAAGAAATTCGCCAAAAAGCCGGACATCCGGGATGCCAACCTGGAATTGCTCCGGAAAGGATTCTATTTCGGGGAGACGACCGAGTTGTTCGTGACGCGGTACGAAGTCACGCCCGCGAAATTACCTCCCGGGCGATACCGTGCCATCATGGGCGTTCACGCGTTGGCCATGGGTCTCGTGGCTGCGGCGAACAAGAGTGGGCTGTCCATTTTCTACGGTTCCTATCCCATCACGCCCGCGTCGGACATCCTGCATTCGCTCAGCCGGTACAAGAACCATGGCATTGTTACCGTGCAGGCTGAAGACGAAATTGCCGCCGTCGGCATGGCCATCGGTGCCAGCTTCGGGGGAAGCCTGGGAATCACCGGCACGTCCGGTCCCGGTGTTGCACTGAAGGCTGAAGCCATCGGACTCGCGCATATCACGGAATTGCCCCTCGTCATCATCAATGTGCAGCGGGGTGGACCCTCCACCGGCCTGCCGACAAAGACGGAGCAGTCCGACCTCATGCAGGCCATGTACGGGCGTAACGGTGACTCCTCGTTGCCCATTATTGCGGCCAGCACTCCGGGAGACTGTTTTGAAACCGCCTACGAAGCGTGCCGCCTGGCCGTGAAGTACATGACCCCGGTCCTGTTGTTGTCCGACGGTTACCTCGCAAACGGATCGGAACCATGGCTTATTCCTTCCCCGGATGACCTCCGGGATTTCGAGGTCGCGTTTGCCACCGAACTGAATGCGACCGTGGACGGAGCCGACGTGTATCATCCGTACAAGCGGAACCCCGAGACCCTCGCCCGACCGTGGGCCAAGCCGGGTACGCCGGACCTGGAGCATCGGATTGGTGGACTGGAGAAGGCGGATGTGACCGGTAACGTGTCGTACGACCCCATGAACCACGAGCACATGACGCATATCCGGGCGGCCAAAGTGGAACGGATCGTGCAGGAAATCCCGCCGACCGAGCTTTATGGCGATGAGGAGGGTGAGGTGCTGGTTGTTGGCTGGGGCTCCACCCGGGGTGCCATCGAGGCGGCCGTCACGCGGGTCCGCGATGAAGGACATCGGGTGGGTGCCATGCACCTGCGGTATCTGAACCCGCTTCCCGCGGATCTGGAGCCGATTTTCGGCCGGTTCCGCCGGTTGCTCGTACCGGAAATGAACAACGGCCAGATGGTTCGCATTTTGCGCGACCGGTTCCTGTTGCCGTTCGAGCCGCTGAACAAGATCCAGGGCCGGCCCTTCGGCCCGAGTGAGATCCAACGCAAGATCATGGACATGATCAATGGCTGACAACAAGAAAAAACCGACCCTGCCGCCCGGAATGGGCGCGGCAAAGAAACCCACGTTGCCGCCCGGAATGGGCGGTGCGAAGAAACCCACATTGCCCCCGGGTGCCAAGAAACCGACCCTGCCTCCCGGCGCGGCCGGTGGGGACGGAAGTTCCGCCCTGACGCGGGCGGATTTTGCGTCGGACCAGGACGTCCGGTGGTGTCCGGGATGCGGCGATTATGCCATTCTGGCCACAGTCCAGCGTCTCATGCCGGAGCTCGGCGTTCCGCGTGAGAACACGGTGTTCATTTCGGGTATCGGCTGTTCCAGTCGCTTCCCGTACTACATGAACACATACGGCATGCACTCCATCCACGGACGTGCGCCGACGATTGCCTCGGGATTGAAGGCATCCCGTCCCGAGTTGGACGTATGGATTGTCACCGGGGACGGGGACGGCCTGTCCATCGGGGGGAACCATCTCATCCACATCATGCGTCGGAACCTGAATGTGCAGATGATCCTCTTCAACAACCAGATCTACGGTCTGACGAAGGGGCAATATTCGCCGACATCCGAAGTGGGCAAGGTGACCAAGTCGACGCCGTTCGGGTCCATTGACCATCCGTTCAATCCCTCGGCCGTCGTGCTGGGTGCCGATGCCTCGTTCGTGGCCCGGACCATGGACCGCGATCCGAAGCACATGAAGGAGATGTTCGAACGGGCGCATGCCCACCACGGTACCGGTTTCGTGGAAGTCTACCAGAACTGCAACATCTTCAACGACGGGGCCTTTTTCCAGTACACGGAAAAGGATTCGCGGCCGGATCGTGC
This sequence comes from Rhodothermales bacterium, assembly GCA_040221055.1. Lineage (NCBI taxonomy): Bacteria > Pseudomonadati > Rhodothermota > Rhodothermia > Rhodothermales > Rhodothermales bacterium. The sequence continues at coordinate 141,031 of JAVJVN010000004.1, read as the reverse complement.
CCTCTACGTGGAGCATGGCAAGCCCCTGACGTACGCCGACGGGAAGAAGGGTATCCGTCTGGATGGATTCCGTCTGGTGTCCGTGGACCTGGAGTCGGGCCAGTGGTCAGCCGACGACTGCCTCGTGTACGACGAGACGTCGCGCGAACTGGCCACCATCATCTCGCGGGTGTACTGGAATCCGGAGTTGCCCCAACCCTTCGGCGTATTCTACCGCGAAGATCGTCCCACGTATGAGGATCAACTCCATGCGCAGGTCCAGGCCGTGGTGAAGCGGGCGGGCAAGGGGTCGTTGAACGACCTGTTGACCGAAGGGGATACCTGGGAAGTACATTGACGCCCGCGTGAATTGCACGCAAAGCCTGAACGCGCGGACTTTGAAAGAGTACGCGCTCATCCTTATATTGCCCAGCTATCTCTTTTGACCCTAGGCGCTGCCATGAAAAACGACCTCCATCCGGACTACCACTTCGTCGACGTCAAGCTGTCCGACGGCTCGACCATCAAGATCAAGTCGACCATGCCGGGCGATACGTACGTTTCGGAAATCGATTCGACGAACCATCCGTTCTATACCGGCAAGAAGCAGTTTATTGACACGGCCGGTCGTGTCGAGAAGTTCAAGCGTCGCTACGCCAAGAACTGACCGGGCCCCGGAACGGTCCTGGCCGCCGAGGCATCCCGGACACCCGGTCTTGCCCGCACGGCTGGTGAATGGCTGAATATTTTGATGGGGGCGCGCCGCAGGCGCGCCCCCATTTTCGTACGTTGTTGGCATGAACGTCACCGATCTCATCCTGAAAAAACGTGACGGGGGCGCCTTGTCGACCATCGAAATCGAGTGGTTGACCCGCGCGTACACCGCCGGGGACGTGCCGGACTACCAGATGTCCGCCTTCCTCATGGCCGCCTTCCTGAAGGGCATGTCCGACGAGGAGATGGGGGCGCTGACGCACGCCATGTTGCATTCGGGGGAAGTCCTGGACCTGTCGGACATCCCGGGCATCAAGGTGGACAAGCACTCGACGGGCGGCGTCGGGGACAAGATCTCCATTCCGTTGGCCCCCATCGTGGCCGCGTGCGGCGTTCCCGTACCCATGATTTCGGGGCGCGGCCTGGGTCACACCGGAGGGACGCTCGACAAACTGGAGTCCATTCCCGGGTTTTCCACCAGTATGGACATTCCGGCGTACCGTAGGCAGTTGGCCGACCTCGGCGTGGTCATGATCGGCCAGACCCGTGAAATCGCTCCGGCCGACCGCAAGCTCTATGCGCTCAGGGATGTTACGGGGACAGTCGAGTTCATCCCGTTCATCGCTGCCTCCATCCTCTCGAAAAAACTGGCTGAGGGTATTGATGCCCTGGTGCTGGACGTCAAGTTCGGCTCGGGAGCGTTCATGCAGGAAGAAGCGCGTGCTCGCGAGCTGGCTGAAACCATGGTCCGTCTGGGCGAACAGTTCGGGAAGCGGACGGTGGCGCTGTTGACGGACATGAACGAACCGCTGGGTCGGACGGTCGGGAATTGGCCGGAAATCGTCGAGTCCATCGAGATCCTCAAAGGGGAAGGTCCGGCAGATGTGTCCGGTCTGACCGAGCGGCTGGCCGCTGAAATGGTGGTGCTCGGCGGTCGCGCCGGCACGCTTGGCGAGGCCGTCGAAGTCGTCCGTTCCGTGATTGCCGACGGTCGGGCCTTCAACACATTCCGGGAACTGGTCGCCGCCCAGGGCGGGGACCTGTCCGTCGTGGACCAGCCCGCCAGCCGCCCCGGATCCGAGCCCGTCGCCACCCTCACAGCCCCCCCGGATGCCGGGCCGTACGTTTCTGCCGTTCATGCCCGTACGGTGGGGCGGGCCGCCGTCCGACTCGGGGCGGGGCGTGCCCGGAAAGAGGACGAGGTCGATCCGGTGGCTGGTTTCCGCCTGCACAAGCGCGCGGGCGATCCGGTGGCACCCGGAGACCTCCTGGCCGACATCCATGCCGGTCAGCTCGATCACGTGGACGATGCCCGGGCTATGCTGCTGGCGGCCTTTACCTGGTCCACCCATGCCCCGGAAGGGACCCCGGTTGTGGTGGACCGTTTTACCGATGGTCGCTGGTCGTGAATCTGTTGGCGATTGTCGACGTAGGACCCCTGTTCAGGCCGCCTTTCCTATATTTGGCAAGCAAGGCGCAATCAAACCCAATCGTGAAGAGCACATGTCGATCTGGTCACGTTTCACCCGGTTCGTAAAATCCGTCTTCGGAGGCGCCATTTCGGCCCTGGAGGACCCCAAACTCATTCTGGAGCAGAACATCCGGGAACTGAACGATCAGGTCCCGAAGATGAATGAGAACATCGCCACGGTGAAAGCCAACGTGATGATGCTCCAGAAGGAGGTCCGCAAGTATGAGAATGAGATCGCGGACCTGACGTCCAAGATCAAGGCGGGCATCCAGGCTGGTCGCGATGACATCGCCGAACGCTACGCCATGCGCCTGGAATCGGTCCGTGAGAACCTGAAGAGCTCCCAGGACCAGCTCAAGTACGCCTCCCTGGCGTACGACAAGGCCATCCAGGTCAAGAAAGCCTTCATGCGCGAGAAAGAGCGCAAGATTGCGGAGGCCAAGGATGCACTCCGCGCGCACGAACGCGCGAAGTGGCAGGCCAAGGTGGCCGATACCCTCGAGTCCTTCGAAGTGGGTGGCATTGACCAGACCCACGATGAAATGCTGACGCGTCTCCAGGAAGAGACGGCCCGCAACGAAGCCCGCATGGAAATGGCCCTGGACTCGGTGGATACCGATACGCTCCGCATTGAAGAGGATGCCCAGAAGCTGCGCGCATCGGAACTGGTGCGGCAATTCAAGCTCGAGATGGGTGTGGGCGATACCGGTGGCGCGACCGCCGAGCCCGAACTTGACATTCCGGAGCAGGAGAGCGAATCATCCGGAAAAACCATCGGAAAACAGCGCACACAAAACTGATGACCCCCGAAGAATACCAACGTCTGAAAGAGACCGAGAAAGAGCACCTGCGCAAAATCCGCCAGCTGAAGGGCATGGCCCGGCAGGCGGAACGGTCGCGCAAGGTGACGGGTGCGGTCTCGGACATGGTATCCTCTGCGGAGCGCCTTCTGGACGAGCATCGGGAAATGACGGACCGGTTGTCGCATGACGCCGCGTTGCAGGAAGCCCGTCTCGAAATCGCGCTGGAAGCGGCCGACGAGAACGCATCGGTCATCAACCAGGAAGCCGAAGACGAAGCGGAAATCGCTCGCATCCGGGCCAGGCAAGCCATGGACGCGCAGCGGAAGATGGCCGCATCCGCACCGAACTCATCCGGGGGGGCGGCGTCTGCCGATCCCTCGAATCCACCCCCGTCGATGCCTGAAAAGACGATCGGCCGCATGAAGCGCTGACCATGAAGGACATCAATTACAATCGGGAGGCGTTCCTCCACCCGTGGAACCTGACGTTCCTGATTGCGGCGATGGCTGTGGCTTTCGGCGTGAGCATGACGGGTGCGACGTGGCCGTTCGACTTGATCCTCATGCTTACGACCGGCCTGGAACTCGTGTACCTGGGGACCATGCCCCGGAATGAGCGCTTCCGCCGGGCCGTACGTTCCCGGAAGGCGGTAGAGCACGCCAAGCCGCCCAGCCAGAAAGAGCTCTTCCAGAATCTGGAAAAGGGCAATCAGCGCCGCTATGCCCGGCTCCGGAAGATCGAGTCCGATATCCGGGCGAACTACCGGAAGTTGAGCTACGCTTCGCAGGGCATGCTGGACAGCCATCTGTCCAAGATCAACGGACTGTTGGATTCGTACCTCAAACTCCTCTATCAGAAGGAGCGGTACGAATTTTCCGGAACGTCCGCCACCGAAACCGAGGTGCAGCGAACCATCCAGGCCCTCCACAAGGACATGCAGGACGATACACCGCGTGTCCGGGCCATCAAGCAGCGACGCCTGAAGATCCTGGAACAGCGCCTGGAGCGATCGCAGAAAGGGGCCGAGAACCTGGAGATCATCGAGGCCCAGCTTGAGACCATTGAAGATGTCATCAAGTACATCGAGGAGCAGTCCCTCACGCTGCGCAATCCGGACGAGATTTCCTTCCAGTTGGACACGCTCCTTTCGGAAGTGGAAGAAACACAGGCTTCGGTCGTGGAGCTGGAGGAGGTATTTGCCAATCCGACCGATCTGCTGAACGAGATGGATACGTTTGAGGACCCCACTGAAATCCGGACGCCCGAGCCTTCGGGCACAACCCGCACCCGCGAATAACCACCGCAGACAATCCATGACGCTGGAAACGCTTCTGGTGGACATCGATGCCCATGGCATTGCCACCGTCACCATCAATCGCCCCGACAAGTTGAACGCGTTGAACGCTCAGGTCCTGGATGACCTGGATGCGTGGTTCACGGCCGCCGAAGCGGATCCGGACGTGCGGGGGGTGCTGATTACCGGAGCGGGCGAGAAGAGCTTCGTGGCCGGTGCCGACATCAAGCAATTCAAGCAATTGAATGCGACGTCCGGGCATGCGTTTGCACTGCGGGGGCAGGCGGTATTCAGCCGGATCGAGCAGTTTCCGAAGCCTGTCATGGCTGTCGTCAACGGATTCGCCCTCGGCGGCGGGTCGGAACTGTCGCTGGCCTGCCATCTGCGCGTCGCTTCGGAGAAGGCACGCTTCGGGCAACCTGAAGTGAACCTGGGGATCATCCCCGGATACGGTGGTACGCAGCGGTTGCCCCGGATTGTGGGCAAGGGGTTGGCCACGGAACTGGTCCTGACGGGGGACATGATCGACGCCCGACGGGCCTATGAAATCGGACTTGTGAACCGGGTATTCCCGCCCGATGAATTGATGGCGGGGGCACGGGCGCTCATGCAGACCATCGTGTCGAAGGCGCCCATTGCCGTGGCTCTTACCCTCAAGGCCCTGGCCTCCAGTGACGTCCCCCTGGACGCCGGACTCCGTGAGGAAGCCGCGCTGTTCGGTCAGGCGTGCGGTACGGACGACTTCCAGGAAGGCGTGGATGCGTTCCTTGAACGTCGCCAGGCCGCATTCAAAGGTCTATAATACCCCATCATGATCCTCCTGTTCATTGCCCTGACCCTGCTGCTCAGCGCGTTCTTTTCCGGATCGGAAATTGCGTTCGTGGCCGCGAACCGGCTCCGGGTAGAAGTTTCGGCTCGGAGAGGGGGACGGGCGGGTGCCCTGGTTTCGAGATTCCTGGAAGATCCGGCCGCCCTGTTGACCACGACCCTGGTGGGCAACAACCTGGCACTGGTCATCTACTCTTCGCTGGCGGCTTTCTGGCTGGAAGCTCCGCTGACGCAGTCGTTCTCGTCGTTCATGGTGCCCGATTCCGCGGGGTTGGAAGTGGCTGTCCTGGTCGCGCAGACCATTATTGCGGCGATGGTCGTCCTGCTGTTCGGGGAAATCCTTCCGAAGTCGTTCATGCGGGAATTCGCGAACCGGGCTGTTTTCGTGTTGGCCGTTCCGCTTCGCGTCTGTTATTTCGTGTTGCTCCCGCTGATCTCCCTCGCGCGATGGTCTGCGGCAGGGCTCATGCGGCTCATGAAAACCGACGCCGAATCCTTGTCGCAATTCATGCGGCGGGATTTCGAACTCATGATCGAGGAGAGCAAGCGGGCAGGGGATCTCGACCTGGATGAGGAAGAGAGCACCTTGCTTTCCAACGTGTTTGCCATGGGATCGGTGCGCGTCAAGGAATCCATGGTTCCGCGAACGGATCTGGTGGCGGTGGAAGAGAGAACCTCCATTCCGGAGCTGCAAGCCACATTTGTCAAGTCCGGGCACTCCAAGCTGCCCGTCTACCGGGAGAACATTGACAACATCGTGGGTATTGTGTTCGCGTATGACCTGTTCGACAAGCCACAGCACGTGCCGGACATCCTGCGCTCCGTGAACTTCGTTCCTGAAACCAAGATGTCGAAGGACCTGCTCCGGGAATTCCTGGCTACCGGGACGTCGATTGCCATCGTCATCGATGAGTATGGCGGGACGGCAGGTCTGGTTACCACCGAAGATTTGCTTGAGGAGTTGTTCGGCGATATCCAGGACGAGTTCGACCACGAGGACCATGTGTTGCGCGTGGTGGACGACAGGACGGTCATTGCCAGCGGCCGGGTGGATATCGACGAACTTCGCGAGCGGACGCCCATTCAGCTCTCCGATGACGGAGACTACGAGACCATAGCCGGGTTCATCCTGGCGAGGCTGGGCACCATACCCGCCCGTCGCGACGAATTCGAGTTGGACGGCTACCGGTTCCAGGTGCTGGCCGCGTCCACCAACCGCGTCGACATGGTGCGGATTACGCGGGCCAGCGAACTCGTACAGGACGAGAAGAAGAACGGCCGCTGAGAAGCGGAGCGTGCGGTCTGGCTATGCTTTCAGCAGGGTCGACATCAACCGGCCATGGTGGACGACGCGGTCCACGACCCCCGAGGCATCCAGGCGGTCTTCCGGCCCCGATGGCATTTTCGGAGGTGAGATCCGCCCCATCCACAGCAGCATCTTCTCGCGTATCTGCGGGGGGGGCGGATGCGCTCCAGGCGGAAAATGGGCGACATAGAACGCCATTTTCCGCTCCAACCGGGCTCCGATGACGGCGCCCAATTCAGCCGTCGCCTGATCGCCCGATTCCAGCATGGCCGTGCCCACCAGGTAATCCCGATAAAGGAACGGGGCGGCCAATATGGCATGGGCGAAGGTCTCATCGGCCCCGCCCGTGGCCTGGGCTACACGGGCTGAGACCACGGCAAGCAGGCACAACGTTTCTTCAGCGACCAGCTCGGGGTCGGCCTCGGGCATGCCGGCCATGACAGCACCGGCAATCTCCTGGGTGGCCGAAAGCACACCGAGCCCGGCAAATACGGCCGCCTGGTGATGGGTTCGAGGTTCGGTCAAATGTCCTTCTTCCGTTCTTCGGTCCCACTGATGGAGCGGCGCATGGAGGTGTCCGCTTCCACGTTCTTCATGTTGTAATAGTCCATGACGCCCAGGCGTCCACTGCGGAACGCTTCGGCCATGGCCTTGGGCACCTCGGCCTCGGCCGCGACCACGTTGGCCCGCTGCTCCTCGACCGACGCACGCATTTCCTGTTCGCGGGCCACGGCTGCGGCGCGACGTTCTTCCGCTTTCGCACGGGCCACCTTGAGGTCTGCTTCCGCCTGATCGGTCTGCAGCTTGGCACCGATGTTCTCGCCCACATCCACGTCGGCGATATCGATGGACAGGATGTCGAACGCCGTTCCCGAATCGAGACCCTTGGCCAACACGACCTTGGAAATGGAATCGGGATTCTCCAGCACTTCCTTGTGGCTGGACGCCGAGCCGATGGTGGACACGATGCCTTCCCCGACGCGGGCCATGATGGTCTCCTCTCCGGCACCGCCAACCAGGCGCTCGATGTTGGCCCGGACGGTCACGCGGGCTATGGCCCGGACCTGGATGCCGTCCTTGGCGACGGCCGAAACGGCAGGTGTCTGGATGACCTTCGGGTTGACCGATACCTGGACGGCTTCGAATACGTCACGACCGGCCAGGTCGATGGCCGTTGCCCGCTCGAACGTCAGATCGATGCTGGCCTTGTCGGCCGAGATCAGCGCATTGACCACCTTCTGGACATGGCCACCGGCCAGGAAGTGGGCTTCAAGCTGGGGAGGATCCAGGTAAATACCGGCTTTGTGGGCGGTAATCAGGGGCTTCACGATGGCTGCCGGGGGCACCTTCCGGAGCCGCATGCCGACCAGGTCCCGCATGAGTTTCAGGCGGACGCCCGAGAAATAGGCCGTCACCCAGAGCCCGAGGGGCACGAAGTACAGGAAGATGATCAGTCCAAGAAGGACCAATCCGATAATGAGGACACTGCCTGCTGCGAAGGGATCTCCCATGGTGAATCAACCGGTTTGTTTTCTGTAGTCGCCACTCTGGCCGCCGGATTTGGCGATCAGGTGGATGTCGTCTATGATGAGCTCTTTCGAAATCGACTTGCACATGTCATAGACGGTCAGGCACGCCACCGACACGGCGGTGAGTGCCTCCATTTCGACGCCTGTCGGGCCCTTGGACTTGGCGTAGGCCCTCACACGGAGAGCGGCTTCCGGCTCGTCCAGTTCGAATTCCACGTCCACACCCTGCAGCGTGACCTGGTGGCAGAGCGGGATGAGCCGGCTGGTCTCCTTGGCGCCCATGATGCCCGCAATCTGGGCGATGGACAGCACGTCGCCCTTGTGGACCGTGTTGTCCCGGACCTGCGCGTATGCCTGTTCGCCAAGGACGACCCGGCCCACGGCGACGGCCGTTCGGACCGTGTCGGGCTTGGCCGACACGTCAACCATCGTGACGCCGCCTTCGGGGTGGACATGGGTGAATGTGTTCATGGCGTACTTAACGTCCGGACATCGGTGCGGTTCATCCCCCGATGAGGATCATGGGACGATTGTCGCCCCGGGCCAATTCGTGCATGCCGGCGTGACTGGCCTTCTTGCGACTGAGGGCATCCCGTATGGCCTCCGTCAATTCCGCATCGGTGACACCATCGCGCATGAGATCCCTGAGGTTGAGCTCGGCGGTGCCGAAGAGACACACCTTCAGACTGCCGTCCGCCGTCAGTCGAAGCCGGTTGCATCCTCCACAGAAATTACGGCTCATGGAGGTGATGAAGCCCACGCGACCCGCAAAGCCCGGGACTTCCCACAACTTGGCCGTTTCATGGGCGTCCAGGTCGACCGGCGAAAGGTCGGGGAAGGTCTCCCGGATGATCCCGAGCATGTCGGCGTACGGCAGGAAGTCGCCGTCATTCCATCCATTGCCGCCGAACGGCATGTACTCGATGAATCGGACGTCCACCGCTCGCTCCCGGGTGAAGGCGACGAAATCCACCAGTTCATCTTCGTTCACGCCCTTCATTACTACGCAGTTCACCTTCACCGGCCCGACATCCGCGGCGAGCGCCAGGTCAATGGCGTCCAACACCTTGTCCAGGCCAGGGCGCCGGGTGATCGTCAGGAAACGGTCCTCGCGGAGGGTGTCGAGCGAGATATTGATGAGATTCAGGCCGCCTGCGGCCAGCGAGGGCAGGTGCCGGTCCAGGAGCAACCCGTTGGTGGTTATGGCCAGCGTCCGGATACCCGGGATGCGTCCCAGTTCCGCCACCAGCGCATCCACATCCTTGCGGATGAGCGGCTCGCCACCCGTCAGCCGGATCTTGTTCACGCCCAGACCGGCGAACAAGGAGGCCAGCCGCAGGATTTCCTCGTACGTGAGCAGGTGGGTGCGCGGTTTGAGCTCGACTCCCTCGGCCGGCATGCAGTAGGTACAGCGCAGGTTGCATCGCTCCGTCAGGGAAATGCGGAGATAAGTATGGCGCCGCCCGAATGAATCGTCCAAATGGCTCACTCGGGAAGACCTCCATGGACAGCTTGCCCGGCGACGAACGTGGCCACGACATCCGCATCCAGGATACCGGGCGCGGCCACCTGCATGATATCCGTATCCATCACCACGAAATCGGCCCATTTGCCGACCTCGATGGATCCAAGGTCCTCTTCCTGGAATCCGGCCCAGGCCGCGCCGAGGGTGAAGGCCGTAAGCGTTTCCTCCCGCGTCAGGGTCTCGTCTGCGTGCCAGCCGCCTTCCGGCCAGAGCTGGTCATCCTGCCGCGTTATGCTTGCGAAGAAGCCCAGCATGGGGTCCACGCGTTCCACCGGGAAGTCCGATCCGAAGGCCAAGTGGGTGCCGGAGTCCAACAGGGTGCGCCACGCATACCCCCCCTCAATCCGGTGTGCGCCCACGCGATCCTCCGCCCAGTACATGTCGCTGGTGGCATGGGTAGGCTGCATGGACGCGATGACGCCGAGTTCCGCGAACCGCTCCAGATCGGACAACGCCACGATCTGCGCGTGCTCGTTGCGATGCCGCCCTTCCGGGGTCGTGCCGGCCGCCTCGTAGGTATCCAGGACCAGCCGGTTGGCGCCGTCCCCAATGGCATGCGAGTTGATCTGGTAGCCGCACGCAAGCGCCCGGTCCACCAGTTCGCGGTATTCATCCGGCTGCGTGCGGAGCAGACCATGAACACCGGGCGCATCCGAATATTCGTCCAACATGAGCGCACCGCGGCTTCCCAACGCACCGTCCAGGTAGATCTTCACGGACTGGATGGTCAGCAGGTCATCCTCCCGCGTGTAGGGGTTGTTGCAGTACGTGTCGAAGGTCTCGCCCGGCTCGACCATGGCATAGATGCGGACCGTCAGGTCACCCGCGTCGGCAAAGCGGCGGAACCGGTCAATGTTGTCCAGATTGACGCCGGCCTCGTGCACCGCGGTAATGCCATACCGGTTGGTCTCGGAGAGGGCCTCGGCAAACGCTTCGTCGAGCGCGACGTCTGTGAAGGCGGGCACGACAGGATTGATGAGATGCTCTGCATCGTCAATGAACACACCACTGGCTGCGCCATCCGGCTCGCGGAACAGTTCACCTCCCTCGGGCACGGCCGCTGAACGGAACAGATCGTCCGATGCGGCGCGGATGGCGGCCGTGTTGGCCCACATGGCGTGTCCGTCAATCCGCTCCAGCCAAACGGGCCGGTCCGGAAATGCGGCATCCAAATCATGGCGCGTCGGGAATTCCTTGACGTCCCAATCGTTCTGGTCCCATCCGCGGCCCTGCAACCAGTCGCCGGGTCCGAGTTCGGCTTCCTTTTCGCGAAGCCGGGCAATGATGTCGTCAATGCTGCCCGTCCCCACAAGGTTGGCAATCAGGTTCAGTTCCGTGAGATTCCGAAGATGGGCGTGCGCATCGATGATACCCGGAATGACGGTCTGTCCTCCCGCACTCCGGATTTCCAGGTCAGGCCACGTCGCGACCACCTCGTCCCGCAGGCCCACGGCAGCAATCCGCCCTTCAACGACAGCCATGGCCTCGGCTGTTGGGTGCGCCGGATTGGACGTGTAGATGGTTGCATCGGTCAGGATGAAGGAGGGCAGCGGCTGGTCGGCACCCCCGTCGGTCCTGTCCGACGTGCATCCGGCGAACAGCACGGTAACGAATAGGGTGGCGAACAGGAGGGGCAAGCGAAGGGTCATGGAGCGTTCAAGGCTGGTTGGGCGGGTAGGAATCCATTTCTACCGTGGAGTCGTCGGCACGTTTCTCAATCCAGAGGGTTACCGGGCCGTCGTTCACCAGGTGGACATCCATCATGGCACCGAACTCGCCGGTAGGAACGGGCTGCCCCGATTCCCGTGACAGGAATCGGCAGAAGGTATTGTACAGGGGCGCTGCCGTCTCCGGCGGGGCGGACTCCACGAAGGACGGGCGATTTCCCTTGGACGCGTTGCCGTAAAGCGTGAACTGCGACACGACCAGCGCCTGGCCCCTGACGTCAATCAGGGAGCGGTTCATCTTGCCTTCCTCGTCCGGAAAAATGCGGAGTCGGGCACATTTCCGGGCCAGCCACTCGGCCTGGTCGACGGTATCGGTGGTGTGTACGCCCAGCAGGACGAGCAGGCCAGGGCCAATCCGTCCGGATTCGCGCGCTGTCTCCCCCTCCACAATCTCCACGCGGGCCTCTTTCACACGTTGGACAAGGGCAATCATACGACCGGGCCTCCCCGACGGTCTTCCAAGAACGATACCAAGCGCGACAGGGCCATTCCGCGATGTCCAATCCGGTTCTTGTCGGCGCTGTCCATTTCCGCGAAGGTCTGTGTCCAACCATCGGGTACGAACAGAGCGTCGTACCCGAATCCACCGTCACCGCGTTCATGATCCAGGATGGTGCCTGTGCATATCCCTTCGAAGAACCGGACCTCACGGTCCGATGTGGCCAGCGCAACGACGGTACGGAAGCGTGCGCGCCGGTCCGTCTGCCCTTCCAGTGCGCGGAGCAGTTTTTTCCGGTTGTCGGCCGGATGGCAATCGGGTCCAGCATACCGGGCTGAATGGACACCCGGAGCACCGCCAAGCACATGCACTTCCAGCCCGGTATCGTCCGAGAGCGATGGAAGTCCGGTGAATTCAAGGATGGCTTGCGCCTTTTTCTCTGCGTTTCCCTCCAGGGTATCACGGTCTTCATCCACCTCCGGAGCCCCCGGGAAGGCGTCCAGGGCAAGGATCTTGATGGGCAACCCGGACAACAACTGGGAAATCTCCACCAGTTTGCCGGCATTCCGGGTCGCAATGACCAATTGTGGAATTCTCATGTCTCTTGATTATTGCGCTCCATTCGGGTTATATTTCCTTTCTGTGCCTTTTGAAAAACAGATCCATAGGAGAAGCTACTGTGCCCGTAGGTATCAAAGTAAGGGATAACGAGTCGATTGACCGCGCACTCCGCCGCTTCAAGCGCGCCGTGAACCGCAGCCGTGTGCTCCGCATTTACCGCGGCAACATGGCCTTCACCAAGCCGTCTGAAGAGCGCCGCCTGGCTCGCGAGAAAGCCGCCCGCAACGCGCGCCGCCGCTCCCGCTACTAGGCCCGTCCAGCCGGTTCGGCCGGTTCGGCCCGAATGCCTGAGCCCCGACCGACCGTTGGATGCAGAACAGAATATGCCGCAGGGCAGACCCGCCAGGGTCTGCCCTTTTTGCGTTGCTCCGGGCTCAGTGTTGCCCCGGGCTCGGCGTTGCCGGGATAGGCTCGGCCTGTTTTCAGACCACGTTGGAAATTGCACAAACATCCCCTCCTGATTCGATAGGAAGAGCCTACCTGTCAGCAGGCCCTGACGAAACCGGGCTGCCCCGAATCAGACCTTCAGCACGGTTTCAAGGAGCGCCTGCTGCTGGGCCTGATGCACGCGTGAGCTGCCTGTGGCGGGAGACGCGGAGGCTTTCCGGCCGGCGTACTTCACGCGACGTCCGTCCGTGAACACCTCTGCCAGGACATCGTCCATCCGGTGTCGCAGGAAGGACCAGGCACCCATGTTCTCGGGCTCTTCCTGCAGCCAGTAGACGTCCTTCACCTGGGAGTATTTCTCCAGCTCCGCACGGATGGCGTCTGCCGGGAAGGGGTAGAATTGCTCCACGCGGGCAATGGCCACGGAACCCGCCGCCGCCGAGCCGCCCTCGGCCGAGCCGCCGGACTCCAGGGCTTCCAGGAGGTCGTAGTAGACCTTGCCCGAACAGAAGACCAGGCGTTCGGCTTTGGCAGGCTCCGGTGCACCCGGACTGCTGGCGGCCGGGATGACGGGCTGGAATGCGCCGTGCGTAAACTCCGAGGGCTCGGAAATCACTTTCGGGTGGCGCAAAAGGCTCTTCGGGGACATGATCACCAACGGCTTCCGGATATCCGACGACGCCTGTCGACGCATGGCATGGAACAGGTTGGCCGGCGTTGACAGGTTGGCCACAATCAGGTTGTTCTCTGCGCAGAGCTGCAGGAAACGCTCAAGGCGGGCGGAGGAATGCTCCGGTCCCTGACCTTCGTAGCCGTGCGGCAACAACAGCACCATGCTGCTGGTCTGTCCCCATTTGGCCTCGGCGGCCGAGAGGAACTGGTCATAGACGATCTGCGCACCGTTGGCAAAATCACCGAACTGGGCCTCCCAGATGACGAGGGCGTGGGGATCAGCCACGGAATAGCCGTACTCGAACGCGCAGGCCGCATATTCCGACAACAGACTGTCGTAAATGTACAGGTTCGCCTGTCCCGGACGGATGTTGTTCAGCGGGATGTATTCCTCGGCAGTTTCCTGATCGTACAGGACGGCATGCCGGTGGCTGAAGGTACCCCGGCGGGTGTCCTGGCCCGACATCCGGATCCGCACGCCTTCCAGCAGCAGCGATCCGTAAGCCAGGGCTTCGCCGAATCCCCAGTCGATCTTGCGCTCCTCCCGGTAAAGCTTCTCGCGACGCTCGAATTGCCGCACGAGCTTGTTGTGCGTATGGAAATCCTCCGGCAGCTGCGACAGGGCGCGAACGACGTCGAGGAGGTCCTCCTCCTTGGCAGCCGTTTCGACGACCGGCAATTCCGGAATGGTCCGCTCGGCCAGCAGGTTCTGGCTGGACGCATCGGAGGTCTCGGCCAGTTCCTTGGTCCGCTCGAACGCGTCCTGGAGGCGGGACCGGTAGTCGTCCAGCATCTGTTCCGCATCCTCGGGCGTCATGTCCCCACGGCGCAGCAGCAACTCCGTGTACATCTTCCGCGGGGATCGCTTGGATTCAATCCGTTGGTAGAGGAGCGGCTGGGTGTAGGTGGGTTCATCACCCTCGTTGTGTCCGCGGACCCGGTAGCACAGCATGTCGATGACGACATCCTTGTTGAACAGCTGCCGGTACTCGAGCGCCAGGCGCGCCACCCGGACGCAGGCCTCGGGGTCGTCGCCGTTCACGTGGAAAATGGGCGCCTGGATCATCCGGGCGCTGTCCGTGGCATAGGTGGAGGATCGGGCGTGGGCCGGGCCGGTGGTGAACCCGATCTGGTTGTTGATGACAATGTGGATGGTGCCGCCCGTCATGTAGCCGGGGAGCTGGCTCAGATGCAGCGTTTCGGCCACCACACCCTGTCCGGCAAAGGCGGCGTCGCCGTGGATGAGCACGGGGATGACCGAGTCGAGATAGTCCGCGTCGGGATTGTCATGATGCTGCTCGATCCGGGCCTCCTGCTTGGCGCGGACCATGCCCTCCACGATGGGGTCCACGGCCTCGAGATGACTCGGATTGGAGGACAGCTGCAGTTTGATGGATGCGCCGCCCGGCGACTTGTGCTCACTCTTTGAACCAAGGTGGTACTTGACATCGCCCGATCCCTGCGTGGTAGTAGGATCGATGTTGCCTTCGAATTCGGAGAAGATGACCTCGTAGGGCTTCTCCATGATGTTCGCCAGGACGTTCAGGCGGCCGCGATGCGCCATGCCCATGACCACCTCGTTCACGCCCTTGTCGGCCGCATCGGAAAGGATGCGATCGAGCATGGGAATGACGGTTTCCGATCCCTCGAGCGAGAACCGCTTGTGCCCGATGTACTTGGTGTGCAGGAAGGTCTCGAAGGCCTCGGCGGCATTCAATTTCTCCAGCATGCGTCGCTTCTCGGCCTCGCCGATGGCGTATTCCGATCCATTCGGTTCAATCCGCTCCTGCAACCACCGTTTCTCGTCCGGGTCGGAGATGTGCATGAACTCGATGCCCACCCGGCGGGTGTAGGTCCGGCGCAGGATGTCCAGGATATCGCGGAGCGGAAGCATGTCGGTGCCGCTCAGGCCGCCCGTGACGAACTGCCGGTCCAGGTCCCAGATGGTCAGGCCGTAACTGGCCGGATCGAGTTCCTTGTGGTAAACCCATTCGTATCCGAGCGGGTTCACGTCGGCCTGCAGATGGCCGCGCACCCGGTAGGCCCGGATGAGCTGCAGCACGGCGGCCTGCTTGTGGATCATGTCGAACGTGGAGTCCACTTCCTGGCCGAACCCCGGCGTGCTGTCCGAGGTCAGGCGCCACGGCGCCGTCTGGATGCCCAGGTCGGCAAAAATGGATTCGTAGAAGCCGTGTTCTCCGCGCAGGAGTTGCTCCATCCGCTCCAGGAAGGCACCCGATTCGGCGCCCTGGATGACCCGGTGGTCATACGTGGACGTGAGTGTCATGACCTGCGATACGCCGGTTTTTCCCATGACGTCCGGTGAGAACGCGTAGTACTCCGGGGGATACCCGATGGAACCGATGCCCAGGATGAGCCCCTGACCGGGCATGAGCCGAGGCACACTGAGGCCGGTTCCGATCATGCCCGGGTTCGTGATGGACACGGTCGTACCTTCGAAATCCGAAATCTCGAGTTTGTTGTCGCGGGCGCGGCGGACGAGATCGTTGTAGGTCCCCAGAAGTTGGGCGAAGTTCAGGGTCTCCGCTTTCTTGATGTTCGGCACCAGGAGCGAGCGCTTGCCCCGCCGCTCGATGTCGATGGCCAGGCCGACGTTCACGTGGTTGGGCGTGACGTGGTACAGCGTGCCGTCGTCGTCCTCGCGAAACGCTGCGTTCATGCCGGGCGTGTGCTTCAGGGCACGTACCAGGGCGAATGCAATGATGTGGGTGAACGATACCTTGTCGCCACCGACGTAACGCTGGTGATCATTGATGAGCGCCCGGTTCTCGGCCATCAGTTTGACGGGCACGGTCCGTACGGAGGTAGCGGTCGGAATACCCAGGCTGGCCTCCATGTTCTCCGCGATCTTGGCCTGAGGGCCACGGAGGGCTTTTTCATCGGCGTCAGGCGTGGGCTTCGACGGAGCCGGGGCTTTCTTTTCGCTCGTCGCCGTGGTCGGGGAGACCGTTTCGTCCTGTCGCCCGGTCTCGGCGGCGGGCGGAGGCGTGGGTACGGGGCGGGCCGTTTCGGCGGCCACGAACCCCTCATCGGGGGTGAAGTCCTGGAAAAAATCCTGCCAGCTCTCACCTACGGAGGAAGGATCCTCCAGGTACTGACGGTACAATTCTTCGATGTAGCCCGTATTGAAGCCGAGGTTGCTCACGGTGGGGGAGGTGTGGTTGAACGGTCGGGCAACAACGTCCTGCCCCGCATGAGGATTCCGGCCCATGGGGAATTCAACACGGCATCACATGCCATGCGGTGCTTACAGCCAACGCTTGTCGCGGTACCACGCGATGGTTTCGGCCATGCCGGCGTCCAGCGGGATCTCCGGGGCGTATCCGAAGGTCTCCATGGCCCGTTGGCTGGAGCACATGGTGGCCGCTTCCAGGATTTCCGTGGCTTTTTCCCTGTTCAGCGGAGGATACGCTCCGGTCAACCGCCCCGCCCATTCACTGGCCGCGCCAACCGGTCGGACCAGCGCCCGGGGGATGCGCAGCGTCAGCACGCGACGTCCGAGGGCGGCCGCCGCCGCGTCGCGGATGTGCCCCCAGGAATACGGAGCCCGGTTTCCGAGGAAGAACGTGCCCCCGACCGCAGCGGGCGACGCGGCGGCGGCCGCCATGCCCCGGACCAGGTCCTGCACGTGGACCAGGCTCAGCGCCGGTTCCGTCCCTGCACCCACAATCGG
The DNA here is from genome assembly GCA_040221055.1 of Rhodothermales bacterium. Lineage (NCBI taxonomy): Bacteria > Pseudomonadati > Rhodothermota > Rhodothermia > Rhodothermales > Rhodothermales bacterium. The sequence goes on along the minus strand of JAVJVN010000004.1, from coordinate 124,042 downwards.
ACACAGGCCCCTGGAAAGGGTCTGGAAGAAGGTGAAGATGTCGGTTTCACGCGGACCGTAGACGGCCGGGGGCCGCACGACGGTAATGGGCAGGTCCGCGAACTCGGGCACGAGCGCCTCCATTTCCATCTTGCTGCGACCGTACATGCTCACGGGCCGCAGCGGGGCAGCTTCGTCCGGCACCCGTGCGTCCGCGCGGCCGACGGCCGCCAGGCTGCTGACGAGAACGATGCGCTGGACGCCGTCGGCCGCGCGGACGCGCTCCAACAGGCGGCGGGTACCGTCCACGTTGGCACGGCGGAACGCATCGTAGGCCGGGGCCCGCGTGAGTGCGGCGACGTGGTAGACGGTGGCGACGCCCTTCAGACCCGCATCGAGCGCATCGTTTTCATCCAGATCCCCCCGAATGATCGTCACGGGCAGACCCGTCAGCCACTTCGGGTCCTTGCGGACCAGGCACCGGACATCCGTGGCACCGCTGGCGAGCAGGTACTCCACCAGGTGGCTGCCGACGAAACCGGTGCCGCCGGTGACAAAGACGGGGTGGTCTGGATCCATGACGTGTGGAGTTTGGGGGCGGAGGCCTCCTACGTTGTGGCCGTGAGACGCACGACGTTCTCAATGTGATGCGTGTGCGGGAACAGGTCCACGGGCTGGATGGCGTCGATGGTGAAGGCATCGCCGAGCATCTGGAGGTCGCGGGCCTGTGTCAACGGGTTGCAGCTCACATACACGAATTTCTGCGGTTTGAGCGTGCGGATCTGGTCGACGACACGGGGGTGCAGCCCGGCGCGCGGGGGGTCCACGATGAGCACGTCCGGGCGGCCGTGCGTAGCCACGAACTCCTGGTTGAACAGGCGCATCATGTCGCCCGTCACGAAGGTGGTGTTTTCTATACCGTTGATTTCCGCATTCCGGCGCGCATTCTGGACGGCTTCTTCGACCAGTTCCACGCCGACCACGTGTTTCACATGCGGCGCCACGAACAGCGAAATGGTCCCCGCGCCGGCATAGAGGTCGTAGACATGGTCCTCGGGGGAGAAGTCGGCCAGCGTCCGGACCACCTCGTACAGGCGCTCGGCCTGCTCGGTGTTGGTCTGGAAGAACGCATTGGAGGCGATTTCGAACGTGGCCTCCCCGATCCGGTCGCGGATGATGCCGGGACCGAACACGGTATGCATTTCCTCGCCGAAGGCGGTCTGGGCGACGCCGGAGTTGATGGTGTTTACGAGCGTCGTGACTTCGGGGAATTCCGCCTTCAGGAACGCCGTGAAAGCCTCCATGCGCTCCACGTCATGATGGCTCGTGACCAGGTTGACCATGAGGTCCTCCGTGCGAGCAGCCTGGCGGATGACCAGGTGGCGCAGGTAACCGGTGTGTTTGCGGACGTGCCATGGGGTCCATCCCTGCTCCTTGCTGAACCGGCGGACGGCATTCACCAGGCGGGCACTGAGCTCCGACTGCAGATGGCATTCCTCGAGGTCCAGGACCTTCTCGAAATTTCCCGGCACGTGGAGGCCCAGGGCAAAGGACCGGTCGAAGTCCTCGCTGGACTTGATTTCCTCGGGGGTCAGCCAGCGCATGGCACTGAAACTGAATTCCATCTTGTTGCGGTAATAGTAGGTCTTTTCGGCGCCGATGGTGGGCATGACGGCGATGTCGGTAAAACCACCGTGGTGGACCAGGGCATCGTTCACGGACTGGGTCTTGGCCTCGAGTTGGGCGGCATAGTCCACATGTTGCCACTTGCATCCGCCACAGCTGGCGAAATACCGGCACTTGGGCTCGGTCCGGAGCGGACTGGGCACCAGGACCTCCAGCATGCCGGCCTCTGCGAACTTCTTGCGCTTCTTGTAGACGCGCGCCCGAACGGTGTCGCCCGGGACCGCGCCGGGCACAAACACGACGTAGCCGTTCATGCGGGCCAACGACTTGCCCTTGTCGGCAAATTTCTCAAGCGTTACGGTTATTTCGGCGCCTTTCTTCACGGGATTCCTCTATGGATCAGGGGCTGGGCTAAAATGTGTGACCGATGCCGAATTGGAGCACCGGTTCGGAGAATCCGTCAGGCATGAACTGACCTTGCCTGCGGGGATCGTGGACCTTGTACGCACTGTCCAGCCGAACGATCAGATAGTCCCAGGCCAATCGCAATCCGAATCCGGCACCGACCCCGAATTCTCCGGCGAAGGTATCCGCACGGAAACGTCCCTCGGGTGCGCCGGGATTCCGGGGACCGAGCCAGACGTTGCCGGCATCGGCAAACAACGCCAGGACCCAGTCGGCTGCCAACAGGTTCCGGATGGCAATGGTCCGCAACTCGACCGAGGCCTCGATCTTTATTTCACCGCCCAGGATGTTCGTTCCGTCCAGGTTGACCGAATCGGGGTGCGCCGAGAACGTGGCCGCGCCCGGCCCCAATTCACGCAGCCGCCACGCGCGCACGCTCGATGCTCCACCCGAGTAGAACCGGCGGTCGAACGGAATGACATCGGCGTCGGCCAGCGGATGGGCATACCCCGCAATCAGCTTGTACGCCACGACGTTCCGGAGGCCAATCGGTTCATATTTGCGCAGGTCCATGGAGAACCGCATGTACTGGCGATAGATCATGCGGGCACTGCTGTCGCCGCCGAAGAATCCCAGTCCGGGCAGACTGCCCTCCACCGTACCCGGCGAGAACACGTACCGGTCGAGGACATAGCCGAGGTTGCCTCCAATCTCCGCCGACCCTTCCAGGGAGTGCCCGGACGAACGGCGGAACGGATCGCTGGTCAACGAGCGGAGGGTGTAGCGGACCGCATTGTTGAACTGGGGTCGTGTGTAGTCCTCGATGATCTGCGCGCGTTGGACCTGGTCGTCCACGGCACCCAACACGTCGTCCAGGAACGCCTCCTTGAATCCGGAAAGGGTGTCTGGTGAGGAAACGGTCACGTCCACCAGGTCGATGATGGAGGTCAGGCGTTCGTTGTGGCGGAGTTCAAAGCGGTAGGAGGCACCGCCGCGCCCGCGGAGGACCAGGCGGAGCGCATCGCGCCGGGCCGCCAGCATGGTAATCGACAGCTGACTTCGCGCATCGTACAACGTGGACAAGCGGTCCAGGCTGCCCAGCGGGAAGGTCAGGTAGGGGTACGACAGGGATGCGTTGATTTCCCACTGGGCCGAGGTAAACCCTCCGAACCCGCTGATGTCGGCGGCAATACTGCCCGTGGTGCGCAGCCGGAAGGCCTCGCCGCCCCCGAACAGGTTCAGGTTGGAATAGGTGACGCCGGCACCGGTACCGAGTTCGTTGTCCGAGTCTGCCAGGGCCCCGCTGCGCTGCAGCATGAACATCTCGAAGCGGACCTGATGGCGTACCCGTGTGCGGAGCTCCATCCGGTAGTCCAGGCGGGGCATGGATCCGACGGCCGTGGAGTCGACATCCGGGTCCAGGACATCGGTGAAGGCAAACACGCCGGTCGCGTCCAGACGGCGCTTGGTGGCGGTCAGTCGGCTTTGATTGAATACATCCCCCGGGCGGAACTGCAGGGTCCTTGCCAGGAGATCGAAGCGCAGTTTGGGTTCGGCCTCGAACGTGGCCCGCACGTCGCCTCCCTGGATGGAGGTCGAGGAGGAAGCCATTTCAGTCCCGCCGGACCGGGGTGCAGCAGTGGTGTCCGGCCCGGTAACGGCGAAGGTCACGTCCCCGAACCGGTACCTGGGTCCGAGGTCCACGTCCAGCGTCACGTCGAAACTGTCGGCGCGGACGGGATAGACCACGGCGTGCAGCGAAGACCGCTCCACGTCGGCGAATCCCATGTCGCGGAGCATGCCCAGGACGCGGCGGCCTTCCTCCAGCAGCAAGGGTTCCGAGTAGCGCCGGTCGGTGGGATACAGGACCAGGGCGTCGGTCGTGTCGGGCCGGCCGGGAAGGAGCAGCGACGTGGACAGGATTTCACCCTGTTCCTGCGGTGTCAGCTGGTCCAATCCATTGAACCGGTAGGTCCGGATTGACGTGGGCGTGCCCGCCTGGATGTGGTATTCCACACGGACGCGATTCGTCCCGCGGGCCGGCAGGATGCGGGCCTCGACGGTAGCCGAGCGGAATCCTTCCCGCTGGTAGAGCAGGCGGAGTTGCTCGACGTCGGTCTGGACCACGGTGGAGTCCAGGAACGCAGGCGGCTCGCCCGTGGATGTGAATACGCGCCCGACGGGGCCGCCGCCCAGGACTTCCGATCCAAACTGGTACAACCATCGCCACCATGTGGCCCCGGGAATGCCCAACATCCGGCGATTGGGCGCCGAACGGACGTAGGCATCCAGCTGGACATCAGGAAACCAGGGGTTGCCCGTGTATTCGACCTCGGTAATGAGGGGTGCTTTGCTGTCCGCAACGCGCTGCGCAGCGGCGACCTTCGGCTCCGCGGCCATGAGGAGCACCAGCAGCAGCAGAGGCGCCATCCCCCGGAGCAGGCCGGGACGACCGATCAGTCTTCTTCGAAATAGAAGTCGTCGTCCTGCGTCGGGAAGTCCGGCCAGACCTCCTCGATACTTTCGTAGGGTTCCCCGTCGTCTTCCATGGCTTCGAGGTTTTCGACCACCTCCATCGGCGCACCGGTCCGCTCGGCGTAGTCTATCAACTCTTCCCGTGTTGCGGGCCATGGTGCGTCCTCAAGATACGAGGCCAGATCGAGCGTCCAATACATGTAGGAATACGTTGCAATTCACAGAGTTTGATGCACGGACGATAGGACGCGATTTCGACAATTGCAAGACGGATAATGTGTGAACCCGGGGAGGGTCAGTCGAACATCAGCGTCGTGTTCTCGGCCTGGTGCAAAAGTCGCTCGTATTCAGCCGGCGTCATGCTCGGAGCAACGAAGAAAATCGGGTTCAGGGAGCGGCCTTCCAGGTCCCGGACCTCATAGTGAAGGTGCGGTGCATTCACGAGACCGGTGGCGCCACTGTATCCGATGACGTCGCCACGCTTCACTTTCTTGCCGCGGGTGATTTCACGAGGTACGCGGGACAGGTGTCCGTAGAGCGTCTCGTAACCGGCCGTTGCGTGCTTGATGACCACGTACCGACCGTAGCCTGAGCCCGTGGACGTTTCTTCGATTACGCCGTCACCCGTGGCGTAGACCGGCGTCCCGCGGGGTGCATGGAAGTCGAGGCCTCCATGCATGCGACGCACCTTCAGGACCGGATGCAGCCGCGTACCGTAGCCCGATGTAATGGGACCGTTCACCGGCAGGATGGCCGGCATTTCGGCGAGCCGGACCTCATGGTTGGCGGCCAGGGCGGTCAATTCGCGGTAGCTGTCGTTCTGCAGCGAAAGCTGCCGTTCAAGCTGGTCTATCCGGCTGGCCGTGAGCGACAGCAGATTGCTGGTCGGGACGGAGAACCGGGAAAACTCGGGATAGGGGTCGGTACCACCGGTACCTACCTGGCGGACATCTTCTGAAATGCCTTCGGCATTGAACAGGGTCCGGTAGAGCTCTTCATCGTGCTCGCGCAGCTTCTCGAGTTCCGTCGAGACATCCGCTATGCGACCCGATACATCGGCCAATTGGTTGCGAAGTGCGGCATTTTCGTCCAGCAGGGCCAGCTCCTGGGGCGTCTGGAATACCCGGTCCAGCGTCCACGTGAGTGCCGTGGCCAGCAGCAGGACTCCAACGGCCGCCACCGCCGCACGGGCGATGTTCTGGGAGCGGTTCCTGCGCACTTCAACGAAGGCGCAGCGCTCGCGGTCGTAATGGTAGTACCTGTTCTTCATGTAGGCTCAATCAGTGGTCGATCGGAAAAGATAGGTTTTGCATATATATGATGCCAGTCAAGATTGGGTATGTCATGAAGTTCCCGTGTATGCCACGGCTTCGATTTCCACGAGCATGTCGGGATCGATGAGGGCCGATACCTCGATCATGGATGTGGCTGGCGGATGCGCCGCGAAATATTCACCGTGGACGCGCCCCACCGCTTCCCAGTCGGCAGCGATGTCGGTCACATAGATGCGCGTGCGGACGACCTGTTCCAGCGTGGCGCCGACGGCTTCGAGCGCCCGGCGGATGTTTTCGATGGTCTGGCGGGTCTGGGCGGCCGGGTCGCCGCGCCCCACGAGGTGGCCCTCGGCATCCGTGGCCGTCGTGCCGGACACTAAAACCCAGGGCCCGGTCTTCACAGCCCGCGAGTAGCCGACAACGGGCTCCCACGGAGCGCCGGATGCGTAGCGTTTCATGCGGTTCTGCGGATGATGATCAGCGACAGGTCGTCACTGCGCCGGGCCGTGCGGATGAAGTCCTGGACCGAGCGGAGGATGCGGGCGCCGAGGGCGTCGGCGTGCATGCCGTGCGTATGCTTGACCAGGTCATAGGTCCGTTCGTCGCCGTAGAAGCGACCGATTTCATTCCGGGCCTCCGTGACCCCGTCTGAAAACACCACCAGCAGATCGTCCCGTTCCATGGTCACCTCCGTGCTGGTGTATTCGGCTTTCGGCGAGAGCCCGATGGCCGGCCCCCCGCGATCCAATTCGACGCAGGCGCCGTCCCGGACCAGCAACGGGGGCAAATGCCCCGCGTTCACAATACGGACACGTGAGGTGTCGTCCTGTAACTCCACGTGCACCATGGACGCGAATTTGCTGGGCAGTCCGTCGCGGCACACAATGCCGTTCAACTCCCGGGCGAATCCGGCCAGGTCTTCCGTCCCCGGGGCAATGGCCCGGATGGTGGCCTGCAGCCGGGCGGCCATGAGGGCCGCGGGAAGGCCCTTTCCAGCCACGTCGCCGAGCGTGAGCAGCACGCGATCCTTGTTGCCTGCCCCCACCAGATGCATATGATCCACCAGGTCGCCGCCTACATCGTTCGCGGGCTCCGAATGCAGCCAGAACTCCCAGCCGGTCAGTTGCGGCAACGTGGAGGGCACGAGTGCCAGTTGCACGGCCCGACCGGCTTCCAACTCATCCTTGGCCAGCAATTTGTCCTTCAATTCGAGGCCCAGCACGAAGAGCAACAGCGCGAATCCGCCAATGACCTGCAAGGGTTCATCCGTCAATCCGAGCCACACCAGGAGGACCGAGCCAATGAGGAACATCCGCCGGACCGGCGTGAGCTTCAGGAACAGCCCACGCATGAGGTACCACGTGGAGCACACGCTCCGCGAAAACCGGCCCATGGAGGCGAGTTTCTGACGCTCGGCATCGTCCAGGTAGAATTCGTAGGTCTCCTTGAGGTCCCGGGTGAAGGTATGGGGAAAGTCGGATGAGCCCAGTTCATCGATCACGCTCTGAGTGAACCGGGACGCCTGTTCAAACCCGTTGTTTTTCTTCTTGGTCATGACATGTGGGTGGATGCACAGACGCCATCGTACGCGCAAGTCCGGTTGAGGGTGCGTTCATCCGCGGCAGCCGCTACATTATGGTTTGCCCCAGGCAGTGACACCAGCACACGAAACCCGTCGCACCAAAACTCCCTTTCGCGCATGGAATGGATTGTATTGCTTCCTCCCATTGTCGCCATCGTCCTGGCACTCTGGTCGAAAGAAGTCTATTTGTCGCTGCTCACCGGGCTCTGGCTCGGGACCACCATCCTGGTCGGCGGCAACCCGCTCGCAGGGCTCCGTGAACTCCTGGATCAAATGGTACTCGTCTTCCAGGATGCAAGCAACACGCGGATCCTGCTCTTCAGCATGTTGGTGGGCGGTCTGATTGCGCTCGTGCAGGCATCGGGCGGCGTGGCCGGTTTCATTGCGTGGGCCCAGCAACGCGGCTTCGGGCAGACCCGTCGTGGTGCCGAGCTCATGGCCTGGATGGTGGGCATGGTCATTTTCGTGGAATCCAGCATTACGTGCCTGATTGTGGGCGCTGTCAACCGGCCGCTCTTCGACAAACTCAAGATCCCCCGGGAGAAGCTGGCGTGGTACGCCGACTCCACCAGCGCGCCGGTGTGCATGTCCATTCCCATGAACGGATGGGGGGCCTATGTACTGGGCCTGTTGGCTGCCCAGGGCATTACAGCCGGTGCGGTGGGCCTGCTCGTTGAATCGCTGTTCTTCAATTTTTACGCGCTGCTGGCCATCCTCTTCTCGCTGGGCACGGCGCTGTTCGGCTGGCGGTTCGGAAGCATGAAGCGCGCTGAAATCCGCGCCGAGACGACGGGCGCCTTGCTTCGCGAGGGCGCGGTACCGCTCGTGGCCGATGAAGTCGTGGGCCTGGAGCCCTTGGCCCGGGCGCCGAGTCGCGCCCGCAACCTGTTGGTGCCCATAGCCGTGATGATCGGGATGATCGTCGTGGGCCTGTATGTCACGGGCGACGGGGAAATCATGCAAGGCAGCGGGTCGACAGCGGCCTTGTGGGCCGTCTGCGCGAGTGTTGCGGTCGGCATGATCATGTACGCGCTGCCGGGCAGCGGCACGGACGGGAAGGCGCTCATGACACCGGTCGACTCCATGGCGTTGGTTCTGAAGGGGTCGGGCGGCATGGTCGGCATGGTGCTGCTTGTGGCGCTGGCCTTCGCGCTTGGTCAGGTGAGTCGGGCCCTGGAAATGGGTCCGTATGTGGTGGGTCTGCTGGGCGACGATTGGCCGACCTTCTGGCTGCCTGGCATGGTATTCCTGGTGGGATGCTTCGTGGCCTTCACGCTCGGCTCGTCCTGGACCGGGTTTGCCATCCTGATACCGATTGCGCTGCCCCTGGCCGAGGGCCTCGGGATCTCATTGCCGTTGATGCTCGGCGCGGTGCTTGCCGGCGGCGTGTTCGGTGACCATGCTTCCCCGCTGTCCGATACGTCGCTCATCGCCTCCATGTCAGCGGCGAGTGATCACGTGGATCACATCAATACCCAGTTGCCCTATACGATCGCGCTCGCGGGTGTCAGCTTCGTGGCGTTCCTGGTGGCGGGATTGTTGACGTAAGCAGGCACCTGAACAGATTCGAAGATGGATCGTATGTGATCCATGGGGCCGGTTAACAGTGTTCATCAAGGATTTGGAGACGGGGATGGAAGTCAAGTCAGCTTACGAGAAGGCAGCCGATGAGGGCGTAGACCCCCGGTGTATTCCGCACTACCTGGACGGCGATCCGCCCATTGGCGACGCCATCGAGCCGCCGGCCTATACGCCGTACATGCATGAGAACTGGCGCTACTTGTTTGAGCGTCAGAAGCAATTGCTGCCGGGCCGGGCCGGGCAGGCCTTCCTGGACGGGATCGGGACGCTGGACATGAGCCATGACCGGATCCCCTTGCTGCGCGACCTGAGTGCCAGCATGGAGCGCGCCACGGGTTGGCGCATTGCGCGGATTCCGGGTTTGCTCCACGAGCGGGATTTCTTTCGCCTGATTTCCGAACGGACGTTTCCCTCTACGGACTATATCCGGGAGAAGCACGAGTTGGACTACACGCCGGCTCCCGATTGCTTCCACGACATGTTCGGACACATGCCCATGCTCACGGAACCGGCGGTCGCCGATTTCTACCACTTCTTCGGGCAGGCGGCCCTGCGCGCGGTCGGCGAACAGCGTCTGGCGTTGGAGCGGCTGCACTGGTTCACCATCGAGTTCGGATTGATCCGCGAAACGAAGGGCTTGCGCGTGTTTGGCGCGGGCATCATGAGTTCGAAGGGCGAACTGGAGCATGCGCTTTCCGACGATGTCGAAGTGGTGCCGTTCTCGATTGACCGGGTCATCCGGCAGGACTATGAGGTCTGGCACGTGCAGCCGTTGCTCTTCGCGCTGGAGTCGTTCGATCAGCTGGTTGAGTCGTTTACGGTGTGGGCCAGGGGCGAGGGATTGCTTTAGGTTTGTTCGGCCCGGTCCTACCGCTTCGGATCTCCAAATGCTGCGCATTTGAGGCTCCTCATCGGTGAACCGGGCCTCTCACAGCCAGAGCTTCATCCCCTCGTGGGTGGCTTCAAAGAAGCATTCCGCTTACTACAAGTATTTTAAGTGTCTGCTTTAAAATCATATAGCTGAAGTGCGGCATTCGGCCCGGTCCTACCGCAGTTGTTCTGGTTCTGTCGGCCCGGTCCTACCGCTTCGGATCTCCAAATGCTGCGCATTTGAGGCTCCTCATCGGTGAACCGGGCCTTCTATAGCCAAAGCTTCATTCCTTCATGGGTGGCTTCAAAGCCGAGCTCCCGGTAGAATTCCAGGGCGGCTGGTCTGCGCTTGTCCGTGGTGAGCTGCACGATGAGGCAACCGCGTTCGCTCGCCAGCTGGATGGCGTGCTGTACCAGCGCCCGCCCGACGCCCCGTCCTCGCTCATTCCGGTCGACGCGGACGCCTTCTATCTGTGCCCGCCAGCTGCCGGTGTACGTCAGGTTCGGGATGTACGTCAGCTGCAGGACGGCGATGACCGTGCCCTCCCGTTCGGCGACCACCAGCTGGTTGTTCGGGTCCCCTGAGATCGCATCGAATGCCGCGCTGTAGTCCTGCATCCGCTCCGCGTCGGCGTGCTCGCGTGTCGCGCCAAGCGCATCATCCGAAAGAAGCCAGATCAGGGTGCCGAGGTCTTCCTTGACAGCGGTGCGATAGTGGATTTCCGGGTTCATTTCAGTCGGTCAGGCACTGGACAGGGTTGACGGCCCGATTGCACCGCTTCGGATCTCCAAATGCTGTGCATTTGAGGCTCCTCATCGGTGAACCGGGCCTGTGTTCCGGCACCGGCGACGATACCTCAACCTTACCGGGTACATAGTCTCCGTTATACTGACTACCGGTTCGATGATCTTCTATTCCAACGCCTTTTCAATCCGGACGAGCGCATCTTCCAGGTGGATGCGGGTCATGCGGTCCCGGACGCCGGCGGCGAGGGCGGCTTCCAGCTCGCCCTGGAGTTGATGGAGTTGGTCACGGACGAGCGGCCGGATGTCGGACTGCCCGATGTGGAGATCGGCGTTCAGGGGCGGATCGTCGTTGCGGCCGACGCGCAGGTTGCCGGATCCCGGGGGATTCCAGTGGTCTGACTCGGCTTCCTGCAGGAGATGATGCGCTTGGTCGAGATACGCCCGCTGGAGGTTGCGCCGGTATGTATCGATGGCCGATCGGGTGGCCACCTCGCGCCAGACGATGCGGCGCGTATCATCCAGCATGTCGGCCGGCCGGTAGGTCTCGTCGCCCAGGAAGGCTTCGTGCTCGATCATCCGGGCCAGTCGCGCATGATTCAGGAGGCGTTGGACGGCCAGTTCCTGGTAGGCGCGTACCCGCTCGACGACGCCCGCATGCTCAATCCGGCGAAGCTGATCGATTTGCAGGGCCCAATCCGGCGTCTGGAGGACGTGTTCGTCCAGGAATTGCATGGCTTTCCGTTGATACTCGGGCTCGACGGGTGTGTAGACCCAGCCTTCCTCGCCGAAGCGTTTGTAATGGGTCCAGGAGCCGCCGACAGCCGCCGCCGCATGCTCGGCGTATCGATTCCACTGGGTGAGGAGTTGGAGGTGATGCGTTTCGAGCTCGTAGTAGTCATCGCCGGGGGCCAGCACCCAGTCCATGAGGTTTTCGGCGGCGTAGCGCAGATTCCGCATGCCCCATTCGGCCGCCTCAACGGGATCATCCGAAATGCCCTCCGTCATCCGCTTGGGGTCCCACTCCACATCCATTCCGAACAGGGCTTCAGCCGAGCGGAACCACGGGAGATGGGAGCGCTCCACGATCCACTGGTTCAGGGTTTCGAACTCTTCCCGCGGCGTGGTGGCTTCAGGGATGGGCCGGTAGCCCCACATGACAGCGAACTTGTCCCAGAGGCCTATCCGACGCTCCGGGGGCACGTTGTCGCCCGGCTGGGCGACGTAATTGTAGCGGGTCCGGCCCACGGATGAACCGGAGTGTCCCATCCGTTCCACGAACTCCCGGCTGCGCAACGAATCGACCGGGAAGACGAAGTTGGCCATCTGGTTGTGCGGGAGCCCGACGGAGTGGGCGGTTTCATGCGATACCACGTACCGGATGGCTTCGCCCATGTCTTCCTCGGACAGCTTGTTCGTCTGGAAGGCAGGGTTTGCCGCGCCGACCTGGGACAGCAGCCACCAGCGCAGGCGCTCGTCGAGCCCGTGGTACATGTTCGTATGGGCGCGGATGACCTCGCCCGACCGTGGGTCGACGACGTCCCCGCCCGAATTCGCGGACCGCGTGGTGGTCGGGACGTATCGGATGACGGAGTAGCGCGCATCGAGAAGGGAAAACTCAGGGTCCTCCTCGGGTGTCGGGGCCAGGCGCGCCTGGATGGCGTTCTTGAACCCGGCGAGTTCGAATGCTTCCTGCCACTCCTCGACACCGGCGATGTAGTAGGGAATCCACTCTTCCGGCGTTGCGGGGTCTATGTACCAGATCCAGGGGCGGACCGGATCCACGAGCTCGCCCCTTGCCCAGGCTTCCGGATCCGATGGCTCCATGCGATACCGGCGGATGTATCGTTCGGGCCGAACGCCCTGGAAATCGCTGGAGAAGTCGGTCCGGCTGGTGCTGATGTAGGTGACCCGTTCATCGTGGAGACGGGGCATCATCGGCTCTTCCGGAAGGAGGATCATCGAATGATTCACTTCGAAGGATACCGCTCCGCCCCGGCCTGCCGAGGGAGGTGAGTCGGCCGCATACGTGCGTACCACGCGGACTTCCACGTTGATGGGGAAGCTCCGGGTGAATTCAAGCCAGCTCCGGTCCCGGTCGTAGGAGCGGACGTTGAGTTGGGTGCGGCGGCTGCGCGGCATGGAGAAGCTGGGGTGGTCGCCCAGGTACAGGTCCGTGACGTCCACCACCGAGGTCCCGTCACCCCGCGTGAGGATGGGGAAGGCCTCGATCACGCTCGCGAATGAGGAGTTCTCGACGGCAAGGCTGACCCGGTCATCGGGGTCGGCCGTCATGGAATGGGATACGCCTCTCAGCAGGATCCGGTCGTGCCGGCGTTCCCAGCGCACGAGGAGGTTGCCGGCCATGTTCGCCCCGACATTCGCATACCCGTCCTGCGTCTTGTCATAGCGGCTCATGATGAGCATGTCCCGGCCGAGCATGGCATCGGGAATCTCGAACAGGATCTTCCCGTCGACCTGGTGCACGAGGAACAGCCCGGGGTCGGTTTGGGCCGATGCGGTCACCACGCTGTCATACGCCGCCTCCTGGGCGGCGGCCGGGGAGGTCCAGAGCAGGCTCGCGAAGATCGCGAGGAAGAGGGTCATTTTGAGGCGCATGGGTAGGAGCCGATGATTGGACGGACGGGGGACTGATTGACGCGACGTCAAAGTAGGGCCCGGGCATATACGCCGTCAATTTTGCGTCATTCGTCGTGTGTCAGTGGCTCCGTTCAGTCGGCCTTGACGGCTCTGATGGTTCGGACGTGCGAGTCTGCTCGAACCCGAATATGATAGACGCCCGAAGCCAGTTCAGGGCCGAGCTGCAGAACCGTGGTGTGGCGGCCCGCAGGCAAGCGAGTCGCCTCTTCGGTCCATACCCGGCGTCCCAGCATGTCGAATACCTCTATGCGGATCTCCATGGCAGTGGGCAGGTCGAACGACACGGTCAATTGTTTACTGAACGGGTTGGGATAGCCCGGTTCAATTCCGATTCCTGTCGGTACGGTGCTTTCGGTGGCGACCGACGTGGCGCGCCCCGGCAAATCGAGCTTGAAGAGTTCATCGCCATAAATGGGGTGTTCGGCCGCGAAGATGAATTGGTGGCCCAGTACTGCCCCATGCTGGACGTCGCCGGAGAACTCGTATCCATCGTCAAAACCGTCCGACAGCAGACGACCGGATCCTTTTGACTCGTCAGTATACCAGATCTGGTTGTTGCGAACGCCCATTCGCATCATCACGAGTACGCCCGAGTCTGTCGGAAACATCCGGAGCACCTCCACATCGCGTTCTCCTTCGGGTGTTCGTTCCGTGATCACGGGTACCGTTCCCTCCGTCGTTCCATCGGTCACCCATACGTGATCGTCGCCTTCAGAATAGACCTTGAAAAAGGTATGCTCGCCCACGCTCACGAAAGCCTGGGGCACTGAACCGCATGCCCCCGGGCAGATGTCACGGAGAATCCGTGTCCCTTCAGGCGTTCCGTCGGAATACCACAATTCGCGCCCCGTGTCCGACGTGGTTGCGGTAAAGAGCAGTCCGTTCTGGTGCTGGTGGACTTCCTGAATGGATTCCGGGAGGCCCGGCCCGCCTGTCAATTCCACCTTCTTGGTTCCCGATGTGGTGCCATCCGTTGTAAAGAAGTGGTTTGATGGGCTCCTGTAATAGTGCAGGAGGTGCGTGTTGTGTCCTTGAACCATGTGTGCGCTACCGAAGGTCAACGATGGATCGAGAAGCATCTCCATCGAACCCGTCAGCGGATCAATACTGTATACGAATCGACCTTCGGGCGCGTATTTGAGCACAACGTGTCTTCCATCAACCGTGCCCATGACCCTGTCGAGATAGTCATGGTACGGGGAAAAGTCCGGGTTGCGGGTGGATGGCGTGCCGAATGCCGATACCTTCCGGGTGCCGTCCACGGTCCCATCCGACGTCCACAACTCGGGATTTCCGTGTTCATCAAGCGCAAAAAGCAGACCGTACGGACTTGAATCATTGAAATACATCCGATTCTGGCGAAGCCTGGATGGATGGAAAGGGCCGCGCCCTGGTAGACTGAGATTGGTTATTCGGCCGGACTCGAGGCTGAGTGAGTAGAGACTGTCGTCGGTAGCAATGAACAGGTGGTCACGGATACTGCCAATGGCCGTTGCATTCGAGGATAGCCCGTCGGGGACCGGGGGGAAGAGCAAGTCCGTGTCGGAAGGGGTCCCGTCTGTTTTCCACAAGTCCCTGCCTGTTTCCTCGGTACCTGCCGTGAAATAGACGGTGTTGCCAAATCGGCGGAAGCGTTGTGGGTGGGATGAGTTGTTGCGGGCATAGTCGGTGACATACGGGACCGTTCGCTCTTTTCCGGGAATCCCGCTGGAATACCAGAGGCGGGGGTTCCCGGACAGGTCCAGAGCGGTACCCAATACCCCGGAATTCGTAGCGACTACTGGATCGACCGAGCCGCTTTCAGGCCCCGGACGGAAGTCGGCTGCCAAACGGGTTCCACCAGGCGTGCCGTCCGTCGCCCAGAGTTCCCAGCCCGTTGCGCGCTGCCAAGCGGCGAAAAAAACCTCATCTCTGAACACAGTGAACCCATCGGTCACGTCGAAAGGATCTCCCGATTCCGGCCACGTCAGGATTTCGGTACCCTCCACGGTACCATCCGTTGTCCAAATGCGTTCACTATGAGTGGAGTCCGGGGCCTGGAAGAGGGCCCGATTCCCGACGACGCCCGATTTCCGCCCGGGATTCCACGTACTCCATCCTCCCATCTTGTTTGTCAGCAGGTGTGTTCCCTCAGGCGTTCCATCCGACGCGTACAGATCGCTGAAGTGCCTTGAATTACTGGATTTGAAGAGGAAATGACTGCTCGTCGTCGCAATGCCCCACGTAGCGTATGTGCTCACGTAGGTGTCATCCGGGAAAGCATGCACCCGTTGAGGATCGCGTGAGTCCTTGTCCATGGCCCACAATTCGAGACCACCATCATCTTCACCAACAAACAGGAACAGCTTCGATTCTGAAATGCCTGTGATATCCATGTATGTGGATGACGTGAAACCAGTCGTTGTGCTCTCGTGGCTGACCGTATCGAATTGGACCAGGTCGTATTGGACCGGATACCTGGACTCGCCATATCGCTTGGTGACGAACCACAAGGCACCGTCGAATTCATGGAGCGATTCAACAATTCCTTCGTCTGAGGCACGAAAGGACGCAAGGAGTTCCGTCCCCACTTTCGTTCCGTTGGTGATCCACAGCTCACTCACGGAGTTGCGATATCCGTCCGCAAGGTGTTTCAGGAAGTACACGTGGTTTCCAAGGGCAATACTGTGCCCGATCCTGTACCGTGACTTGACGTCAGTCAACGAAAATGTGCCGTCAGGCGTCCCGTCGCTGACCCACAAATCTTCGAAATAGGGCGACTGGGAGAACCCGGTTGCTGATCCCTGAAGTCGAAACAGCAGCTTTCCATTCAACGCAGCACCAGCCCATTGATCGGGCGCGAACCCCCGCAGGTTGCCGGGCCAATCCTTGAAGACGCGACGCATGTGGATACCGGCTTCGTCGACTACCCAGAGTCCACCCCCGCTGGTAAAGAACGCCTGCGTTCCGGTAGAAACGAGATCATGCGGACGCGGACCGCTTGTCAGCGTGTTTATGTCCTTTACGAGGGACTGGGCGCTCGCCGGAAGGGCGACGCTCAGGATGACCGCCACCCCGAGAATCCAACCTCGCACCCACATTTTCATGACGTTGACCATCCTGCTTCGAATTCGTACCCGGCTCGCCTTCCGCCGGTACGTGAAGTTAACGGTCGAAGCAATTCAGCCTATGTGGCCAAAGTCATGAAAGACCGATTTACCTTGATTCCCCGAATGGCATCGACGAGTGGAACACCGTCAGCACCTTTGCCTCCTCTCTGCCTTCCTTTCCGCTCAGGACATAGACAATCCGGTGGCCCCTGTACAGGATTTCCCTGATTGCCTCGTCGCCAATCTCAGGTACCACGCGCCCTGAGCGCGGAAAATCTACCAGACGAGTGACTGCGTCATACACCCCGTCCACCAAGATCTGTGCAAATTGGGGCGTTTCCCTGGCCATGAAGCTACCGATGGCGTCCAAGTCGGCGATCGCCTGGGGTGCCCAGATTACGTGTGCCACTTGTGCAAACGCTTCTTGACCTCCGCATGCGGGATGCCTTGGCCATCATCAATCTGGCGCAACCCCTGCTCAATTTTGTAGAGGAAAAAGAGCTGCTCCATTACGTCCTCGAATGTCACATCCGAGGGCAGTTCACCCACCGCCTTGAGGACCTTTTCTTTGACTGATGGTTCTGTCATGGCTGGCATTCGATTGAGAGTGCGTTTTCTACACAGTGCATACAGTAACGTTTCACACACATTTTCTCATTCTGCGTCTGATTTGCAATCGGTGGCCTGCTCTTCGTTGTCTTCGTTCCGACTATATGAATGTAAAGCACGTGCTTTAATAAAGTATAGCAACTGATGGAGTCAAACTTCGGACGTGAATCGGACCTCAAAAGGAGGATTCCCTTCACGCGGCATCAGTGTCCTCCCAAAGCTCCGATACTGGGTGAGTCTCTTCTGACTGAGCTTCGCTCCACCCCTGACGGAAACTTTCTTTCGCGGACGGAATCTTGTCGAGTTCTTTGATCACCTCTGAACGATGTAATGATTTCGCGGTGGCCATGATTCTGCTCCGGTTGGTCGACAATGGACGTAAACGCTCATTTTAACGACTATGTTCAGCCACACCGCGCCATACAGGCCTGAAGCGTGCCGCTGGACATTGCCGTAAAACGGCTCAAGCCCGCGACCGACCGCGCACCGTCGCTTGGGAATCCGGTTCGTCGGCGGTCGGCTCGTCCGGCAGTTGCAGGACGGGATCGGCGCTTTTCTCCCCAGTGGGAACGCCTTCCGAGAGCGGCGCGGCGATGTCGGCGCCAGCGGGACGCGCGCCGGCTATCTGGTCCAGGCTCGCGGTCAGGTTCCGGAGCTTTTTGAGGCCCGCGGCCATGTTCCGGCGAAGGAACAGGCGTCCCGTCACGAAGGCCAGCCCGGCAGCCAGGGCCGTGAACGTCAGTCCCGGAACGGCCGACCATTCCAGGACGCCGGATGCAAAAATGAGTGCTCCGATGGTCACCACGGGCACGGGCAGGTAGTACGGTACGGCGGTCAGTGGCCCGTGCCAATGCACGCTTATCCGCGTCTTGCCGTTGTCCTTGCGCGCGGTGACATGGGCGGCGTTGGTTGTGCCCCATGGCGAGCTCCACTCGAATACGGAGTCGCGGACGGTGACGTCGCCTTTGTCCCGGAAGAAGGCGCGTATGGCAACAAGCATCTCTTCCCATTGCCCCGCGTCTATCTCGCCATTGGCCAGCACCTGGCTGTCGAATGCGAATGGACCACCCCAGAACGTGTGATCACCGGATTCCGGGGCCGACTCCAGTTCGGCCACCGCTTTGGGTATCCGGGCCGGATCTATGCCGGCAGCGCGCGCCACCTGCTGCAACTCCTCGACGGACAATCCCACAGCGCTGTCGGGCTCGTCAACGGGCGCATCCTCGGCGGCTTTCTTGAGAATGACGCCGATCTGCTTCCGGTCGTAGAGTTTCATGCTTTCAGGCCTCCACCTGCTCCGTGTAATACTGGGCAATATAGTCCAGGATCATGCGGTGGGCGGAGAAGCCGTACGTGAGGCCGGACATGGCGCGGCGTATCATGGATATCCAGGCTGTGGGGAGGTCGTTCTCGTCGCGCTCGTAAAAGCGCGGGATGACGGAGTTCTGGAGCGCATCATACAGAAGAGCCGCATCCAGGGGGTCCTGGACGGCGGGGTCGTGGTACTCGTGCGACGAATCGTCCCCGATGGACCAGCCGTTGGTGCCGTCGTAGCCTTCGGGCCACCAGCCGTCGGGAATGGACAGGTTCAGTCCGCCGTGGATGGCCACCTTCATGCCGCTCGTTCCGCTGGCCTCGTAGGGGCGGCGGGGGTTGTTGAGCCAGACGTCGCATCCGGAAACCAGCTTGCGGCCGATTTCCATGTTGTAGTTCTCGAGGAAGACCAGGCGGCCGTCGAATTCGGGACGGTTGGTGTACTCGAAGATTTCCTGGATGAAGCGCTGCCCACCCTCGTCCTGCGGATGCGCCTTGCCGGCGTAGATGACCTGGATGGGGCGATCGATGTCGGCGAACAAGGAGAGTACACGGTCCAGGTCGTGGAAGAGCATGGGCGCGCGCTTGTAGGTGGCGAAGCGCCGGGCGAACCCGATGGTGAGGGCGTCAGGCCGGAGCCGAGGGGACTGGGGCAGCGTCTGCGTGGTCGTGTAATCGTTCACGAAGTCAATCAGGTTGCTGCGCAGACGGCGACGGTACTCCCAGATCTCCGGGTCGGACACCTTTTCAATACGACTCCACGTGGCGGCCTGGTCGCGGTCGCGCTGCCAATCACCCAGGTGCAGGTTCAAGAAGGTCCGCGAAGCGGGGGCGGCCCATGTGGGCAGGTGGACGCCGTTCGTGACGTGCCCGATGGGGACATCGGACGGGTTGTCGGTGTGGTAGAGGTGCATCCACTGGCGGCGGGCGACCTCGCCGTTCAGTCGGGACACACCGTTCGCACTGCGCGACAGCCGAAGGCCGAGAACGGTCATGGTGAACTGCTCGCCCGGATCGTCCGCGTTCACACGACCGAATGCCATGAGGTCGTGCTCGCTGAGGCCCAATTCCTGCCGGTAGTGGCTCATGTTCTCCAGGAAGAGCCCGGGATCGAACCGGTCGTGTCCGGCCATGACGGGCGTATGCGTGGTGAACACACATTGGCGGCGGACGGTATCGGCGGCCTCCGGCACATGGTTCTGCTCACGGAGGAGCTCCAGCGTCAGGAAGGCACAGTGGCCTTCGTTCATGTGATACACGTCGGACGCGACGCCGAGCTTCCGCAGCAGGCGCAGACCGCCTATCCCGAGCACGATTTCCTGACGGATGCGTGTCGTACGATCTCCCTGGTACAGGCGTCGTGTGGTGAAGCGGAGGTCGTAGGGATTGGCTCCGAAGTCGGAATCCAGCAGATAGAGCGTGGTCTTGCCGACCTGCAGACGCCATGCGCGGATCTGCACGGGACGATGTCCGAAATGCACCGTGACGGTGATGTCGTGGCCATCGGCGTCGCGCACGGGCTCCATGGGGTGGAACGTGGCATCGATGGACGGATATTCGTCGTGCTGCTGGCCCTTCTCGTCGAAGTACTGGCGGAAGTACCCGTCGCGCAGGAACATGCCGACCGCGGTCAGGGGCATGCCGACATCCGATGCGGCCTTGATGTGGTCGCCGGCCAGGATGCCCAGTCCGCCCGAATAGAGCGGCAGGCTTTCGTGCAGGCCGTACTCCATGCAGAAGTACGCGGTGCGGGGCGCGTGGGCCTGCGGACCGGGCGTATCCATGTACGCGCGGAAGGCCCGGTAGACGCTGTCGACCTGGGCCTGGTACTGGGGATCCTCCAGGACGCGGGCCTGGGCATCGCGGAGCGCCATCAACGGATTGTTGTTGGTCGCGCGGAAGGCATCGCGGTTCAGTCGCTGGAACAGGTCGATGGCTTCAGGATGCCAGGACCACCAGAGGTTGCGGCTGAGATTGTGGAGTTTTTCGCGGGTCGTCATGAGGTGTGTAAACGCTTACATTCCGGATCCAAAAAAATCCCGGTACGGAGTGCGTATCGGGCAGGCCGGAGGAATTGTTCCGGCAGGCGAGGATCGGAGGCCGTGGCCAGGGGTTGAACGAGAACCAATATAACAACGCCGTTCCTGAAATGGCGATCTGACTGCCGGGGACCGTGGCCGACGAATCCAGAAGGACATTGATGATGCGCGCGCGCCGCCTTCTGGAGGAGGCTGGTGTGGAGCATGCGGCGCGCGAGGCCCGGTGGATGCTTGAAGCGGCCGCCGGGTTGGGCGGCGCGGCGCTGATGGCCGCGCTGGACGATGCGCCGAGCCGGCCCGAGTCCCTTCGCTACGAGGAGTGGGTGGAGCGCCGGGTGCGGCGCGAGCCGCTGCAGTACATCCTGGGCGAGGCGGAATTCAGGGGGCGGTTGTTTGGCGTGGAGCCTGGGGTTCTCATTCCGCGCCCCGAGACGGAGTGGCTGGTGGATTGGGTGGTCCGGGAGGCTCCGGAAGGCGGGCGCGTGATGGACGTCGGCACCGGTAGTGGCTGCATAGCGGTCAGTATTGCGGCGGAGCGGCCGGACCTGGAGCTGCTGGCGGTGGATGTGAGCGCCGAGGCCCTTCGTGTGGCGCGCGGCAACGCCGCGCGCCACCATGTACGGGTCGAATTCCGGCAGATGGATGTGTTGATTGAACAGGATGTGCCGCTGCTGGATGTGCTGGTCTCGAACCCCCCGTATGTCCCCACCGCCGAGCGCGCGTCCATGCAGCCGGAGGTGCTGGCGCACGAACCGGCCCTGGCGCTGTTTCCGGGAGATGATCTGCTGGTGTTCTACCGGGTGTTGGCGGCGCTGGGCCAGGCGCGGCTCCGGGGGGGCGGGGGTGCGGAAGGGAGTGATGGGAGTGATGAGAGTGAAGGGAGTGATGGCCCGGTGCGCGGCGGGTTGCTCGTGGCTGAGGTGCACACGGACCATGCCGGGGACGTGGCAGCGCTCTGGCGGGACGCCGGATTCGTGGATGTACACGTGCACAAGGACCTGTTTGGCCGCGACCGGGTAGTGACGGCAGTTAAGGCATGACGGGTAAGGTCGATCATGAAGGCATGAATATGCACAGACGAAGCGTGGGCATTCTGGGGGCCATCCTGTCCTGGAGCCTCCTGGTCGCGGGGTGTACCCCGCGGCAGGCCGTCGTTCCCGTGGGGACGACGGGCATGGGTACGCACGTCGAAACGGTCGCCTTCACCACGACGCACGATCGGTTGGAAGTGCTCGATACCGCGACGTCGGTCCTGGTGGGCAGCAATTTCACCATCACGCTGGCCAATGAGCGCCTGGGACTGCTTCAGACCGACTATGTCCCGCTCATCACCGCCTCGCAGGCGTTGGCCGACAGCGTGGATTACTCGCCGGAACGCTTGAGGAATCTCGTCATGCGCGTCACCCTGAATGCGGAGGACCGGGGAGAAACGACGTTCGTGCAACTGAAAGGCAGTTTCCAGCGACTTTCCGGCACGCCCCGGGTGGGCGATGAACTGATCGGACTCTACTGGCTGGAGCGGATTGGTCGGCGGGTGGCTACGCCGCTGGACGTGGCATACCGGCAGCAGCTGCCCGATTCCACCTATGCGGAACTGCTGTCGGCTCCGGTGGAAGTCACCGCCGAGACCGGTCGAACCGCTGAAATCAAGCGGGCCGGAAAAGCCGTGGGCATCTTGATCGCCGTGCTGTTTGCCCTGACGCTGGCTGTCGGGGCGTTCGGTCCCGCCCAGAACGTTCCCCCGGCCACGGAGTGATTGCTGTCCCCATTCAGCGAGCAGCAGGTGGTGCAAGGACTGTTTGAGGATCGTGTGAGTTCGGGAACTGTTTACCTTCTGGCGTTTTCTCGCGTGTCCCCTCTTCGATGTTGTTCCGCAACACGCAACCCGTTGTTGACCGGGATACGTTCTTGTCTATTTGATTCCAACCTTCCTTTGGTCGAGTGGCCCGTAAAACCGACAATCTGGTCCTGCTGAAATCACGCGCCAAGTTTCCCGACCGGCGCGTTTTTCTGGGTCGGGCGCGACTATTGCCGGATCGGTTGTTGTTCACGGGTCTGGGCTGGTCCCGGACCATCATGATGGACGATATCCACGGTGTCGGATGGTCGGGTGGTGTCGTCACCGTCGAGTTGCAGGACGGTGAAATCATCGACTTCGAAGTCAAGGCACCCGGATCCTGGAAGTTCGCCATCCAGAATCAGTGCGGCATGAACGGCAGCCTGTAGCGTCAGGGCTTGGCGGCAGGCAGCGTAGCCACGTAGTCCTGGAAGGACATCTCCCGGAACGATTCCGTACCGATGAACTGCAGTACGTTCACGAAGTCGTCGTACGGATGGAATCCGCCCAGGCGGGTGATGTAGGAGCCTGAGGGCTCCATGAAGATAGTCGTCGGCGTGCCCGATGCGCCGAGTCCGGCAGCCAATTCCGCCGAACTCAGGTCGTATCCGCGGAAAGAAATCGTGTCCGTGGCCACATCGATGTCCAGGCGTCCGATTTCAAAATGGGTCGCCAGGATGTCCTGCAGTTCGGGCTGCGTGTAGACCTCGGTCTGCTGCTTCCGGCACCACCCGCAATTGCGTGACCAGACATCGATGAGTACGATCTTGTCGCTCCCGACTGCCGCATCGAACGCCTCCTGGAAGGAGGGCCAGACAATCATGTTGTCCGTGGTCGTTTCAATCTGGGCCTGAACATCTGTCGCGGCGGTGGCGACGAATACGAGCAGGAGCAGGAAGCGGGCAGGGGTTTTCATAGGAGATCCTGGAACGGGGTCACGAAGGCCTGTGCTTCGTTTTCCCAGTTGAATCGCTCGGCGGCTCGCCGGGCGTTCGGCCGGTAGGTCGTTTGATTGTCGCATACATGCTGGAGGGCTGCGGCGAGTTCCCGGACATGGGATGGATCCACGCACATGCCAGCCTGTGTGGATTCCAGAACGGCCCTTATTTCGGGAAGATCCGATGCCACGACGGGGACTCCGGCCGCCAGGTATTCGAACAGCTTGTTGGGCAATGCATAGCGGTGATTCAGGCAGGAGTCTTCCAGCAGCGTCACGCCGACCCATGCTTCGGCCGCGGCCTGGGGGACATCGGCTGGCGGCACCGGCGGGCGGAATTCAATCCGGTCGGCGGCGGGCGATGCTGCAGCCAAGGTTTCAAGCACAGGTTTTCCGGCGCCGTATCCCATGAAGACCAAGCGGGCCCCGGGAACGAACGCCATGGCCGCAATCAAATGCTCCAGTCCGCGGGATGCACGCATCTGACCGAGATGGAGGATGACGGGTGGTCCGGTCGGTAACGGAGGTGCGGCACGGACGTGCGTGGAGCGGGGCGGAACGTTCCGGACGACGACCGGCCGCGGAATGCCGTACGTCGCCGCCAGGTGGTCGGCAATCCGGTCGGAAACCGTAAACACGACCCGTGCGCGGCGGATGTAACGGCCCTCCAGAAGCCGCCAGAACCAGGATACCCAGGGACGACCGGCGGTCGCCGCAACGTGCGCATAGAGTTCTCGCGAATCGTACGACCAGGGGACAGGATCTTTGGCGGAGGACACGGAAGACAAGTTTTTTGCGCGTCGCGCGCATGCGGGTACCACATACAGGTCCGATGCGTGGATCCACCGTGCATTCACCGCGCGCAACATGTCCGACATGCCCCGGTGGACCATGCGGAAAAAACCGGGGCCACTTCCCTCCGGCACCGGCATCCTTCGGACCTCCACATCACCGGGAAGTCGCACCGGCGGAGCCTCGCCTTCCAGGCACAGCACGACGACCCGGAGCCCGAGTCGTGTAAGCGATTCCAGCTGCTTCAACGCACGGGAATTGCGGTACACATCGCCGGTCATGGCGAAGGCGACGTCGAACGTGGAAAAATCGGTCACGGTAAAATGATGTCTGACAACGTGTCAACGACATTCGGTCGGCTCGGGTCCCGCATGACTTGACGATATGGACACGATTTGTTAACCTTGTGACCACGTTATGTAAGCGCTTACACACACGCCTCCGATGGGACTGACCATCTACGACATTGCTTCCAAGGCCGGGGTATCCATTGCCACGGTGTCGCGTGTGTTCAATGACAGCCCCAAAGTGTCGGCCAAGGCCCGGGAGTCAGTGCTCAAGGTGGCCGCCGAGCTGGGTTATCAGCCCCATGCCTCGGCCCGCAGTCTGGCCCGGCGCCGCACGGATGTGATATCGGCCGTCATCCCCATGATCTCGAACTACTTCTTCGCGGAAGTACTGCGAGGTCTGCAGGACAGCATGGCCGACTCCGAATACGATCTGCTGGTATTTTCCGCGCGGACGCTCGACGAAATGTCATCCCAATTGGACCGGGCGTTGCACCGCGGGCGCTCGGCCGGCGTGTTGCTGTTCTCGGCGCCTGTGGAAGGCGAGTTGGAGAAGCTCGTCGCGGCTTCGAAACAGCCGGTCGTGGTGGTGGACGGCTACCACGCGAAGCTCGATTCCATTTCGTCCGACAATCGCCAGGGCGGCCTGCTGGCTGCCGATCATCTCATTCACACCGGTGTGCGTCATCCGGCCGTCCTCATGGCAAACCGCGACTCCGTTCCGGCCCGGGACCGCCTGGCCGGTTTCCAGGCGGGGCTGGCGGGCACCGGGGTCGTGCTCCAGGAATCGCACGTCATGGAGAGCATGCATCCCCTGAATGATGGATACAACGAGCACTCCGGCTACCTCGGCATGAAAGCGCTTTTGGCGCTCGATTCGCCCCCGGACGGCGTTTTTGCCACGTCCGATGCACAAGCGGTGGGTGCCCTCGAGGCGCTCAAGGACGCCGGGCTGGAATGCCCCACGGATGTGCAGATTGTGGGGTACGATGATCTTCCGGTTGCCCGATACGTGGGATTGACCACGCTTCGTCAGCCGATGTACGACATAGGGGGGCGGTCATTCGAATTGCTCCAGAAGCGCCTGGCTTCCCAGTCGGAAGGCACGGTGCACACCGTTTTTTCACCAACACTCATCCAGCGACAGTCGACCCGTGCCTCCGTGCCGGCTTCTGTTCGGGAGGGGATTGCGCTGTAAGCATGGCAAGGAACCGCATCATCCATCCATCGGCCCTCTGGATCGTCCTGGTCCTGTTCATGGGGGTCACCCAGGTCCAGGCCCAGACCACCGGCAAGATTGCCGGGCGCGTCACGGACGCCGAAACCGGAACGAGTCTCCCCGGGGTGAACATCTTCATTGCCGGCACTACGCAGGGTACCGCCACGAACTTTGACGGCGAGTATTCCATCATCGGAGTGTCGCCCGGTACCTACGATGTGGTGGCGTCCTTCGTGGGCTTTTCCCAGCAGACCATTTCCGGGGTTCAGGTGAACGCCGGGCTCACGGCCGAGGTCAATTTTTCCATGCGTGAGGAGGTCTTCGAGGGTGAGGAGATCGTGATTGTTGCAGAGCGTCCACTGGTACAGAAAGACCTGACCGCGACCACGGCCATTGTGAGCGGCGAGGACATCCGGGCGCTGCCGGTCGAGAATTTCGGACAGGTCATCGCCCTGCAGGCCGGCGTCGTGGACGGGCACTTCCGGGGCGGTCGGACGGGCGAGGTGGGATACTGGGTCGACGGCATGCCGGTGACCGACGTATTCGACGGCAGTCTCGGCGTATCCATCGAGAATAACATGGTGGACGAGGTGCAGGTGGTGACCGGTGCCTTCAATGCCGAGTTCGGACAGGCCATGAGCGGCATCGTGAACATTGTCACGCGCGACGGGCAGAACCAGTTCAGCGGGGGGCTGCGCGCCTTTGCCGGCGATTACGCATCTACCAACAACACCTTGTTCTCCAACATCGACGACATTTCGCCGACGGCCGTGCAGAACCTCGAAGCGGATTTTTCGGGACCCATCAAGCGGGATCGCCTCTTCTTCAATTCGTCCATCCGGTATTTCTCCAACGACGGGCATCTGTACGGACGCCGTGTGTTCGAGGCCCAGGATGTGGGGCTGGACCCCACAGGTCGATTGTCGCTCCTGAATCCGGGTGGATCGGGCGATTCGTCGCTGGTTTCCCTGAATCCCTACGAGAAAACATCGGGGCAGGCCAAGGTGACCTGGAAGTTCGGCAACCTCAAACTGGCGTTGACCGGGATTGCCAGCCGGGAGGAATTCCAGGGCGGAGCCACACACGAAAACATGTTCTTCCCCGATGCGCGGGGCAACCAGCAGAAGGACGCTTTCACGACCTTCCTGAAGTTGACCCACACGCTGTCGTCGAAGACCTTCTATGAGCTGGGCATCACGCGTACCCGGTCGGACTTCGAGGCCTACAAATACGAGGACCCGTTCGACCCGCGCTATGTGGACAACACGTACATCGGATTCCGCGACGGCCTCCAGACCTCGAACTTCGCCGTGGGCGGAACGGACAACGGGCGATTCAGCCGCTCCACGGAGACGTACCTGGCCAAGCTGGACGTGACCACCCAGTTGAACCAGCGGAACATGGTCAAGGCAGGCCTGGAGTACCGTCTCCATGACCTCAACTTCCTGGATCAATTCACGGCGGTCTTCCCGGTGGTGGACGGGTTCGATCAGGCCCTGGTCACGAACGGGGCCTACAACCGGAAGCCAACGGAATTCGCGGCCTACATCCAGGACAAGATTGAATTCGAGGGGCTCATCATCAACGCCGGCCTGCGGTTCGACTATTTCAATTCGGACGGTCCCATCCTGCGCGATGAAACGGATCCGGACATCGTGTTCGAGGAACGCCGCCAGAATCTGACGGACGACGAGGTGTTCGCGAAGGCATCGGCCAAGACCCAGATCAGTCCGCGGCTCGGCGTATCGTTCCCGATTTCAGAGACCGGTGTGGTCCACTTCTCGTACGGCTGGTTCTTCCAGGTCCCGAACTTCGAACTGCTGTATCGCAATCCCTTCTTCCGTCTGGGAACGTCCGGATCGGGTCTCATCGGGCTCATCGGGAATGCCGATTTGCGCCCGCAGAAGACCATCAACGGGGAAATCGGCCTGAAACAGGGCCTGACGGCGACCACAAGCGTGGAGATCACCGCCTATTTCCGGGACATCAATGACCTCGCCGGAACAGCCACCGACCCCATCCTGATTGCCGGCACGTCGGCACGCTATGGCAAGTTCGTGAACTCGGACTTCGGGTTCATCCGGGGCATCATCCTGCGCTTCAACCAGCAGGTGACTACCGATATGTCGCTCAACCTGGACTACACCTTCCAGGTGGCCAAGGGGAATGCGTCCGATCCGGCGGCGGTGTTCAATGCCGCCGCGGCCAAGCAGGAGCGGGAGCAGCAGATCGTGCCCCTGGACTGGGACCAGCGGCACACGGCGAACGTCAGCCTGACCTACCGCGACCGGGACGCCAACTGGGGCTTCGGCTTGGTGTCCTCCTTCGGGTCGGGCCTGCCGTACACGCCTGCCCAGACCACGCAGCAGACCGGGGTCATCCTGCCCACGACCATCCAGTTGAACAGCCAGCCCAAACCGGTCACGTGGGACGTCGACCTGACGGTCCACAAGACGTTCGACGTGGGTTCCGCCACGCTGCAGGTCTTCTCCCAGGTTGACAACCTGTTCGACCGGAAGAACGAGTACGGCGTGTTCGGCGACACCGGCCGGGCCAGCTACTCCCTCCAGAAGAACGTGGACGAAGCTTCGTTCCAGGGCAATCCGGCGTTCCTGGATCGCTGGTATACCCGCCCCGATTTCTATGCCGAGCCGCGACGCGTGACGCTTGGCGTTTCCTACCGATTCTGATCATGATTGCATCCACACACACCATGGGACGTTTTGCCCTCCTGCTTGTGGCCGTGCTGCTTGCGGGTCCGTTGGTCGCGCCTGCCACCGACGCAATGGCCCAGGACCGCTCGAATCTGCCGGCGTTCCTGTTCGATCCGCAGTACCGCGGAAGCCGGGACAACGAAAAGAAGAACATCCACGACGGCAACCAGATTGCCATGACGTTCTTCAACACGGGCCTGCTGGCGGGTGTCGGGGAGACGCGCGGCAACTGGCCGAAGGGATCCCGTGATTTCTATGTGGGGGACGTGGTCCCGGTGGTCGTGGCGGAAGTGCCCATTGACCTGGACGGGGACGGACGAGCCGATACGACCATCGTGAAGGGCATTACACCCCGCCATCCGCGATCCGGATCGAACACCGACCCCGAGAACCGGTCCGTGTTCTGGGGATTCGAGCCCATGGGCGGGTTCGCCAACAATGACGGGGAGAACGAAAGCCCGGCCATCTCCACCGATCCGGACTCCTGGCCGGACCGCTGGCCCGACCAGCCCACGTGGGTCGACCCGGAGACGGGGCGCGCGCCGTGGAACGGGTTCTTCGGCCGCGGGATTTTCAATGCCGACCTGGAGTCCTATTTCTGGGCCGACGACCACGCCGACAAGGAAGTCCAGAGCCGCTTCCCGCAGTTCGCACCCGATTCCACCGACCTGTCCCGGGGCGGGTTGGGACTGGCCGTGAAAATGCGGGGCATGCAGTGGACGCAGTTCCTGGCCCAGGATGCCCTCTTCTTCATCTATGAGGTCACGAATACCGGGACCACCACCTATCCCCGGGTGGCGACCGGTCTCACGGTCGGAACGCTGGCCGGCGGCGATGGCGATTCCCAGGATGACCTGGCCTTTTTCGACCAATTGAACCGGATTGTGTATTCGTACGATGCCCCGCCCTTCCTGGGCAATGAAGGCCAGAACGTCGGCATTGCCGGATATGCGTTCATGGAAAGCCCGGGCAATGATCTGGACGGCATTGACAACGACGGCGACGGCGATCCCTTCGAGGAGCCCGGCCGGGACATTGATGGATTCCCCTACGTGACGGGAGGCCTGGAAGGCCAGGGCAACGTATTCACACCCCAGGACTTCCAGCCCCGCACGCTGCAGGCCGGCGATCCGGTCGTCCTGATTGACGGCACGACGTTCGAGCGCCGGATTACCTACGTGCCATCGGACGGAAGCACGATCACGGTGGAATCCCAAGGCGTGTCGCACACCATCGGTGCGGGTTCGGTGCTCGAGGAGAACCGGGTCGTCATCCGGTCCCAGATCGGCGAGCAGGAAGTGGTCGAGAAGAACCTGATTGACGACGACCTGGACGGGTTGATCGACGAGGATGAGGACCTGCACTTCCTGCGTCGCAAGCAGAATTTCTCGGGTCAGATTGAAGAACTCCCGCCGGTCCGCTTCATGAATTACGTGGGCTTTGCCCGGGACATCCGCAACCGGAATGCCACGCGGGAAGACTCCGTGCGCCACGGCCTGTTGAATCCGATGGTCGACGAGTCGGGCCAGGACGGTGTGGACAACGATGGCGACTGGGATCCGCTCACCGATGATGTGGGCGCGGACGGCGTGGCCGGTACCGGCGACCCCGGTGAAGGGGACGGCGTGCCGACGCTCGGTGAACCCAATTTCGATGCGCTCGATGTCACGGAAACGGACCAGGTGGGCCTGTCCTCGTTCTTCTATTTCACGCCCCCGGGCGGCATCCGGATGAACGATGACCAGCGCCTGTGGGATGCGCTCACGCCCGGCTTCTTCACCACGAACGAAGAACTCGTGGCCCAGCAGAGCCAGGGTGGCGTCGACGGCGACTTCATTTTCGGTTCGGGATATTTCCGCCTGGAGCCGGGCCAGACCCACCGCTTCTCCATGGCACTCGTATTCGGCAACGGGGAGGACTTCGCACAGAAGCTGTCCACCATTACGAACAACGTGCAGACGGTCCAGGAGATCTACGACCGGAACTACAACTTCGCGCGTCCGCCGGAGAAGCCTATCGTATCGGCCGTGCCGGGCGATGGCAAGGTCACCCTGTATTGGGATGCGCGCGCCGAGGCCTCCATCGACCCCGTGCTCGGCATGGACTTCGAAGGGTACCGTATCTACAAATCCACCGATCCATTCTTCCGCGATCCCCGACCGGTCACCGATGTGTTCGGGAATCCGGCGCTTCTGGCGCCGATTGCCCAATTCGACCTCAAGAACGGCATAAACGGGCTCTGGTACGGGGACCAGACCGTCATGGACCGGGTGCGCGGCGTGCCGTTCAACCTGGGCACGAACTCCGGGCTGGTGCACTCCTTCGTGGACAACAGCGTGGAAAACGGACGCCGGTACTACTACGCCGTGACGGCCTACGACCGAGGCAGCGAGGCCTTCTATCCGGCCGAGAATGCGCGTACGGCGACCGTCCGGGAAGATGGATCCGTTCAGACCGACGTCAACGTAGTGGAAATCATGCCGAATGCACCGGTGTTGGGCTACTCCGCCGGTGGCGTGTCCGAGACCGTCGATCAGTTGTCGGGACCCGGAACGGGCCAGGTTTTCGTGCAGGTGCTTGATCCCCGCATGCTGGAGGACAATACCGAGTACACCATCCGGTTCGGCCCCGGTATTTCGGCCAGTACGTTCAACGTGGAGCGGAACGGTTTCGACGTGGTGACTGACGCGCAGCTTGCCCAATCGGAGTCGGTCATTTTCGACGGCATGCGGCTGTCGTTCAACAACGACGCGACGCAGTTGGACATGGACGGTACGAACTGGGCGGAGCCCGAGGGCATGGTCCCCTTCTTCGTGGGTGCGACCAACGTATCGCAGTGGCGGTTCACCGGAAACATCATTCCCTACGACTATGAACTCCGCTTCGGTGCCGACGGCGTGGGCCAGTCGACGGGTGGATTCCAGTTGGGAAGCCGCGGTCCCCAGGCCGTAGCCGGACCGGCCAACTTCACCGTCTGGAACGTGACGGAAGACCGTCCGAGCCCGTTCGTGTTCTTTGAAGCGCAGCCGAACGGACGGTTCGACGCCACGAGCGACTTCATCTTCATCTTCGAGTCGACGCCGTCGGGCGAACGGGCATTCAACTTCGCCGTCCGGGCCGACAGCGACCAGGGCACCTTCCCGGGAAGTGGTGACGTGTTCACCATCGCTACCCGCAAGCCCTTCTCCGACAAGGATACGTTCCGGTATTCCTCGTTCGGATCGGACGTGGATGACGAAAGTGCCAAGGGGCAGTTGGACCGGATAAAGGTGGTGCCGAATCCGTACGTGGCGGCGGCATCGTGGGAACGCCCGCTGGCTCCGACCATCACGAGTGGACGGGGTGAACGCCGCGTGGACTTCATCCACGTGCCGCGGGACGCCACCATCCGGATCTATTCGTCCCGGGGAGAACTGGTGCGGGAGTTGCGCCACGATGGGTTCATTGACGACGGAACGGTCTCATGGGACCTCCGCTCGCGGACCAACCTGGATGTGGCGTTCGGCGTGTATTTCTACCACGTGGAAGCGCCGGGACTCGGTGAAACGACCGGCAAAATCGCGTTGATCAAATGAACAAGTACCTGAGAAGCATCCTGCGCGCGGGCCTGATGGGCATGGGCATTTTCGGCCTCCTGGTCGTGGACCCGGCGGCGGCCCAGAACAAGGTGGCCACGACGGCCGCGCCGTTCCTGACCATCGGGACCGATGCGCGCGCGTCGGCCATGGGTGGGGCGAGTGCCGCCGTGGAAGGAGGGGCCAACACCCTGCATTGGAACCCGGCCAGCCTGGCCCGGATGACCGGCTCCGGAGCCGTGGATTTCGTGCGGGCCGACTGGCTCGTGGAGTCCAAATTCTACTACCTCGCCAGCGGATTCCGGACCGCCGTAGCCCATATCGGCGTCAGCGTCATGGTGCTGGACTACGGGGAAATGGAGGTCACCACCATATCCAATCCGGAAGGCACCGGCGAGTTGTTCACGCCCCAGGATATTTCCATCGGGGTGAGTGCCGCCCGCAACATCACCGACCGGTTTTCAGCCGGGGCGACGGTGAAGTACATCCACCAGAAAATCTGGAACGAGAAAGCCACGGGTCTGGGCATGGACCTGGGCGTGTTCTACAACACCGGATACAAGAATCTGCGCATTGGCATGTCCATGTCGAATTTCGGCTCGGACCTGCAGCTCTCGGGCAAGGACCTGCGGCGTGCCATTGACATCGATCCCAACATTGAGGGTAACAATCCGAGGCTGGGCGCAAGTCTGGAAACGGATGAGTGGCCGCTGCCGCTCAATTTCCGCGTTGGCCTGGCCCTCGACGCCGTTTCCAGCGAAAACCAGCGCATTACGGTCAGCATGGATGCTGTGCACCCGAACGACAATTCGGAAAGTGCCAGCTTCGGCGCGGAATACGCTTTCAAGGAATTCTTCTTTCTCCGCGGTGGCTACCGCCAGGCGTTCTCGGACGAAGCCGACGACGGCGGCCTGACCGGAGGATTTGGACTCCAGTACCGTGTATCCACGACGGTGACGGCCCATTTCGACTATGTCTTCCAGGACTATGGTCTGTTGGGCACGCCACAGATGTGGACACTCGGTGCAACATTCTAAGGCCTGACAGCAGGTCACAAAAACCACCACATGCACATCAGGAGGTGCACTATGAACATGGCTACAAGATGCGTCAGCATCCTGCTGCTTGGCTTTTTCTTTGTCCAGGGCTCACAGGCCCAGGTCAATGTGGAAGTCGAGTTCAGGGTCAATATGGGCGTACAACTACTCAACGGAGGCTTTGACCCGTCCACGGGTCAGGCGGTGACAGTCACCGGCACCATCAACGGTTGGACCGCAACGGCGGACACGTTGCAGGCGGACTTCCTTGACCCCAACATCTACACGGGGATTGTCCAGCTGGATGCATTTACCCCGGGCACGATCAACTTCAAGTTCACCACCGTCAAGGATGACGGAGCCGGTGGAACCTCGGTAGGTTGGGAAGGCGGGGCCGATCGGGCTCTGGTCATTACCGGCACGGAAACCGACTCGGATGGCAATGGCTATCTGGATGCGAGCTTCCCGGCTGCCGGTCAGGATGCTCCTTTCTTCAGCGGGATCACATTCGATGATGTGTTCGCTGCCGATACGGACGTCGTCGTCGAAGTCGACCTCCGTCCTGCATTCTACTTCTTTGCCGATTCCACGGGACTCCCGGCCGACGTACAGACCGGCGATCCGGTGACGTCCATCGACGGCCTGTTTGCCAATGGTCCCTTTGCCAGTCCGAATGGCTGGGAAGATTGGGGAGCGACGCTCGCTTCCATCGCATCTCTCCAGTTGGTGGATGACGGGTCGAAGGGCGATGCCACGGCAGGCGATTCGGTGTATACATTCACACTCTCCAAGAAGGCTGGCGATGCCAAGCGGAATGTCGACCTCAAGTTCGGCATCAATGGATTCGACAACGAATCCACGTTTGCCGGAAACCACAAGATGGATGTGGACGAAGCCAACCCGACCGTATCGTTGGTCTTCAGCGCCATGCGTCAGTCCGACGGCACGTTCCTGGATGGTCTGTACGATCCGTACGTCCTGATTGACAACAGTGCCACGCCACCGACGGCCACGGCGGTTCGCAGCGGTGGCGAGGCCGACATCGTACCGGTGGACGTGGAAATCGAGTTCTCGGTCAACATGGGTGTCCAGTTGCTGAACGGCGAGTTCGACCCATCAGCCGGTGCCACGG
The DNA here is from genome assembly GCA_040221055.1 of Rhodothermales bacterium. Lineage (NCBI taxonomy): Bacteria > Pseudomonadati > Rhodothermota > Rhodothermia > Rhodothermales > Rhodothermales bacterium. The sequence goes on along the minus strand of JAVJVN010000004.1, from coordinate 90,264 downwards.
TTTCGGCCACGGGAACGTTCAATGGCTGGTCAGCCGGTGTGACGAATCTCGAAGCCGATTTCCTCGATCCGAACATCTACACAGGCATTGTGCAGTTGGAAAACTTCAATGTCGGTGAGGATGTCATGTTCAAGTTCACGACCGTGAAACCGGACGGATCCGGTGGAACCATCGTGGGTTGGGAGGCGGTGCCGACAAACGGATTTCCATCCGGGGCGATGAGCCGGATACGGACAGCAACGGCTTCATTGACATCACGTACCCACCGGCCGGAACGGAAATTCCGTTCTTCAGTGGCGTGACGTTTGAAGACATCTTCTCGGCCGATACCGAGGTGCTCGTCCAGGTGGATGCCCGTCCTGCATTCTATCACCTGGCCGACTCGTCGGGTATGCCTGCGGACGTGCAGACCGGCGATCCGGTGACTTCGTTCGACGGCCTGTTTGCAAACGGTCCGTTTGCCAGCCCCAATGGATGGGAAGACTGGGGCGCCAATCTGGCGGCCATCGCGTCCCTCCAGCTGGTGGATGACGGAACGAACGGCGACGCCGTTGCCGGTGACACCGTCTTCACGATGACCCTCATGAAGACGGCTGGTCAGGCCAAGCGGGGTGTGGACCTGAAGTTCGGCGTCAACGGATTCGACAACGAGTCCACGTTTGCCGGTAACCACGTGATGAACGTGGATGAAGCCAACCCGGTCGTCAACCTGACGTTCGGCGCCATGCTGAAGGCCGACGGTACGTACGAGGATTCGCTTTACGATCCGTACATCTTCGTGGACAATCTGTCGACACCACCTTCGGCCGTCGCTGTACGTCGCGGTGGAGAAAACGACATGATCGCCACGAATACGGAAGAGTCGACGCTGCCTGAAACAGTGGTCCTCTCCCAGAACTACCCGAATCCGTTCAACCCGGTGACGACCATCGAGTACGAACTGGCCAACTCGGGTCGGGTCACGCTGCAGGTCTTCGACCTCCTGGGCCGCAATGTGGCGACGCTCGTGGACGGCGTCGTTCCGGCTTCCCGTCACAGCGTGCAGTTCGATGCCCGCAACCTGGCGAGCGGTACGTACATCTACCGTCTCGTGGCCAACGACAAGGTGGTCACGAAGACCATGGTCCTGCTCAAGTAAGGGCCATGTCCATCATGTAGTTCAGCACGGATCGGGGGCGGGGCGGCCGGGAGGCCGCCCCGCCCCTCCTGTGTTGGTCAAGTCCTGTTTTGTGCAGGTGCACCCTGACTACCGCGGAACGCGAATATGCTTGAAATCCAGAAGAGGCTCTCGACGAGCTTCTACATGCTGCTCAGCCTGCCGGCCACCGCCATGGGCTTCGCCCTGTCGGTGCAGATCTCGGCGCTGAGCTGGATCCTGACCACGAAGTACGGCCTGGATATCCACGATGTGGGATTGGTCTGGGCGGCCGGACCGATTGCCGGCATCCTCGGGCAGGTGATTGTCGGGGCAATCTCGGACAATGTCTGGTTCTGGAACGGGCGCCGGCGCCCGTTCATCCTGATTGGCGGCGTCCTTTCGGCCCTCATGCTGCTGGCCCTGCCGAACATCGACGTGATCTCCGATGCCATGGGTGTCGGGGGCATCCTGGGCGTGGCCATTGCCGTGGCGCTGACGCTCGACCTTGCCATCAACGTGAGTTTCAACCCCACGCGATCCATTATCGCGGACGTCACGCCGGCGGGCGTGGAACGCACCAAGGGGTATACCTGGATGCAGACCGTATCCGGGACGTTCGGCGTCCTGGCCTACGCGGTCGGGGCCATCTGGAACAACAACGTCCTCATCTATGCCGGCGCCGTGCTGGTTTTCCTGTTCTCCATCGTGCCGGCGTTGTTCATCGTGGAGCCCCGTGTGCTGCGACAGGATGAAGGAGCCGACCTGGACGCCACCGACCCTTCCGTCCGTACGCCCGGCTTCTCCGTTCTTGAGACCATCCGCACGACGCGCCCGCTGTGGGGCTTTTTCATCTATTCCGTCTACGCCATGGGCGAGCGGCTCATGGGCGTGACCCGCGATTCGTACTGGGTCGAAATGGTCCTTGGCGTGGTGACCGTCGGGCTGGTAGCCGAAGCAATCCTCAAATCGTCCGTCGGAAAGACCCGGGCCGAAGCCGGCGACATCGGTTTCAAGAAAATCCTTGCCGCCCACTCGTTTACGTGGCTGGGCATCCAGACCATGTTCGTGTATCTCTTTGCGTATGTGCAGGATGCCATGCCGCTGCTCTCGGACGTGCAGATGGGCCGCGTCGTATCCATCAGCTTCCTCGTGCTCAGCGCTGTCGGTGCCCTGCTGCCGGCCTTCGTGCTGGAGCCGGCCACGGAGCGCTTTGGCCGGGTGCGTACCCATATGCTGTGCATGACCGTCATGGCGCTCGGCTATGCCGGCATCCTGTTCGTCGGCGCCACACCCATGGCGCTCTACATCATGATGGGCGTCCTGGGAGTCGGTTGGGCGGCGACCGTCAGCCTGCCGTTCGCCATCATGTCGCAGAAGGTGGACCAGACCAAGATGGGCCTCTATATGGGCCTCTTCAACCTCTCGGTAGTGCTTCCGCAGCTCGTGGCCAGCCTGGGCATAGGCGTGCTCGTCAGCGCGGCCCCCGAGAAGAGCATCATTTTCGTGATTTCGGCCGTTTCGCTCGGAATTTCCGCCGTGGCCTGGTCCATGGTTAAGGAGGATGGATCATGAAGATGATGCACTGCGCGATGCTGTTTTTCGCCATCGGATGCGCCGCGCCCACGCCCGAACCTGTGGATGTCTCTGGGCCATATGCAGACCTTCGGGACCGTGTCGTGGTCCAGCTCTTCGAATGGAGCTGGGATGCCGTCGCGCGGGAATGCGAGGAGTTCCTGGGGCCCACCGGCTACGCGGCCGTCCAGGTATCCCCGCCTTCGGAGAACCATGTCGTCGAGGGCCGACCTTGGTGGGAACGGTACCAGCCTGTCAGTTACCGGCTGGAGACCCGGAGCGGGGATCGGGCCGCATTCGCCGACATGGTGTCCCGGTGTGACGCCGCAGGCGTGGATATCTACGTGGATGCCGTGCTGAACCACATGGCCGACGCCGACCTGCAGCATGATGAGGTCACCTTCACCGGGCAGGGCACCGCGGGCAGCACCTTCGGGTCGTATGACTACCCGGGCCTGTGGACCCGGGAGGATTTCAATCACTGCGGCTTGACGCCCAACGATGATATCCAGGATTGGGACGACCTGACGCAGGTCCGGACGTGCGAACTGCTGGACCTGTCCGACCTGGCCACGGGCCGGGAGAACGTCCAGGATACGCTCGCGGCGTATCTGAAGGACCTCATGTCACTGGGCATCAAAGGCTTCCGGTTCGATGCCGCAAAGCATATTCCGCCCACGGAGCTCGCATCCATCCTTCAGAAATCCGTCCTGGACCCTTCTGGCATGAGCGGAAGCAATGAAAACCCCTGGATTTATCAGGAAATCTACTCCGGGGGACAGCAATCCGAATGGGTGCGGGCGTATCTGCCCAACGGGCCCATGACCGAATTCACCTTCGGCGATGCACTGGCGGAGATCTTCCGCAGCCGACCGCTCGGTGATCTTGCGCCGGGCGGATATGCCTGGACGTCCCGTGCCTATGCACCCGACTCGCTCGCCCTCGTATTCGTCGACAATCACGATACCCAACGCCACGGCGCGGCGCTCACCCACGCCGAGCCCGACCTGTACCGATTGGCGCAGGTATTCACGCTCGCGTGGCCGTACGGTCGGCCCCGGGTCATGAGCAGCTATCGCTTCGAGGATCCGAGCGCCGGACCGCCCGCCACGGTGCCGGATTGCGGCGCGGTCGGGAACGGGGGTGAGTGGGCATGCGAACATCGCTGGCCGGAAGCGGCCGGCATGGTGGGCTTCCGGAGCGCCACAGGACCCGCGCGGACCGTGGATCAGTGGTGGTCGGACGGTCCCGACCGGGTCGCCTTCAGCCGGGGAGACCGGGGGTTCGTGGTCCTAAACCGATCCGGTGACGTCCTGGAGGCCACCGTGCCGACATCCATGCCACCGGGATCGTATTGCAACGTGTTGGCACAGGGTGCGTGTCAATCCGTGGATGTCGGGGAAGACGGCCAGGTGGCCGTGGTCGTGCCTCCCATGCAGGCCCTGGCCATTCACGTCGGAAAATGAACGCACGGCCCCGACGGGCGTACTGTGTGCGGTCACCTCTTCCAATCCATGCCCCAATCCGCTTCGACATCCGACCTCGGCCGATTCTGGACCATTCCCAACGTCCTGACGCTGTTTCGCCTGGTCCTGACCATTCCGATTACCGTCCTGATTTTCCAGGACGGCCCGCTGCTGTGGATCATGGGGCTGGTCGTGTTCGCGGTCGCGACCGATTATTTTGACGGGCGTGTAGCGCGGTGGTCCGACACGGTATCGGATTGGGGCAAGGTGCTGGACCCGTTCGTGGACAAGGTGGCTGCCGGGCTCGTTGTGACGGCCCTGACCATGCGGGGCAGTCTGCCGTTGTGGTTCCTGGCGGCCATTGTCGTGCGGGACCTTTCCATTTTTGCGGGCGGTGCCATCATCCGGGTCAGGACGGGTCAGATCGTCATGAGTCTGTGGTCCGGGAAAGTGGCCGTCACGGCCATTGCCGTTACCGTATTGGCGGTGTTGTTGAAGGCCGACGCACCGTTGATCGAGCAATGCATCTGGATTACGACGGCGCTCCTGGCGTGGTCGTTCGTTCGTTATATCATCCGGTTTTTCGTGCTCCTCGGACGCGCGACGGATGCCCACGTTGAAGTTGAAGAGGAAATCTGATGGGTCTGTTCGACGCATTCAAACGCGACAAACAGCAACAAACGCTGGAATCCGGGCTGGAAAAGACCCGCACGTCCCTGTTCGGCAAGATCTCCAAAATGGTCGCCGGCAAGGATGTCGTTGACGAGGAAGTCCTGGATGGCCTGGAGGAAATCCTGGTGACCAGCGACGTGGGCGTCAAGACGACCGTCGAGATCATCCGGAAGATCGAAGCGCGCGTGGCGCGGGACAAATACGTGTCGACCGCTGATCTGGACCAGATGGTCCAGGACGAAATCGCGGCGCTCTTGCTGGGCGATTCAGCCGACAGGCCGGTGGCCTTCGACGCGGCGCTGCCCAACCACCCGCATGTCATCATGATTGTGGGTGTGAACGGCGTTGGCAAGACCACCAGCATCGGGAAACTGGCCGCGCGCTACAAGGCCGCCGGACGGACCGTGGTGCTGGGGGCGGCCGATACGTTCCGGGCGGCAGCCACGGAACAGTTGGACATCTGGGCAGAACGCGCTGGTGTGGATATCATCAAGCAGGGACACGGGGCCGACCCGGCCGCGGTGGCCTTCGACACACTGGCCGCGGCCAAACGGCGGGACGCGGATGTGGTCATCATCGATACGGCAGGACGGCTCCATACGAAGGGTGGGCTCATGGACGAACTGTCCAAGATCAAGCGCATCATGGACCGACAGGTCCCTGGGGCGCCCCATGAGGTCTTGTTGGTCCTGGACGGCTCGACCGGCCAGAACGCCATCCGGCAGGCCGAGGAGTTCACACGCAGTGTGGACGTCACGGGACTCATCCTCACCAAGCTTGACGGCTCGGCAAAAGGGGGTATTGTGATTGGTATTTCAAATGAGTTCAATATCCCCGTAAAATACATCGGTGTCGGGGAGGGCATTGACGATCTGCAGATTTTCGATCGCCGCCGGTTCGTCGCGGCCCTGTTCGGTTCGCCTTCCCCGCCCCACCATTCGTAGGCCTTTAACAACGGTCCACTCTGCCGTGTTGGATGGAGCGGGATTCGTTTCCGATATTGCGGACCGTATTGCTGAATTTGTACCAATCCCGAATCTGCTGATCAATCACCGTATGGCCGACTGTTACACACGCGGATGGTCCTGGCTGCCGGTCGTCCTGCTCGTCCTGCTGCTTCCGGTGGGACCGGTCCTGGCGCAGGTGGCCGAGGAGGATTTCGAAGTGGATGTCCTCGGAGCAAGGAGCGAAGAGACGCCCGGAATGACACGGTTGGATACCTACACCCGCATTCCCTACCGGCACCTCAGTTTCATCAACAGTATCAACGGGTTCACGGCCTCCTACGAGGTGAAACTGGATGCGAGCCGCGTATCGGAAGACGGACGCATCCGTAATCTGGTCCAGTCCAGGATCTGGGATGCGTCAGTGGTGGCTAACACCTACAGCATGACGCAGGCGGACGATCGGTACGATTATACCACGCAGGCTGTTGAGCTCGCTCCCGGTCGATACATTTTCGAATACTCCATTTCGGACCGGAATTCCTCCCAGACCCATTACCGCGAATTCGACGTCAATGTCCGGGATTTCAGCCAGCCGGTGGCCGTCAGCGATATCACGCTGCTGGAGTCGTTCGACGAGGACAGCTTCACCATAGTCCCCCGGATTGACGGGCGGATCGGTTCCGAATCGCCGGGGTTCCAGGTGTTCTACGAAGTCTATGCCGATCGCGGTCGGGACCTCGTCATCCGCCAGGAAGTCATGCGGACGCCGGGTGACCTGGTCTATGCCAAGGAAGAGACGGCCACGGTCAAGTCCGGTCGGACCCAGTACCTGGTGACCGTACCCATCGAGGACATGAAGGTGGGGGCATACGAACTCCGGATTGTGGTCGAGGACCTGAACGGTACAGAACTGGCCCGCTCCACCCGCTCCATCAAGGCGGAGTGGTCCGGACTCTCCGAGCACATTGAAACCAACATGGACGATGCCATCGCGCAGATGGAGTACATCGCCAAGAAGCGGGACCTGAGCTTCATCCAGAGCGCCCCCAACGACGTCGAGCGGTTCCAGCGCTTCCGTTCGTTCTGGGACAAGCGGGACCCGACGCCGGGGACCAGCCGCAATGAGCGCATGGAGGAGTACTATTACCGGATTGCCCAGGCCAACCGGAACTACGGGGCCGTCGATGATGGCTGGCGAACCGACCGTGGATTTGTCCTGGTCCGGTTCGGCGAGCCGGATTTCGTCCAGAAGAAGCCGCACAGCTTCGACTACGAGCCGTACGAGGTCTGGGTCTATGAGCGTATAGGGCGGCAGTTCATTTTCGTGGACAAGACCGGATTCGGGGATTACCAGTTGTTGGTGCCTATTTGGGACGAGCGCACCAAATTGTACTGAGCTGACGGGGCCCTTTTCGCGCCCACCGGTGTTGTCCTCGCCACCAACTGGACGGGGCCCTTTTCGCCGAGGCTTTCCGGTAGATCTCGTCGCTGTTTTGTACCGTAGGTGGATGAAACCCCGAATCCTCTTCATGGGCACGCCGGAATTCGCCGTACCCTCCCTGAATGCCCTCTGTGACGCCGGTCTGACCCCGATGGCGGTGGTCACGGCCCCCGACAAGCCGCGTGGTCGCGGGCAGCGCCTGTCGCCCACGGCTGTCAAGGCTGCCGCACTTGAGCGAGGCATAGACACCATTCTCCAGCCTGAGTCGGTCAAGGACCCGGCATTCGCTGTCCAGGTCCGGGACCTGGCACCCGACGTCATCGTGGTGGTGGCCTTCCGGATCCTCCCGGCTGCGGTGTTCACGGCCGCGCGCCTGGGCGCCTTCAATCTGCACGGCTCCCTGTTGCCCCGCTGGCGGGGCGCCGCGCCCATCAACCGGGCCATCATGGCCGGCGATACCGAAACCGGGGTCACCACGTTCTTCCTGAAAGAACAGGTGGATACCGGAAGCATCATCCTGAAACGTGCCATGCCCATCGGGCCGGACGAGACCGCCGGATCGGTCCACGACCGGATGATGGTCCTCGGGGCCGAAGCGGTGGTGGAAACCACGCGCATGATCCTGGACGGCACGGCCGAGGCCCAGCCACAGGACGATACCCTGGCGACGCCGGCTCCCCGGATTTTTCCGGATGATTGCCGCGTGGACTGGACGCAAACGGCGGTCGGGGTGCACAATCATATCCGTGGCCTGTCCCCGTATCCGGGAGCCTGGACCATGCATGACGGAACCCTGTTGAAACTGTATCTTGCACGGCCCTCCGATCCAGTGCCTGACCTGCTTCAAGGCCCGCCCCCCGCCCCGGGTGAGGTGGGGGTGGAGGACAATCGCCTGTTCATTGGATGCGCCGACGGTCTGCTGGAGCTCCTGGAGGTCCAGCAAGCCGGCAAGCGCCGTTTGCCAGCCCAAGATTTCCTGAACGGATACCCCGTCTCCTCCGGGGACAGATTTGAGTAAATCCACGCCTTCGTTCGTGAAGCCGTTCCTGTACGCGCTGAACCGCATGCAGGAGAACGAATCGCTCCGGCCGACCCAGTATCTGGAGCGGTCGCGGTCGCTCATGGTCGACCGGTTGGGGATGGAAGGCCCTGTGCCCGAGGCCGCGTTCGCCCATGGATCCGTGGGGCTGATAGCGGACCACACGCATTACTTCGATGGATTCGCGCTGATGCTGCAGCTGCGGCAAGGAATTGCGGTATCCATCCGCCCGTCGAAGGCCGAACACTCGCGCCTGGTGGTGGAGGGGAGCCCGGAGGTATTCCTGTTCGACCGCCATGAGACGTCCGATGCGCCGCTGGAGGCCCTGGTGACCGCCGTCTTGTCCGAGCTTGCCCGGGACACCTGGCAAGTGGATCTCGCGGTGGTGGCGGCCATTCCTCCCGGATTGGGCATGGCGTACCATGCTGCATTCTGCATTGCGCTCATCCGGGCCGTGGAGGCGCTTATCGGAATCGAGTCGACCGATGCCGAGGTCCGGGTACGGGCCCGCAACATTCTGGACCGGGTGGCCGGCATGCCGCTCAGTCCGGCCTACGCCATTGGCGCATCTCTCCCCGACGAAGGGCCGTTCGTGTTGATCGATACGCAGAACGGGGAATTCCTGCGCCTGGATGTTCCGTCGGGGCAGCGCCCGGGATTTGTGTTGCTCGACACGGGCGGAGCCAACCAATTCCCGCCGAAGGGCATGGATGAGCGCAAGGAGGCCACCAGGCGTGCCACAGCGGCACTCCAGGGCGGCGGATTTTCCCGGATGGTCACACTGCGGGACCTGGAGCACAAGGACCTGGACGCGGCGTTGGCGGCCATCCCGGGCCGATTGCGACCCGTGGTCCGGTTTCTGGTGTCGTCCAACCGGAATGTGCAGAAACTGACCGTGGCCATCCGGCGCCAGGACTGGCAGTTCTTCGGTGCCATCCTCAAGATCATGCAGGCATCGCAGGTGAATGACTGGTCCACCACACGGCCTGTTTTCACCGAACCTGTAGCCCAGGCGGAACGACTCAGCCTGGATGGGATTTACGGGGTGGTCCAGACCGGCGAGCAGGGCATGTTGCTGATTGTCGGTCAACCATTTTCCTTGCCGTCTTTCCTGGATGAATTCCGGGAGTCGCACACGAACGGGATTCACGACGCGTTAATACTGTAAAACATCTGACATGACCCAATTCGATATCGCAGCCGTAAACGACCGGATTGCCCAGGAAAGTGCCTTCGTGGACGACTTGTTGGCCGAAATCGGCCGCGTGGTCGTCGGCCAGCGCTATATGGTGGAGCGGCTGCTCATCGGTTTGCTCGGGGACGGTCACGTGCTGCTGGAAGGCGTACCCGGCCTGGCCAAGACCCTTACCGTATCGTCCCTGGCGCAGGCCATCGGCACCGAGTTCCAACGCATCCAGTTCACGCCGGACCTGTTGCCGGCCGATGTGCTCGGGACGCTCATCTTCAATCCGAAAGAAGGCATCTTCACCATCAAGAAGGGACCGATCTTCGCGAACATCATCCTGGCGGACGAAATCAACCGGTCGCCGGCCAAGGTCCAGAGCGCCCTGCTCGAGGCCATGCAGGAGCGGCAGGTGACCATTGGCGACAAGACGTTCCCGTTGGAAGCGCCGTTCCTGGTGCTGGCCACGCAGAACCCCATCGAGCAGGAGGGGACCTACCCGCTGCCGGAGGCGCAGGTGGACCGGTTCATGATGAAGATCAAGGTGGGTTACCCCACGCGTGAGGAAGAGCTCGAAATCATGCGCCGCATGGCCCGGACGGGGGACAAGGTGGCCGTCAAGCCGGTGGTTTCCCCTGCGCGGATCCTGTCGGCACGTTCGGTGCTCAACGATCTCTACATGGACGAGCGCGTCGAACAGTACATCGTGGATCTGGTGGTGGCCACGCGCGAACCGGAGAAGGTGGGGCTCGGCACCCTCAAGCCCTTGATCGAGTACGGCGCCTCGCCCCGCGCCACCATCAACCTGAACCTGGCCGGACGGGCCCACGCCTTCCTGCAGCACCGGGCGTACGTTACACCGGAAGACATCCGGTCGGTCGCCATGGACGTCATGCGGCATCGTGTAGCGGTGACCTACGAGGCGGAGGCCGAAGAAATCACGAGCGAGGAAATCGTACAGCGGTTCCTGGACTCGGTAGAGGTACCCTGATGTCACAGCGCGCGCCCAAGACCTTCAAGAAGGATTCCATTACCGTCGCATTTGCCATCGAGCAGTTGCGCAAGGCCGTGCGCGTGAACATCCGGCCCCTGAACCACGTGGTCGATGGGGAACGCCTGATAACCGATGCCAGCCTCCATCGGCCCGGTCTGGCTCTGGCCGGCTATCTGGACCTGTTCACGCACAAGCGTGTGCAGATCCTGGGCAATACCGAGAACCGTTTTCTCCAGCACTTGGAGCCGGAACGTCGTCGGGAGGCCTTCAACAACATCCTGAAGTTTGCCATCCCCTGCCTCATCCTGACCGAGGACAATGAGCTCGAGAAGGACCTGCTGGACATGGCTACGAGCGCGGGCGTTCCCGTCTTCTCCACGCCGGTGCCGTCAACGCAGTTCATGTACCTGCTGCGGGACTTCCTGGCCGATCAATTTGCCCTTCAGCAAGCCGTGCATGGCTCTCTCATTGATGTCTACGGCATCGGGCTGCTGATTGTCGGGCCACCGGGCATCGGCAAAAGCGAAGTCGCCCTCGACCTGGTAGAGCGCGGGCATCGGCTGGTGGCGGACGATGTGGTCATGATCACGCGCAAGGAAGAAGAAGTGCTCATGGGTTCAGGCACCGATCTCGTCCAGCACTTCATGGAAATTCGCGGGTTGGGCCTGGTCGACGTGCGCGCCATGTTCGGTGTCCGGGCCATCCGGTACCAGAAGCGGGTGGAGGTCGTGGTGAACCTTCACCCCTGGGATTCCGAAGAGGAATACACGCGCTTGGGCATGGTCGATGAAGGCTACCCGGTCATGGGAGTGGAACTCCCCCTGGTCAAACTCCCGGTGACGCCCGGAAAGAACGTGACCGTCCTGTGCGAAGTGATTGCCATGAACCACATCCTGCGCCATTACGGATACGATCCGGCCAAGGTCTTCGCCGAACGCCTGGCTACGAAAATCCGCGAGAAAGGCAGCAAGACCTCTGGCCCCAGCCGCGGGATCGAGTACTTCGAGCACGATTACGAGTAGGGGAATGTATTTTGGGTGGCGCTCCGTCCGCGCTCGCTTGGTTCCGCTCTACTCTGCCTTGTTCTGCTCACTTTCGCTCGAATGCTCATGCTTGTTCGTCTTGTCGCGTTTGTCGCTCTCGTTCTTCTGACGTTCCCGGCCGCCGGCCAGCAGGCCGCACTTCGTACCACGGCCCAACAGTCCGAACTCACGGTCGCAAAGATCATGCAGGAGCAGACCACGTGGGTGGGCTCCAGTCCGCGCTCGGTCTCGTGGACGGAAGACGGCGAGTGGATCCATTTCTGGTGGAACCCGCAAGGGGCCTTTCCGGCCGACTCCCTGTTCCGCGTACCGGCCGCCGGGGGTGAACCCGAGCAGGTGCCTGCGGCGGAGCGACGGGACGTACAGCCGTTGTTTTCCGGTTGGGCACATGGCTCCGGCACCTACACGGAGGATTTCCGATACAAGGTTTTCCAGGACGATGGGGATCTGTTTGTGTTGGACCGTCAGACAGGCGCGCTCGATCGGTTGACGACAACGGTCGATGTGGAGTCCGGGGCGCGGTTCACGCCGGACGGCACCGGGATTGTGTTCCAGCGCGGCGGGCAGGTATACCGGTTGGACCGCGCGACGGGCCGGGTTGTCCAGCTCACGAACCTGCGCTCGGGCAAGGCCCCGTCGGACCGGAATACGGATGATGCACAGGATGCATGGCTCCGGCAGCAACAGATAGACTTGTTCGATGTAGTGCGCGAACAGATCCAGGAACGGGAAGCCCGCGATGCGCAGCGGGATCGCGACCGGACGCAGGACGAAGCCGCCTGGCCCCCCGTCCACTACTACGGGGATGGATTCGTGGTCGGATTGCAGGTGGATCCGGCGGAGCGGTACGCCTCGTTCCAGATCGGGAAACGCGCCGAAGACAAGCGCACGCTCGTCCAGAATTACGTCACGGAATCCGGATACGCCGAGGACCTGAACGCCCGGTCGAAGGTGGGTATTGAGGAGACGGGTCGGCCGTTGTTTGTTCAGGATCTGACGACGGGCGACGTGGTCGAGGTGGACTTTTCGCAGTTGCCTGGCATGTACGATGTGGTGCCGCTGCATCGGATCGAAGAGGGCGTGGCCGTGGACAGTTCGGATGCGCGGGTTGTAAGCGCGTCGGGCCCTTACTGGAGCCCGGATGGCGCCTGGGCCGTGCTGGACATCTTCGCCGAGGACAACAAGGACCGCTGGATTGCACGTCTGGATCCGTCCACGGGCGACCTGACCGTGTTGGACCGGCAGCAGGATGAGGCCTGGATTGGCGGGCCGGGGGTTCGCTCCTGGAGTGGCGGCATCGGGTGGATGCCGGACGGTCGCACCATCCACTTCCAGAGCGAGCGGACCGGCTACTCCCACCTGTACACCTTGGACGTGGTCACGGGAGCGGTCCGGCAGCTCACAGACGGCCCGTTTGAGGTCTTCAGTCCGCAATTGTCGAAGGATGGCCGAACCTGGTTTTTTACGTCCAGCGAGGGTTCACCTTTTGAGCGCCACTTGTTTCGGATGCCTGTCGAGGGTGGAACGCGGACACGTTTGACGGAAACCGTCGGCAATCACGATGCGACGCTGCACCCGGACGGGGATCGTGCGGCGATCCTGTATTCCTTTACCACGCAGCCGCCGGACCTGTACGTGAAGGCGTTCGGTCGCCAGGCGGAGCGTGTGACCACGTCGACCACGGCCGAGTGGCGCGCCTATCCCTGGCGCACGGGCGAAATCGTGCATATCCCGGCGTCCGACGGCGCCGAAGTCCCCGCCCAGATATTCGTGCCGGAGCGGCCCAATGGCGCGGCGGTCCTGTTCGTCCACGGGGCCGGCTATCTGCAGAACGTGCACCGGTGGTGGAGCTCCTATCAGCGCGAGTACATGTTTCATAACATGTTGGCGGACATGGGATACACCGTCTTGAACGTGGACTATCGGGCATCGTCCGGGTACGGGCGGGATTGGCGGACGGCCATCTACCGCTGGATGGGCGGACGCGATCTGCAGGATTATGTGGATGCGTCGGAGTACGTGGGCCGGGAGCACGGCATCGATCCTGAACGGGTGTTCATCTACGGCGGATCGTACGGCGGATTCATCACGCTGATGGCGCTGTTCACCGAGCCGGAGCATTTCGGGGGCGGGGCGGCACTGCGCAGCGTCACCGACTGGGCCCACTACAACCACGGATACACCTCCAACATCCTGAACACGCCGGTCACCGATTCCCTGGCGTACGTGCAGTCATCGCCCATCTATTTCGCCGACGGACTCGAGGACCCGCTGCTCATGGCGCATGGCGTCATCGACACCAACGTCCAGTACCAGGACATCATCCGGCTGGCCCAGCGTCTGATAGAACTCGGCAAGATCGATTGGGAGCTGGCATCCTACCCGGTGGAAGGCCACGGCTTCACCGAGCCCTCCTCCTGGACCGACGAATACCGCCGCATCCTGGAACTCATCCAGCGTTCGGTGGGACCGGATTGATTACGCTACCAACTGCAGGCCATCCTCGAACTTGACACCGACGAGCTTGGAGACGCCCTGCTCCTGCATGGTAATGCCGTACATGCGGTCGGCGGCTTCCATGGTGCGCTTGTTGTGCGTCACGAGCACGAACTGCGTCGAGTCTGAGAACGTGCGGATGAGCTGCATGAAGCGGTCCACGTTGGCGTCGTCGAGGGGCGCATCGACCTCGTCCAGGATGCAGAACGGGCTGGGTTTGACGAGGTAGATGGAGAACAGCAGCGCGATGGCGGTCAGCGTTTTCTCGCCACCGGACAACTGGGCCAGGACACTCGGCTTCTTGCCTCGGGGCTTGGCGAAGATCTCGATTTCCGACTCCAAGGGGTCGGACTCGTCCTGCAGCACGACATCGGCCGCGGCGCCCTCCCCGAACAGGTCGGCGAACAACCGGCGGAAATTCTCCTGGATGGCCCCGAACGTTTCGTTGAAACGGCGGCTGGCAGTCGTATTGATTTCCGTGATGGTGGTCATGAGCGTGGACTCGGCCTTCTCCAGGTCGTCCAACTGCTCGCGGAGAAAGGTCAGGCGTTCCTTCTCTTCCTCGAACGACTCCAGGGCGAGCGCATTCACGGGGCCCATCTGGCGGATGCGGTTGCGCAGGTCGTGGACCTCGCGTTTGGCTTCCGCGCGATTGAAATCCTCGTCCACGTCCACTTCGTACGCTGTCAGGTCGACTTCGAAGTCCTCGGACACCGACCGGATGAGGTCCTCCAGACGGGTGGCGATTTCCGCGAGACGGACTTCCCGGCGGGATTCTTCCTTGACAGCCGTCTCTTTTTCCCGGCGCAGATCGCGCAGACGGACTTCCAGGTCGGAGATCTCGACACGGGTATCCATGAGCCGATTCCGGGCCTGTGACACGGCTTCATCCAACGCACCGCGGGCCTCCTGGAGGTCCCGGATCTGTTCGGAGAGGGTGGCACAGCGCTTTTCCGTCGTGGCCTTCTGGTCCGTGAGCGTCGCTAGCGTGGACTGCCGGTCCGTGGCCCGCTTGTCCAGGTTCTCCAGGTCGTTCGTGGTCCGTGCGAGATCCCGTCGCAGGTTGTCCAGGCGGTTGCGGGTCTGCACGGCCGTGATGTTGGCCTCATTGAAGAGCCCGAACGCCTCGCGGCTGGCCTCTTCGATGTCCTGGAAGGCCGCTTCCGCGTCGCCCCGCTTCTGCTGCAGCTCCGCAACCTGCACGGTCAGTTTCTTCAGGTCGGCAGTCACCGATTGCAATTCGGATTCGGTCGCCGTGCGCTGGTCTTCGAGCGTGGCCAGTCGGGTCTGGATTTCCTGGCGGCGGCGCACAACGGTTTCCTGCTCGTAATCCAGGCGGGCGAGTTCCTTCTCGGCCTCCACCTGGGTGGCGCGCCGCTCGTCCAACGAGCGGCGGAGCGCGTCGATGTCCAGCGCTTCGAGCGCAGTACGGGCGGTATCCACGGCGCCGCGAGCCTCTTCGGCGCGCTCCGCGCACGCGTCCCGCGTGCGGCGCGCCACCTCCAGCTGCTCCCGACGACCAAGCCGGGACGCGGCGGCCGAGCTGCCCCCGGCCGGGCCACCGGCATGCCAGGCACCGCGCGCATCGGCCCACTCGCCGGATGCGGTGAAGAAGCGGCCAGAGCCGTCAGCGGTCACGCTGTCCAGATCGCCCTCCACCAGCCAGGCATCGTGGAAGAGCAGGTCCAGCAGGGGCGCCCAGCGGTCCGAGGTAGTGCGTACGTGCGCGCGGAGGGGTGAAACGCTTGCTTCCGAACCGGACGAAACGGCAGAGCCCACGTTGGAGGCGGCCTGGGTGGCCGAAGGCTCAACCCGAGCCAACCGCTCCAATACCAGAAATGTGACGCGGCCTTTTTCGCTGCTGCGCAGGGCGCGAACGGCGGCGCGGGCTTCGGCGTCGGTTTCCACCACGATGCAGCCGGCCCAGGCGCCGAGTGCGGCATCGACGGCGGGCCGAACCGCGTCGTCGCACGACACCACATCGGCGACCGTCAGCATTTCGCGGGACGTCCATGAGGATTCCTCGGCCAGGAACTGGACCGACTCGCCGAAATCCTCGAAGCTGCCCAGCAGCCCCTCGAGCAGGGCGACTTCGGCACCCGCGGCGTCGAGTGCGCGCTCGGCGCCACGGAGCGCCTCGCGCGCCCCTTCCAATGCATCGTTCCGCTCGGAACGCGACGAGAGCGCCTCGTTCAGTGCTTTTTCAGCTGATTTGCGGGCGGTAACGGCGGCATCGACCCGGCTGCGGACTTCGCCGAGCCGCGTTTCCAGGTCACCGTCGCCGGCACCCAGCCCTTCGAGGGCCGTGCGGCGCTCGTCCATTTCGGCCGTTATGACCTCCAGACGGGACGACAACCGGTCCAACTGCCGTTGCTGCTCCACACGCCGCGTGGTCACGGTGCGCTCTTCCAATCGTAGATTGTGCAGCTTCACCTGGTGCCGCTGCTGCGTGTTCTGCGCCTCGTCACGGATGCGCCGCGCATCGGTCAGCGATTTCTCAGCGACGTCGGCGGCGGGCTGCGCATCGGAAATATCCTGTTCCGCGCGGGTTTTCAGGCGCAGCAGCATGTCGCGCTGCGCGGCATCGGTCGTTTCCTCCTCGGCCAGACGGGTCATGTCCCGGCTGATGGTGGACAGGCGCTCGGTGCTTATGCGCAGGTCCGATTCGGCGGCGCGCAGCTTGTCCGTATGGTCGCTGAGCAGCGTCTGGGCTTCAGAGACCGCCTTCTCGCGCGTAACGTGATCCGCCCGCAGTGCTTCGTGCGTGGCCTCTTCGGCCGACACCTTCGCCGACAACCCGGCGGCCTGCTCGGCAAATGACGTGCGCTCAGCGGACAACGTGGTCTGCTGCCCCGTCAATTCGTCGTATTCCAGTCCGGCCAGCGACAACTCCAGGAAATGGAGCCGCGATTCGTACTCCTTGTGCTTCGTGGCCTTGCGGGCCTGGCGTTCCAGCGAGGCCACCCGCTTGTCGAGCTCGTCGGTCAGGTCCCGGACCCGGTCCAGATCCACCTGCGTGCTCTTGAGTTTGCGCAGGGTCTGCCCCCGGCGCACCTTGTATTTCGTGATGCCGGCGGCCTCCTCGAACAGGTGCCTCCGGTCCTGGGTATTGTCCGACAGCAGTTCCTCGATCATCTTCAGCTCAATGACCGAATAGGCGCCTGCGCCCATTCCCGTATCCATGAACAGGTCGGTGATGTCCTTCAGTCGACACTGCACCCCGTTCAGCAGATATTCCGACTCGCCCGACCGGAACAGCCGACGCCCGATGGTTACCTCGGAATACTCGATAGGGAGGATGCCACGCGTGTTTTCGATGGTCAGCATGACCTCGGCCATCCCCAAACTGCGTCTTTTGGACGTACCATTGAAGATGACGTTATCCATTTTGTCGCTGCGCAGGATGCGTGCGCGCTGTTCGCCGATGACCCAGCGGACGGCGTCCACGACGTTTGATTTGCCGCACCCGTTCGGGCCGACCACACAGGTTACCCCGGGGGCGAAGTCGACGACGGTTCGTTCGGCGAAACTCTTGAAGCCGTGGAGCTCCAGTTTGCTCAGGTACATGGATGCTGGGTATTTCTCAAGCGACAGTGGGCAAACAGCAATTACGTTCGTAGACAGCCGTTTTGCAAACCGAGTTATGCACAGGTCAACGCACAGTAAATACAATGGTTTGGCATGTGGCCCAACATTCCACTTCCGTTATTGTATTTCCGTGTGAAATGCGGCTTCACCCTCAGGGCTTCCGTTTCTGCCCCGTGTTGCGTACCCTCATATAAACCCTGACCATTCCCCCCATGCAGTACGATGGTTTGGTGACTCAGCTCCTCGTTGAGCACCAGAACGGTAACAAGGAGGCAGCCGACAAGCTGTTCGAGCTCGTTTATGACGAGTTGCGCGGCATGGCGCGCCGGGAATTGCATTTCCGCAGCCCGGGCAAGACCATCAACACAACGGGGTTGGTCCACGAGGCGTATCTGAAGATGTTCGACCGGTCCGATGCCACGTGGAACGACCGGGTCCACTTCTTCTCGGTGACTGCCAAAGCCATGCGTCAGATCCTGGTGGACTACGCGCGCCGGGTCAAGGCCAAGAAACGCGGCGGAGATGTGGAACACACGGAATTGAACGCATCCATCATCAGTGGGTCCGAAACACCCATCGACATCCTCGATCTGGACGATGCGATGAAACGGCTGGAGGAGATGAACCCGCGCCTGTCCCAGATCGTGGAATGCCGCTATTTCGGGGGCATGTCCATCGAAGAAACCGCGGCTCTGCTGGACGTGTCCACGCGTACGGTGGACCGGGACTGGCTGAAGGCCAAGGCCTTCCTGTACATGGCCCTTCGCGGCGAGGTCTGAGCCATGGATCAGGCGCGCTGGAAGCGGATGGAGGCCGTGTTGGATGCCGCACTGGAATTGCCCCCGGGCGATCGCCGCGCATTCATCGCGTCCGAATGCGGGGATGACACGACCCTCTGCAATGACGTGCTCCGGATGCTGGATGCCGCAGGCGCATCGGACGGCTTCCTGGAGACGGACAACCCGTCGCATTTGCGCGATGCGTTGAAGAACCTGGCGGAGGCGGCCGGAGAGTCCGAAGAGACGGACGACGCCAAGTCCTCCATGCCGAAAGTTGTCGGGCCGTACCGGCTCATCCGCCCCCTCGGCAAGGGTGGCATGGGGCAGGTGTATCTGGCCGTCCGGGACGATGAAGCCTTCAAGCGGTATGTGGCCGTGAAGGTCATCAAGCGGGGCATGGACTCGGACGAGATCCTGAAGCGATTCCGCGTGGAGCGGCAAATCCTGGCCTCGCTGACGCATCCGAATATCGCCCGGCTGCTGGATGGGGGACAGACGGAGGACGGCGTATCGTATTTCGTCATGGAATACGTGGACGGTGAACGGATAGACCGGTACTGCGACGAACACCGCCTGCCGCTCGAATCGCGTCTGGACCTGTTCGAGAAAGTGTGTTCGGCCGTCCACTATGCGCATCAGAACCTGATCGTGCATCGGGATCTGAAGCCCGCCAATGTGCTGGTGACCGCATCCGGCGAAGTGAAATTGCTCGACTTCGGCATCGCCAAATTCCTGAATCCGGACCTGACCGGGTACACATTGCCCATGACGCGGGAAGAGTTGCGGGTCATGACGCCGGAGTACGCCAGCCCGGAACAGATGCGCGGTGGGAATCTGACCACCGCCAGCGATGTGTATCAGCTGGGTGTCCTCTTGTACGAGTTGTTGACGGGGCATCGGCCGTTCCAATTCCAGACCATGGCCCGGCACGAAATCGAGAAGATCGTGCTGGAGAAGGAACCGGAGCGCCCCAGCACGGCCATCTCCCGGGTCAAGGACGAGCAGGCAAACACGTCGCCCACCCTCGTCTCCGAGAAGCGCCGCACGCCGCTGGAGCGGCTCCGGCGCCAACTCAGCGGAGATCTGGACCGGATCGTGCTCATGGCGCTGCGCAAGGATATGGACCGACGCTACCAGTCGGCCGATCAGTTGCTGCAGGATATTGGCCGCTACCGGCAGGGGCTGCCCGTCTCGGCCCAGACGGATTCCGTGTTGTACCGGGCAGACCGGTTCGTACGGCGGCACAAGGCCGGCGTAGCCGCCGGCGTCGTGATTGCATTCCTTCTCGTCCTGGCGACCGGGCTTTCGGTCCGGTATGCGGTCGACACGGCCGCGCAGCGCAACCAGATTGAATTGGAAGCCCGGAAGTCAAAGGCCATCACGGCGTTCGTGGTCGACCTGTTCAATGAGGCCAGTCCGGATCGTGTCCAGGGGCGGGACATGACGGTCCGACAGCTCGTGGATGCGGGGGCGGAGCGGATTACGGAGGACCCCGATACGCCTGTCGAACTCCAGGCGGCGCTTCGCAATACCATTGCTGCGGTCTATACGGAACTGGGCTCGCACGACAACGCACTCAACCTCATCCAGGACAACGTGCGCGAGCTGCGGAGCCGGCTGGGGCCGGAGGGGGCAAGTCCCGAATTGGCCGAGGCGCTCTACCGCTACGCTTACGTCGTGGACGAAGGGTCTACCACCCGGGAGTGGGAGGAGGCCGTCCGGCTCTACGAAGAGGCCCTGGCCATGCAGCGGGCACTGTTTGGTTATCCCAGCCAGGAGGCCGCACAGACCCTCAACGACATGGCGGTCTCCCACATGCGGCTGCGTCAGGACTCCACGGCCGAGGCCCTGCTCCAGGAAGCTTTGGCCGAGCGTCGGGAGCTCTACGGGGGGGATCACGAACACATCGCCGAAACGCTGTCCAACCTGGGTACATTCGCCGCCAACCAGGGCGACTTTGCCGCCGCCGAGCGGTATTACCGCGAATCATTGGGCATGTCCCGGTCCGTATTGGGCGATCGTCATCCGTTGGTGGCTGACAACATTTACAACCTGGGCAGCATCCTGTATGATCTGGGATCGCTCGATGAAGCCCGGCAGCTCCTGGAGGATGCTGTAGCCCGGCGGGAAAGCATCTACGGTCCGGACCACAACGAGACAGCGCGGGCATTGAGCTACCTGGGGCGGACCCTGCTGGCCCAGGGCAATTTCGCGGAAGCCGAGCGCTACCTCCTGCGGACGCTCGACATCCACCGGGCCAATGCCGGCGAAATCGATTTCTTTGTCGGGATGGACCTGCGCTGGCTGGGCATCCTGGACAAGGCCCGCGGCATGCACACCGACGCCGCGCGGTGGTACGTCCAGGCCGTCAATGTTTTGGGTCAGGCGGGTTCATCGGCCTATGCCGCGCTCACGCAGCGAGATCTGGCCGCCGTTTATCTGGAGGGCGAACAACGCAGCCAGGCCATCGCCGCATACGGCCGTGCTGTAGACATGATGGCCGCCCTGTGGGGCGAGGAAGACGCCGACGTGGCGGAAGCCGCGCACACGTGGGGAATCCTGCTCCTGGAGGAGGGGCGCAGCGCCGAGGCCGAGCGTGCACTCACGCGCAGCCTCGACGCCTACCTGGCCCTTGAAATGCAGACCGAGGCCTCTGCTGTCAGGCGGTCTCTGGCGCGCTTGACTGCGGCACCGTCTCGAAACTGAGCCCGTCGCCGCTCACATCTATCCGGATGGTTTCGTCCGGTTCAATCCAGCCCGACAGCAACTCCTCGGCCAGCTTGTTGGTGATTTCCCGCTGGATGACCCGCTTCAGCGGCCGTGCGCCGAACACCGGATCGAAGCCAATGCCGGCCAGGTGGTCCCGTGCCGCATCGGTCAGCTCGACCTCGATGTTGTTGCTCTTGCGGGCCAGACGACGGACGTCCTCGAACTGGATGTCCACAATGCGCCGGATCTCATCCCGTCCGAGCGGATGGAACATCACGATCTCGTCAATCCGGTTCAGGAACTCGGGCCGCAGCCGCTGGCGGAGCACGGTCATGAGCTCGGTTCTGAGCTGTTCCTCCGACGCGTCCGACCAGTCCTCACCGGCCGCATCCATCCGGCTCTGGATGACTTCCGAACCCAGGTTCGAGGTCATGATGATGATGGTATTCTTGAAGTCGGCCACGCGGCCCTGGTTGTCGGTCAATCGACCGTCGTCCAGCACCTGGAGCAGGATGTTGAACACCTCCGGATGCGCCTTCTCGATCTCATCCAGCAGCACGACGGAATAGGGATGGCGGCGGACCGCTTCGGTGAGCTGGCCACCTTCCTCGTAACCGACGTAGCCGGGAGGGGCACCCACCAGGCGGCTCACGGCGTGTCGCTCCTGGTATTCACTCATGTCAATGCGCACCATGGCATTGTCGTCGTTGAACAGGAAGCGGGCCAGGGCTTTGGCGAGTTCGGTCTTGCCGACCCCCGTGGTGCCCAGGAAAATGAATGAGCCGATGGGTCGGGTTTCCTCCTGGAGGCCGGCGCGGCCCCGCCGGACGGCATTCGATACCGCGGACACGGCTTCTGCCTGTCCCACGACGCGCTTGGCAAGTTCTTCCTCCATGCGGAGGAGTTTCGCCCGTTCGCTTTCCAGCATGCGGGACACCGGAATACCGGTCCATCGGGAAATGATGCCGGCAATGTCTTCGGAATCGACCTCTTCCTTGAGCAATGCACCCTGGTCCTGGGCGGACTGCAGCAACGCTTTGTTCTCGTCGACGAGCTCTTCGAGTTTCGGAATGCGACCATAGCGGAGTTCGGCCACTTCGCCGTACTTGCCTTCACGCTCCAGCCGCTCGGCCTCCACGCGGAGCTCGTCCATGTGCTCCTTCGCCTCACGGATGGCCCCGATCAGTTCCTTTTCCTTCTTCCAGCGGGCCTTCAATTCCACGCTGCGCTCTTCCAGGTTGGCGAGCTGCTCGGCAATCTGGGACAGCTTGGAGTCGTCCTTCTCCCGCTTCACGGCTTCCCGTTCGATTTCCAGCTGCCGGATCTGCCGTTCG
The DNA here is from genome assembly GCA_040221055.1 of Rhodothermales bacterium. Taxonomy (NCBI): domain Bacteria; kingdom Pseudomonadati; phylum Rhodothermota; class Rhodothermia; order Rhodothermales; species Rhodothermales bacterium. Next base: position 67,863 of record JAVJVN010000004.1, on the reverse strand, counting down.
AGCTGGTCCAGTTCCTCCGGCATGGAGTCGATTTCTATCCGCAGCCGGGCCGCGGCCTCGTCAATCAGGTCAATGGCCTTGTCCGGCAGGAACCGGTCCGAGATGTAGCGATGACTGAGTTCGGCGGCGGAGACCAACGCACCGTCCGTAATCCGGACGCCGTGGTGCACCTCATACCTTTCTTTTATGCCACGCAGGATGGAAATGGTGTCTTCCACCGAGGGTTCGTCCACCACGACCACCTGGAACCGGCGCTCCAGCGCCTTGTCCTTCTCCAGGTACTTTTTGTATTCGTCGAGCGTCGTGGCGCCGATGGCCCGCAGTTCACCGCGCGCGAGGGCCGGCTTGAGGATGTTCGCCGCATCCATGGCGCCTTCCCCGGCACCCGCGCCCACGAGCGTATGGATTTCGTCGATGAAGAGGACGATCTGTCCCTCCGCGTCCACGACTTCCTTGACCACGGCTTTCAGCCGGTCCTCGAATTCGCCGCGGTATTTGGCACCGGCAATCAGCGAGCCCATGTCGAGCGCCAGGATGCGCTTGTTCTTGAGCCCGTCGGGTACGTCGCCCGATACGATCCGGATGGCCAGCCCCTCGGCAATGGCTGTCTTGCCCACGCCGGGTTCGCCCACCAGCACAGGGTTGTTCTTGGTGCGCCGGGACAGGATCTGGAGGATGCGCCGGATTTCGTCGTCGCGGCCGATGACCGGATCGATCCGGCCCTTCTCGGCCAGGTCGTTGAGGTCCTTGGTATACCGCTCCAGCGCCTGATACCGGCTCTCCGCATGCTGGTCCGTCACGCGCTGGGAGCCGCGCACATCTTTCAGGATGCGCAGGATGGCCTCCTTGGTCACACCGGCATCGCGAAGCGCATCCCCGATGGGATCCTTGGATGCCGCCAGGCCGATCAACAGGTGCTCCGATGCCACGAAGTCGTCCTTCAGCTGGCCGGCCTCCGCCAATGCGCGATCGAACACCTTCTTGGCGTCATTGCCGATGTACTGGCCCGACACGCTGGAGCCGGTGACCACGGGGAGTTTGTCGAGCGCGGCATCCGTTCGACGCGCCAGGAGGTCGGTGGTGGCGCCCAGTTTCTCCAGGATGGAAACAACAATGCCGCCCGGCTCATCCAGGAAGGCCCGCATGAGATGCGGTGGTTCCACGCCCTGATGGTTGCGTGCGGCGGCCACTTCGGTGGCAGCCTTCACGATTTCCTGGGCCTTTACGGTGAATTTCTGCAGGTTCATATCCTTTCGCCCCCGCCAAAGCGGCAGAAGATGGTACGTTTTCAATCAGGAATGATCGATGCGAAAAACGTACCATGTTTGCGAACCTGACAACGTGGCAGGTCAGCGCACCGGCTGCACTTGCATCCATTCCAGGAGTACGGTCCCGGTGCCGTTCAGGCGGACGCCCACGAATCCGGATCCGGCGGCCTCCTTGTGACCGTGCGTGACCAGGACTTCATCGGCGTAGGCCCGGAAGTGGGTCTGGTCTCCCACCACGCGGTAGGTGTGCCACCCGGCGGCATCGAACGGTTTGGCGTCCATCAGATACAGGTCGCCGTTCTCGCTGTGGCCCTGACGCATCTCCCCTTGGCCCACGGCCATGAAATGGAAGTTGTCCTTGTCGATGATATGATGAACCAGCATGGCCGTGCCGTCGAAGCCGGAGAGGTCCATGCTGGCATCCACCTGGATGGCTTCCAGGGGCTGGTCGAACCAGAACATGGCGCTGCCGTCAGAGACCGAGAGCGCCAGCACGTCACCGCGTTCGCCGCCGTCCACGAGCGATGAGCGGAGATCACCGGAGGTGACCATGGCGGATTGCCAGGCAGCGGCCCGCGTGGGGCGCCACATCCATCCGCCGTTGTCGGTGACCTGCGGGCCGAACGCCGAGGAGTCGGCCGGGGCCATGACCACGGCCGGGGAACTGTCCACGGCCTGGACCCCTACGCCATATTTGAAGACCATTTCTGCGCCGTGATCGGCCGTCACCGTCAGCAGGGCCAGTCCGCCCAGTCCGACGAGGGTCTGGATGAGCCGAACGGGTGTTGACTTCTCCAGCCCCGCGAAGAAGGTTATGAGACGAACCACGGCGTAGGCTGCGAAAAAATAGAACGCCCACGTGCCCAGGTCGGCGTGTTCGGTGAGCAGGGCGTTGGCTTCGGTCGGGAGGAACACCGAGTCGGCGGCGGCACGGCCGGTCAGCCAGGTGAACGTGATGGCTATCCCTCCGAGCACGTACAGCATCATGGCCGCCCGACGTGGAAAGTCCAGGTTGCGCAGCGCCGTACCGACAAGGTCGAACAACGCCGCCGTGAACAGGATGCCGATCGGGAAATGGACAATCAGGGGGTGGAGGTTCGGGGCCCAGTCGGGAAGGGGAATCATGGCGACGTGCGCGTTCGGTTGGGATGCGGAGAAGGTACGATGTGCCTGGGAACTGTGTTGCGGGGCATCCGGTTCAGGAAAGGCAAATTACCGGGTTCTTTCCTATGCAGCCTACATCCAATGCGTGGTGGGACAAATTCCGGACGTTGCTGGATGACCAGAACGAATGGCCGACCACCTACCTGTTCAAGTTCATTGCGCCCAAGGATAAAGCCGAGCAAGTTGAACAGTTGTTTGAAGGTGTCGGAGAGGTGACGGTCCGCGCGTCGTCCAAGGGCAGTTGGCGCAGCATTACCACGCGGGTGCACGTGGAGAGTGCGGATCGGGTGGTCGATTATTACCGGCAGGCCGCCGAAATAGAGGGTGTCATCAGCCTGTAAGCGCATTCAGGACCCGGTCCACTTCGTCCGCCGTGTTGTACTGGGCCAGGCCCAACCGCAGCATGCCGCCCTGCCGGTCGAGACCCAGGTGCCGCACGACTTCAATCGCGTAGTAGTGTCCGTCCCAGGAGAAAATGCCGTGGCGGCCCAGATGGCGGGCCAGTTGTTCGGGCGTCGTGCCTGACTTCGTGATGGCGACCGTCGGAACGCGATCACGATGATCCGGGCCGTACACGGTCACGCCTGGAATGGCGTGCAGTCCATCCAGCAGCTTTCCGAAAACGGCATGCTCGTGCTCGGCGATGGCGTGGAACGCGGCTTCGAGGTGTCGGCGGCGTATGGGATCGGGCGTCCGCCTCCCTGTTCCGGCGCCCTCCGGTCCGATGCCCGACTCCATGGCGGGCGCGGCGAATCCCATGGTCTCCCCAACCCAGGCCAGATGTTCGATGGCGCCGAGCGTTCCGGCCATGCCCTCGTGGGACAGCGTGCCGGTCTCGAACCGCGTCGGCAGTTCGTTGGACGCCGGCCGGACCTTGTAGGGCGTAAGCCGCTCCAGCAATTCACGGCGGCCCCAGACCACGCCTTGATGCGGGCCGTAGAATTTGTAGGGCGAGCAGGCGAGGAAGTCGCAGCCAATGGCTTGGACATCCGTAACACCATGGGGCACATACTGTACGGCATCCACATATACCCACGCGCCAACGGCGTGGGCGCGCTCGGTGACGGCGCGTACATCGTTGACCGTACCCAGGGCGTTGCTGGCGTAGTTGACCGCCACGAGCCGCGTACGCGGGGTCAGGAGCCGGTCCAGGTCATCCAGGTCGTACCGGAACGTGTCGCGGTTGAAATCCAACCACCGGACGGTCAGGCCCCGGTCCTCGGCCATCATAAGCCACGGACTGATGTTGCCGTCATGGTCCATCCGCGTGACGATGATTTCGTCCCCGGGATTGAGTTCACGTCCGATGGATCGGGAGATGCTGAACGTGAGCGAGGTCATGTTCTGGCCGAACACGATTTCGTCACCCGTCGATGCGCCGAGCAGGTCAGCGGCGGCAGCGTGGGCCTGGACCAGGAGATCGTCGGAGGCCTCGGACGTGGCAAAATACCCGCCCGTATTCGCGTTCATGCGCGTGAAATAGTCGGTCGTCCGGTCAATGACGCGCTTCGCTACCTGCGTGCCTCCGGGGTTGTCCATGAACACGTGGTCACCCACATGCAGTGATGGAAAGCAGGAACGTACCACGCCCACGTCATACCGGGTACGCGTCGGTGGGGTGGGGCTCACGGGTCCGGTATTCAAAGCTCCTTGAAGATCTTGATGTCCACGTGCGTGTGCATGCGGCCGCCGCGCCCCTTGGATTCATCGACCAGGAGCTCCACCTGCAACTCCTGCCGGACGCTCTGCGCCAGCAGTTCGTTGAGCTGATCGACCTTCTGCTTCAGCTCCTGCGCCAGGAGGAAGTCCCGGTCGCGGAGCAAGCCGTCAACCAGTCGGTCGAGATCTTCGTTTCGATTGGGTTCCATGATGCCTTCAGAATACGAAAAAAAGCGCCGGATTGGTTGCGTCCAGTGCGGTTTGGTTGTGTCGGCAATTCGGGTCTGGCCAAAAAAAGGGGGGCGCCGGGAGGCGCCCCCCTTCGAGGGTCTTATACTTCACGGCCGCGATCGGTTCACCGCAGCGGGCCCGCTTACTTCAGCTTGAACGTGATGGGAAGGGACATCTTCACCTTCACGGCCTTGCCACGCTGCATGCCCGGCTTGAACTTGGCCTCACGGATGGCGCGGAGGGCTTCTTCGTCGCAACCGGCACCAATGCCGCGCGTCACGACGGGATCCACCACATTGCCGTTCTCGTCGACCACGAACTGCAGGAACACGCGGCCTTCAACACCGGCCTTCTTGGCGATTTCCGGGTACTTGATCTTTTTCTGGAGACCTGGCAGGCCGCCGATCAATTCCGGCATTTCTTCCACGATCACGAAAATCTCGGGCTCGGGCTCTTCTTCCACAGCCGCAGGAGGCGGTGGTGGTGGGAGGTCCGGAGCTTCGTCGATGTCCAGGAACATGTCCAGGTCGAGGTCCTCATCGTCCAGGACTTCGTCGTTCGGGACTTCAACAGGGACCGGAGGCCGCGGCGGGGGCGGGGGCTTCTCGATCTGTTGCGTCTGGATGATTTCTTCCATCTGGACCACTTCCTGTTCGGTGGTCGTGACCTCGAAACCATTGTTGGCCGTCATGTCAATGCGGAACGCAACGATGAGGACGACCAGGGTCAAAAACAGGCCGATCTCAACGTACAAGGGGTACTTGTTCTTGAGATTCGCCTTGTCAGTCTTGCGGAGTGCCATGGTGTACAGCTGATTGAAAGGGAGCGCAAAGTATACGTGAACCCGCCGTGAAATAAAAACGCGTTCACCATTCCTTTACGCGCACCCCCCGGGGGTTCGTTCCCGGGGGGGCGACCGAATTCATCAGCGCGTTTCCTCAGCGAAGACGGAACGTGACCGCCAGGTTGAATTTCACCTGCACCGGTACGCCGCGCTGCCGGCCCGGCTTGAACTTTGCCTCGCGGATGGCGCGGAGGGCTTCCTCATCGCATCCGGCACCAATGCCGCGCATGACGACCGGATCGACCACGTTGCCCTGCTCGTCCACGATGAACTGCAGGAACACCTTGCCTTCCACGTTGGCGCGCTTGGCCATTTCCGGGTACTTGACCCGCTTCTGCAGGCCCGCCATGCCGCCGATCAGCTCGGGCATGTCCTCGACCAGCACGAAGATCTCGGGCTCTTGCTCCTCCTCGACGGCGGCCGGGGGAGGCGGAGGGGGCAGGTCGGGGGCTTCGTCAATGTCCAGGAACATGTCCAGGTCCAGATCCACGTCCTCCAGCACCTCGTCGTTCGGGACCTCGACGGGAACCGGCGGTGGCGGCGGCGGCGGGGGTTTCTCGATCTGTTGCGTCTGGAGGATTTCCTCCATCTGGACGACTTCCTGTTCGGTCGTGTTGAAGTCCACCGGCTCGCTGACGGTCATGTCCAGGCGGAAGGCCAGGATGAGGATGACCAGGGTCAGGAGCAGGCCGACTTCCACGAACAGCGGATATTTCTTGCGGAGATTGGCGTTCTCCGTTTTTCGCAGTGCCATGTCGGGCCTCCATGATGATTGGTTGAAGGAGAGACCCGATTTCTGCGGGGAAGTTGCTCAGGCGTCGCGGCGTCGCGTCTCCCACCACCAGACGGCCCCCGCCACCAGGGCTCCGGCCGAATCGGCCACGGCATCCAGCATGTCCTTCGACCGGAAGCCCAGCATTTCCTGGTAGTATTCCGTCAGGAACGCGAACGCGCAGGCCATCAGCACGACCAGCAGTCCTTTCGTCCGGGAGGTCCTTGCGGCCCCGTGGAGCCACAGCCAGGTGAGTACGAAGAACAGGACGAAATGGGCGGCCTTGTCCCATTCCAGGAGGTCGGACTTCGACAACGACTGCGTGGGGATGCTGAGAGCCACGATCACCAGTACGGTCCAGAGGATGGCCGGCCAGAGGCGGCCACGAAGAAATTCGGGCATGGAATCAGCGGTACGAGGCCAACAGGGTGGGCAGGAGGGCGACGATGTCGGTGGCCATCATGGATTGGGATGCGCCCTCTTCAACGAACCGGTCGGCGGCAGTTCCGGCCAGATGGATGCCGGACGATGCGGCATGGAAGGGATCGATGCCGGTCGCCAGCAGGCCCCCGATCATGCCGGCCAGGACGTCCCCGGTACCCGCAGTGCCGGCCGATGCGTTTCCGGTGTCATTCACGTGGACCGTTCCGTCCGGCTCGGCGGTGAGGCTGGGCTGGCCCTTCAGGAGCAGCACGACGTTCCAGTCCCGGGCAAACGCCCGGACGGACTCAATGACGTTGGTGGTGATGTCTCCCATTTTACGCTCTGGCGTCCCGGTCAATCGTGCGAATTCGCCGGCGTGTGGCGTGAAAACCCAGCGCGCCCGGCTGTTTGCCGCCACCCATTCCCGGTCGTCGCGCAGGGCATGGAGGGCATCGGCGTCCACGACGGCCGGACCGTCGAAGCCGGACAGGGTCGTTTTCACGAAGTCCCTGGTTGCGTCGCCGCGTCCCAGGCCGGGGCCGACGACCAGGGCCCGGGCGCGTTCCCAGTCGGGCTGCTCGGAAAACGGGACGACCGGAATCTCGGTCAGTTTCTCCAGCAACAGGGGCCGGATGGCCTCCGGGCACCAGACGGTGACGTACCCGGAGCCCACGCGGGCGGCGGCGAGCGCGGCCAGTGCGGGCGCACCGGGGAATGCGGTCGATCCGCCGGCGACAATCGTGGGGCCGGTGGTGTATTTGTGGTCACCGCGGCGGCGGGGCCTCAGGTGCGCCCGCACGGCCGTTGCCGAAGGCATCCCGGCGCAGCCGGGGGCGCTCGCCGCCGCCCGCAGCAGCGCTCGGGGAATGCCGATGTCCGCCACGTGGATGCGCCCCGCGACTTCGGGTCCGTCGCCGATGTACAGGCCGACCTTGGCCGCCCCGAAGGTGACGGTGTGGTGGGCGTGCACGGCCCGACCCTGGATTTCGCCCGTATCGCTGGAGAGGCCGGAGGGCATGTCGAGGGCAATCCGGATCGTGTTCAGGGCGTTCATGCCGTCAATCAGGGCTGCGGCCGGCTCACGGACGGCGCTGCTCAGGCCGGTGCCGAGCAGGGCGTCGACCACCACATCTGAGCCTTGAAGGGAAGCCCACGCTGCATCCGTAACCTCGCCACCTGGCGCGACGGAATCCGGACGCAGGATTTGCACGGGCATGTCGGGCCAGCGCTCGAGCGCGCGTTCCAGGACTTGCAGGTTCAGCACGGCGTCGGGGCCGGACATGGCGCCGGTCAGCAGCACGTCCACGGTTACGCCCCGGTCGGCCAGGAGGCGGGCGACGACCAGCCCGTCACCGCCGTTGTTGCCCGTTCCGCACACCACGGTCACCCGCCGCGGGTCCAGCGACCGGATGAGGGCGGTCGCCGCCCGCCCCGCACACTCCATGAGCGTGTGCCCGGGAATCCCGATCTCCTCGATGGTCACCCGGTCTGCCTCGCGCATGGCGGCGGCGGTGAGGAGCGGGGCGATTTGGGATGAGGGGTCGGGCATGTCCTGCTCAGGGGCGGTTTTCTGCAGCCGGCGTCAAAAAGCGGAGCGTATCGGTCCGTACGGATTCCCAACGCGCACGCACGGGTTCGGTGCCGTCGGCCCAGATGATGGGTTCGGGCGGAGACCAGGGGCGCAGCGTGCCTGCCGACCAGCGGCCGTCGCCGTCCACATCCTGGAACGCCCGGATGCGGTAGCGGGTGCCACCCGGCACCTGCGAAAGGCGGAAACGGGTGAGCCCGGCGTCCACGTGGAGGGTGTCGATGCCCGGAAATTCCACCACGACGGGTACCTCCGAGTCGAGCGTGCCCACGATTTCACCCGTGGCGTCCACGCCCGCCAGGGCCCGGATGAACGACGTATCGGCCACCACCACACGGAAGGGTCCGGTTGGTGGAAGCACGCCCCGGTCCACTTCCAGCACGTGGGCGGGGGTGAACGACCCTGTGGAATCCGTCTCTCGCCGGGCAGCCATGCCACTCGCCGTCACCGTGGAAAGCCCGGTACCTGACGTATCCTCCAGGGCAATCCTGAGCGGATCGGGGACCGGAGCTGAGAACAGCATGCGCAGCGCATCCCGCGGAAAAATCAACATCGAATCGGGCAGGACACGTACCACTCGAGCCGTATCCGCCGGGGGTTCGGATCCACGCACCGTGAAGGGCCAACTCCCGCTCGCGAGTGCATTCCCTGCCGAATCCGCAATGGCCGGTTTCACCGCGGCGCCATTTGCGGAGCCTGATCGATCTTCCAACCGGAGCCGCCAGTTTCCGGCGAGCAGGGTATCCACCCGGATCCGCCAGACCGCAGCGGAGCGCGTGGAGATTGTCGCCAGACGTTCGTCGGGTCTCGCAGGCATCGGCTGGACGTCCCCGGGCGGGATATACCACGCGGCACCCGCCAACGCCCCCGGCGTTCCGGCGCCCCTCATTGGCCGGTCCAGCGAATCCACCAGGGCGACGCCGGGTGTCCGGTGCAGCTGCACGGCTTCCGTGAAGCGGACTTCCAGATCCCGCGTGCTGACCGCGGTGACCCGCGCGACGTCGGGGGCAACCGGGTCGTACCGTACGGGCAGGAAGTCCCAGTCCGGGGGCACACTCACAGAATCGGCGGTCACGGTGCGCGCACCAGCCACCGCAACCCGCTCACCGGGATCCAGGCGGCGGTTGCGATTGGCATCGCCCACCCCCAACAGCGCGTAGTCGCCTTCCCGCAGGTTCCGGAAGCCGAATCGACCGTCGCGACCCGTCTGGGTGCGGTAGAGGGGTGGATGCACGCCCAGTGAATCGTCGGGAGCGTACGCGAACACATCCAGGCCGGCCACCGGCTTGCCGGTCACGGGGTCCAGCGCCTGCCCGGACAATGTGCCCTCATTCAACCGATCGCCGGTCGCGAAGGCCATCGAAATCGGGGAGGTGAGTCCGACTCCCCGCGCATCCCGGAATGCGGAATCGATGGTCAGGATGTACGTGGTTTCCGGTCGGAAGGCCTCCGGAAAGCGCAGGGTCACGGTCCGGCCGCGCCAGGATACGTCCGCCGTGCCGGGGATGTCGGGGGTCAGGCTCCACGCGCGGGCAAACGAGCCCTGGTCCACGGCTTCCGAGAACGTGAGCCGGATCTCCCGGCCCTCGACGCGGACGGTCCCGTTCGCCGGTTCAGTTACGATAATGGAGGGGGGTGTGGCGTCGGGCGGGCCGCCGCCCGGAGGAACCGGTACCGCGCAGGACGCCAGCAGGAATGCGGTCAAACCCAGGAATGAGGCCGTACGCACACTCATCCGCCGTCCGCCCGCTTGCTGCGGAGATTGAAGAACAACCAGGTCCCGATGGCGGTCGCCCCCACCAGCACGACGGGCTCAACGAAGCGGCTCCAAACGCCTGTTCGCGGAAGCGCGGGCTGCGTCAGCCCGGACTGGGGGTCAGACAGCGATTCGGCCGTCGCGCGATCCATCCGGTCGACGAGGGACGCGTCGCATACGTCGGCTGCGCCCATCGTGCCGTCAGGCAGCGTCACCGTATACCCGATACCGGCACGAACCGTGCGCTCCAGCATGCCTCCACCGACGCGCCTGAACGCTATGTCAGCACGCTCCAGGTCCACGCGAAGTACGGGAATGTCGCCACCGCCGAGCTCCACACCCGAATCCAGCAGACGTGCGGCAAGACGGGTTTCCAGGAACGGATAGCCCCCGCCCCACGTGAGGCGGAACGCGTCCGCATCGAGGACCGGCGCCAGACAGGTCACCATGACCTCCGCCACACGATCCGCATGTCCCGCGGGCGCATCCTGTGCCGCGACCGGCAGCGCAGGAATGGCGCACGCAACCACGCACACCGCGAGCACGGCCAGCAACGGGGTATTCCGGGGTTCAGGGCGCATCATGCCCCAATATCCGAAATAAAACCCGGCCGTACGCAGTCACGACGGCCGGGTCCGGACTCAGGCGTAGATGCCGCGGAGCTTCAGCGCGACGGCGACCTTGTGGATGGCCCGTACGTAGGCGCCAATCCGCAGCGTGACGTCCTTCTCCAGGGCCGTTTCGTAGACGGAGTCGAATGCGGCGTGCATCATCCGGTCCAGCCGGCGATTCACGCGGTCTTCCGTCCAGAAGTAGCCCTGACGGTCCTGTACCCACTCGAAGTAGGACACGGTCACGCCACCGGCGTTGGCCAGGATGTCCGGAATGACGAGCACGCCCTGGTCGGCCAGCAGCTTGTCGGCCTTCGGCGTCGTCGGACCATTGGCGCCCTCGGAAATGATCTTGGCCTTGATGAGGTGCGCGTTCTTCGAGGTGATCTGGTCTTCCTTTGCGCACGGAGCCAGCACGTCCACGTCGAGCGTCAGCAGCTCTTCGTTGGAAATGGGCTCGGCGCCCGGGAAGCCTTCCAGGCTGTTGCCCTTGCCGGCCGAGTAGGCAATCATGGCCGGGATGTCCAGGCCGTTCGGGTTGTAGTAACCGCCCGACACGTCGCTCACGGCCACGACCTTGCAGCCTTGCTTGCTGAGCAGGTCGGCGGCGACGGAGCCCACGTTGCCGAAACCCTGCACCGCAACCGAGCTCTCGGACGGACGCAGGTTCAGCCGCTCCATGGCCGCCAGCGTGACGGTCATGACGCCGCGGCCGGTCGCCTCGCGCCGTCCTGCACTGCCGCCGAGCATGATGGGCTTGCCCGTCACGACGGCATTCTCGGTGCGCCGGGAATGCATGGAGTACGTATCCAAAATCCACGCCATGATCTGCTCATTCGTGTTCATGTCCGGCGCCGGGATGTCCCGGTCCGGGCCGAAAACGTCCATCATGTTCGCGGTGTAGCGGCGGGTCATCCGCTCCAGCTCGCCCGGGCTCATTTCGCGCGGATTGCAGACCACGCCGCCCTTGGCGCCGCCGAACGGTACGTTCACGACCGCGCACTTCCAGGTCATCCAGGCCGCCAGGGCCTTGACCTCTTCCAGGTGCACATCGGGCGCGTACCGGATGCCGCCCTTCGATGGGCCGAGGATCTCGCTGTGGATGACGCGGTACCCCTGGTACATGTTTATCCGCCCGTCGTCCATGACAACCGGAATGGCCGTAATATGGATTTTGGCCGGCGTAACCAGGTATTCGTAGAACCCCGGATCGAGCTCCAGGATCTTGGCGGCGATGTCGAACCGCTCGACCATGGCCTCAAAAGGATTGTCCTCGTCGAGGATGGGAGCGGGTTCGCGATACACGGAGCGCTTGTAGACGTCTTTGGACGACATGGCAGTACGTATGAAATGAAGGTGGGCGCAAAAGTACTGCGCCCCGTATGATCCCGATTGGGAAATCCCCGTTAATCCAATGCAGTTGACTGAGCGTCGTCGAAAGGAAATCGCCCGCCTGTCCCGGAAAAAGCACCGGGACGAGACCGGAGAGTGCATTCTCGAGGGTTTTCGTTCGGTTGATGCGGCAATCGATGCCGGCGCCGACATTCGCGACATTCTTGTCGCCGAGTCGGTCGAGGTCCCGGCCCGACTGATGCGCCGAGCTCCCGTCCCCATAACGCGCACCGACGAACGCACGCTCATGAAGCTCACGGAGACCACCACGTCCCCCGGCGTCCTGGCGGTGGTCGGCATTCCTGTGTTCGGATTGGATGGCCTGGCCGATGCCCGCCGGATCCTGGTCCTGGATAGCGTCCAGGATCCCGGCAATGTCGGTACGCTCGTCCGGACGGCGGCGTGGTTCGGGGTCGATGCCGTTGTGGCCGGGCCGGGAACGGCGGATTTCTGGAGCCCCAAGACCCTGCGTGCCACCATGGGCGGGGTATGGGATGTGCCCTTGTTGGTGGTCGATGATCTGGCAGAAACCCTGCGCGGGCTGGGCATGCCCGTGTTCGTGGCCGACATGGACGGGACGCCCGTTCGTTCCTGGGCGGCTCCGGAGCGATCGGTCCTCGTGCTGGGCAGCGAAGCCCACGGTGTGAGCGCGGCGGTCCGCGCCCTTTCCCACGGATCGGTTTCCATACCCATGGGCGGCCGCCAGAGCGAACCGGAAACGGGTCATGGTCGCACTTCAGGACGCGGCGTGGAATCCCTGAATGTTGCCGTCGCGGGCGGCATCCTGATTGCAGCGTGGTCGTAACCTCTTTATATTAACCAGTTCCCTTCCCCACGACGTCCATGGAAATCCCCGCCCTCCAGGGTCTCGGTCTCGAACACGGGATCCTGACCAAGGAAAAACGACAGAAAGTCGGCACCCACGAGAATGCCCTCCTGATTGGCGTTCCCCGTGAAGTGTCGAACGAGGAGCGGCGGGTGGCCATTTCACCGGCCGGTGTCCAGGCGCTCGTCGCCGACGGACATCGGGTCCTGCTTGGCAAGGGGGCCGGGGAAGGCGCGAACTTTCCCGACGCGCAGTACGCGGACGTGGGCGCTGACATCGTCGCCGATCCGGCCGACCTCTACGCCAAGAGTCAACTCATCGTGAAGGTCGGGCCGCCCTGCGACGAGGAAATCGATTTCCTGCAGGAGAAGCAGATCCTTATTTCAGCCCTGCATCTGGGTGCGGCCAATCCCCAGTTTGTGAAGCGCCTCATGGAACTGGGCGTTACGGGCATCGGGTTCGAGTTCATCCGGGATACGGACGGCACGCTGCCCATTGTCCGCATGATGCACGAAATCATGGGCTCCATGTCCGTCCAGGTGGCCGCACGCTACCTGGAAAGCAGCGAAGGCGGCCGCGGCATCATGCTGGGGGGCATTTCCGGGGTGCCTCCGTCGAACGTCGTCATCCTGGGAGCCGGCGTCGTCGGCGAATGGGCGGCCCGCACGGCACAGGGCTTCGGTGCGCACGTCATCGTGCTGGACAACGATCTGGGCGCCCTGCGAGCCCTCGAACATTATCTGGGGCGCGGTGTCACGACCGCCATGGCGACGGAGCAATACGTGCGCCAGGCCCTGTTGACGGCCGACGTCGTCATCGGCGCCATGATGGCCGCCGGACACCGCGCCCCCATCGTCGTGACCGAAGACATGGTTGCGGCCATGCGGGATGGCAGCGTCATTGTGGATGCGGTCATTGACCAGGGCGGATGCATTGAAACCAGCGAACCCACCACGCACTCCGAGCCCACGCGCGTGAAGCACGGCGTCATCCACTACGCCGTTCCCAACATGCCGTCGAACGCGGCCCGGACGGCCACCTATGCACTGACCAACGTGCTCGTGCCGTATCTCATAAAAATCGGCGATGCGGGCTCCATCAATGAGGCCCTCTGGACAGACGTCGCCCTGCGCAACGGCGCCTACGTCTACCGTCGCCACCTCACGAAAAAAAGCCTGGCGACCATGTTCGGCATGCCCCATCGCGACATCGAACTGCTGATTGCGTCGGGGATCTGAATCAGCGCTCCCGGTCCACGTTGAATGCCTGCCAGGCATCGTAGAGCGGACGGGGGCTGAAGTCCCGCCCATAGGCGCTTATGCTGCCGAAGGTCCGGATGACATCAGGAGCGGCTCCTGAGGTCAGCGGATACAGGAACAGCCAGTTGACCACACGGACATCCCGCCCGGCCAGCATCGTCTTGAGCTTCGTGGTGAACTGCACCTGAGCTTCTTCTCCCGGTGTCCACGGCACGGGCCCCTCGCTCGTTCCGTTGAATGAATCGGCGGGCCACCCCGTTTCGGTGACCACAATCGGCTTGTCGCCCACGAGATCGAACAGCGGCGTCAGCTAGGTGTCCGGCACGTCGGCGACGGTCGCCGTCCCGAGGAACGGATAGACCGTCAGGCCGACCACATCGATGGTGCCGGCGTGGTGGGCCGTCCAGGCCTCCGGGACCGGCGATGTCCAGCCCGAAAACCGGCCGGTCCCCATGAGGTGTTCCACGTTGAAAACCGTGCCCACGAGCGTGGCGGGATTCCGGAGCTTGATTTCCTGGCGGATGGTCCGGTACGCGGCGGCCCACAGCAGGTAGTTTTCGAAATCCGCTTCGGCGTCGAAATCCGTTTCGTTGCCCAAGAACAGGTAGTCGGGTTTGTGGGCCGCCGCGTACGATGCCGCCATCCGGGCAAACGTCTGGACGGTTTCCGGATTGCTCCAATCATCCTCTTCATTCCAGCCGAAGACGATCACCAGTTGAACATCCCGGAGCGCATCCTGTGCCGCAGCCACCTGGGCAACGGCAGGGATGGCACCGCCTGTCGCATCGTCCCGCCACAACGTGTTCGCCTGGACGGAAGCCCGACCCAGCGCCTGCACCTCATCGAAAAAGGCTTCAATCTGGCTGAAATCCTCCGGAAAGCCCCGTGGTGAGAGCGCATAGCCCCGCTCGATGTTCTCGAAGATGGTCGGGGTGCCCGGTGTGCCGACCGGGCCGCCGTCGCCCGGATCCGACGTGTCACACCCGGCCCCGAGCAGGAGCAGGGCGGCGAGCGCCAGTCTGCATACCGCCTGTGCGCGGAAAGCCTTTGCGGAGTGAATCATCTCCAGAATGTGCGGAATGGCGGTTTCGAAATCAAATCGAGTGGATGAACGGTAGCGTAGGAGGTGGATGAACGGTAGCGTAAAAGGTGGATGAACGGTAGCGTAGGAAGTGGATGAACGGTAGCGTATATTCCCGTATCAATGACGAAAGTGCCATGGCGGAGTATTACAAGCGCATAGTCGATGGAGAATTGGACGACCTGCTGGGAGGGGTCGCAGCCCTGTCATTGGACGGTCCCAAGGCGGTCGGGAAGACCGTAACCGCTCAACGACGTGCAGCGACCGTCATTTCCCTGGACGACAGCACGCAGCGGGCCATCATCGCGGCCGATCCCCGACAAATCAGTCGGAAAGAGCGACCGGTACTGATTGATGAATGGCAGTATGTACCGGAAGTCTGGGACGTAGTACGCCGCGCCGTGGATGAGGATCGATCGCCAGGCCAATTCATTCTGACGGGATCAGCCGGTCCGACCGTACCACGGCACTCCGGTGCTGGAAGGATCGTTCGTGTCCGGATGCGGCCGCTCTCGATTGCAGAGCGAACAGGATTGTCGGCCTCGGTCAGCCTCGCGAACATGCTGGACAGCGGAAAGCCGGGGCCCGTCTCGGGTACGTCGGACCTGACGCTGGAATCCTACGTCGACTTCATTGTGGAGAGCGGTTTTCCGGGGATACGGGAGTTGACGGGGCGGTCCCACAGGCAGCAGATCGCGGGATATCTGGAACGGATTGTGGATCAGGATTTCGACGAACTGGGTGTGGTCGTACGCAAGCCCGACCTGTTGCGGCGATGGATGGCAGCCTACGCCGCGGCGACGTCCACGACCGCCTCGTATGAGACCATCCGGGATGCGGCGACGGCAGGAACGGCAGACAAGCCGGCCAAATCAACGGTCATTCCGTATCGGGATACGCTGGAGCGGTTGTTCATTCTGGACGAGGTACCCGCTTGGATACCGTCACGGAATTATCTGGGGCGCCTGACCCGGCCGCCCAAGCACCAACTGGTGGATCCGGCATTGGCCGTATCCCTCCTCGGTTTGAGCCGGAAAGCATTGCTCGAAGGCGAGGAGGCTGGCCCGCCCGTCCCGCGTGACGGCACGCTGCTCGGCCATCTGTTCGAAAGCCTGGTAACGCAATCCGTGAAAGTGTATGCCCAGGCGTGTGAGGCCAACGTGTATCATATGCGAACCATGGGGGAGCGCCATGAAGTAGATTTGATCATTGCGCGCCCGGATGGGCGATTCGTTGCCGCCGAAGTAAAATTGTCGTCGACCCCCGAAGACTCCGATGCCGCGCATTTGCACTGGTTGAAGGAGAAAGCCGGGGCCGATATGTTGGATGCCATGATCATTACCACCGGGCCCCAGGCGTATCGTCGCAAGGACGGCATAGCCGTCGTCCCGGCCGCCCTTCTCGGACCTTGACCCGATTACCATGTTTGAACCTCTCTCTCCGGAAGCCGTCCGCGTCCTTGGCGTCCTTGTCGAAAAGGAGTTGTCGACGCCGGAATACTACCCGCTGACGCTGAACAGCCTGACCAACGCCTGCAACCAGAAATCCAACCGGGATCCGGTCGTGGCGTACCACGAGTCGGAGGTGCGATACGCCATCGAGGAGCTGGAGAAGCGGCGCCTGATCGGGCATGTGACCGGCGCCGGATCGCGCGCCGAGAAATTCCGTCACACCCTTGCCGAATCCATGGGGTTGTCCGAGCGGGAGCGTGCGGCGCTGGCGGTACTTCTGCTCCGCGGTCCCCAGACCATCGGCGAAGTGAAGGGCCGCACCGGACGAATGGCTGAATTCGACTCCCTGGATGATGCGGCAGATGTGCTCCGCGCGCTGCGCGACCGGGAGGAGCCGCTGCTGGTGCAGCTGCCCATGCAACCCGGCAAGAAGGAGGCCCGGCTGTTGCACCTGCTGGGCGGCGAACCCGACCTGGAAGCGTTGGAAGCCGAGGCCACGGCGCATCCAGCGGGGCCGACATCGTCGTTGACGGAAGAACTGCACGACATCAAGCAGCGCCTGGCCGACCTGGAGGATGCGTTCGAGCGCTTCAAGCAGCAGTTTGAATAGGCCTGCAGGGTCTGTTCACTCAGCCCGAAACCACCAGCTTGACGGGCGGCGTCGCCATGGTTGAGCACAAGAGGTCGACCATGTAGACTCCTGGCGGCAGATGGTCCACGTCCAGGCGGTCGGACGTCGTTCCACGGGTGTCCGTCGACAACCGGACGCGGCCAAGCGTGTCGATGACACGCAGGGTCGAAGGCCCACGGCTGCTGTTCCGCCAAGATGCCGTGACGGTCCCATTGCTCGGGTTCGGATAGAGCGATTCAATGGCACACGATGCGTCGACGCCCGGACGCGCCACGGGCTCCGTTGAGACCGCTGCAGCGGTATCGAAGGTCAGCCGGACCGAATCGAAGCCGACCAGTCCGGTCGGTTCGAACGCATGGAATCGAATCGTCACGGATGAACCAAGTACCATGTCGGGCATCGCAAAGATGATTCTGTGCCAATCATGTTCCGTGCCGCGAACCCGCTGAAACAGAAAGATTTCGGTTTGCGAGTCGAGTTCTGTCACGATGTGCAGGGCCGCGTCTCCAGAAATCCAGAAAGACATGGAGTCGGAAGGCGTGGTCCGGATTGCCGTGCCCTCTGGGGCTGAAAGGGTGAAACTTACGTATTTATCCGGGTCGGGAGCAGTCGTCGTTGGCCACGATCGGGTCCCATACGCACCATCCACCGCTGACGGCCACGTTGGGCCGCTCAGCGTGTGGCATCCCACACCGGTCCTGGTGAATTGGCTCGCGACCACCGGACTCGGTTGACGGTCCGGCGCATTGTATTCGCTTGCGCAGTCCTGGTACAAGAACGTGTACACCACTTCCAGGCGACTTTGTGCGTTCACGGGGGTGGCCAACAGGGCGATCAAACCGAGCAATCCAAGGGCACGCATGCACTGAATAATGGTCATCAGCAATTGCGTTTGCACGTAATGGCTTTGTAGGGCCAGTAATTTCCGAGTCTCGTGAGCATGGCAGGGGTTCCACCCGGATCATCTATCGTAGCGTAGTACCCGTAGGGCGAAGATGATTTGTCCAATATTGCCTGCTGGTAATTATCCCAACCATTGAAAATACACCAGCAATCGGCTACCCAATATTCGGAATGCGAATTTGTTGATGAGTCGTATCCGAATGGATCTTTCCCATCCGTTGGCCAATCGAAGACTTGATATTCGCAATCGTCAGACTCGATTATTTCCATGGGAGTTGCGTTGTCTTCATTCATTTTGACGACGGTACCCTCAAAAAGGTCAGTACCACCAGAATGTTGCTGGCCAACAGCTAGATGAGGCGCGATTGTCATTAAAAGCAGAGCCAATACTGATTTGCGGGAAAACAATGTCATATGCATGTCCGGAGTAAGCGTTGTTCGCAAACAGTTGATTGATTTTATTATACACCCCGATACAGATTCTCGTCGATGAAATCGGACAGGGCATTCCGATTTGCACTGTACTTATCATGGACAACCGGGAGGGGTTTGCGACGCCTCTGTTTTCCGATAGATGGCAAAAACGAAGTCTGACGGGATGGTCCCGGTTTCGATCAGGCGTTGCTCCCTGGCAATGCATGCCTGCACAATTTCCATGGCCGTATCGTCGGTTTCCTGGAAGTTGTGGGCTATGTCATCAAACACGGGTTGCAGCAGGGTGCCACCGAGTGGGACCAGCAGCGTTTGCTCGAAATAACGGGAAAGCACGTCCGGAATCCGGGATGACGCGGCGGCTTCCGATGGATCGATCAGTCGGTTGAGCAGGGTGCCGGTCCGGTAAATCCGGTTTTTCACCGTTCGCACGTTCCACCGGGTCCGGTACGCAGGCGGAATGGTTTTCAGGATGCGATTGGCATGCGCGACCTGGATATTGGTCCACTGGAATCGATCCGGTCCTACGTAATCCTTGAGGATCAAAAACCCGTCGTTGCGCAGGACACGTGAACAGGCTTCAACGGTACGATCCAGATCGACAGCATGATGCAACGCGTTCTCTGCGATGACCACGCCGAAGCCCGTGCCGAACGATGCCAGGTCGTCGAACGATGCGACGGAGAACTCAACTATGTGGTCCAGGCGAACGGTGGCTGCCACTTCTCGCGCCTTGGCAATACGGGGCTCGGAAACGTCGAAGGCATGGATACTGGAAAACGCACCGGTCCGGGCCCATTTCAATTCATTGGTGCCCGTGCCGCAGGCAATGGAGATCGCTTTCGCATTTCCTTGCGGAAGGTGCGTCCGCGCTATGAAATCCCGGAAATCCTCCGATACAGTGTCGCCAATGAGCCCATTCCAGTGCTCGGCAATACGAGGCAAGGCGCCCCAGTTCTTCCTTGGATAGGACGTGTGGGACCACGCAGACGAGACTTTTTCCTGTTGACCGGCAAGTACACGCCGGTGGTCAAAGCCCAAGCCCTGTCGCATCTTGTACCAGACCTTGTGGAAGTCCCCAATGCGAACGAGCATGTTGGTTCCAACGTCAGCGAATGACCGTGAATGGCTTTGAAATAGATGCCTCCTGCGTGACTACGCGAACGAAATACACGCCGGCAGGGAGGTCTGAAGCGTCGAAGGCGTCAGGGTTGTCCGGAGTACTGACGGCGCGGCCCTGCGAATCGAACACGTCCAGACGATACCGACCATCCGGACTGCCGGAATAGTCGATTTCGCACTGCGCCCGACACGGATTGGGATACACAGACAGACTGGGCGACGCATTCGGGCGCTCCGGCATGGGTTCCGTATCGACCATGGTCCAACTGATATTCAGCATGGGCGTCTCGAACCAACCGAACCGGGAATCGGATGCGTACGTGTCTATCGCTGCCGACACGGTCGTGCCGTCAATGTGCCACCGTTCCGAGCGGCCGTTGGACCGATCTTCGCTTTCGAGGACCGTCACATTCAGGGAATCCAGAACGGGTTGAAGGTCGTCGGCCGTGACATGACTCAATACTTTGACGGCAACGTGTCCGCCGACATAGGCGGGCGCCTCAATCTGGAGAGTATCGACCATCGCCGTGCCCGGATAGTAGCCGATCACATTGACCTTGCCATCCACGGCGGCCAAACCATATACCGTTGGATCGAATTCCCATATCCACTCCCGCCAAGATCCGGGATTGAACTGGATCTCAATGGCATCCGTCGTGCACATTTGGGTATACGGACCGACGTCATCAAGGCGAAACTGTCCCTGACATGAACTGCTGCCTTGCAGGTAAAACGTTTCGTTTGTCGGATTGTCCACTCGGACGCGAACCTCAATCGGTTCGCCGTGCGCGTAGACCTCTTTGTCGGTGGTAACCGTAAGGACGCCTTGAGCGAGGGCCGGCGAAGCCAATGCAACCGCCAAAACAAGGATATTGAGACACTTCATCCGGAAAGGGTACACGGATATACCCGGACAATCAAGTCAAAATCGCGTCTCCGACCTCAGCCCCGGCCCGGGCGTCGGCCCCCCAAGATGTTTTCAAGAGTCCGGTTTCCGATATTCCGGCATGACACAAACGACTGCCATCCGCGCGCCGCGCGGCACCACCCTGTCCTGCAAGGGCTGGCATCAGGAAGCCGCCCTGCGCATGCTCATGAACAACCTGGATCCGGCGGTGGCCGAGCATCCGGAGAAACTGATCGTCTACGGTGGTGGAGGCAAGGCCGCCCGAAATTGGGAATCTTACCACCGGATTGTGGCCACGCTGCAACGCCTGGAGAACGACGAAACGCTGATCGTGCAAAGCGGAAAGCCGGTCGGCGTGTTCCGTACCCATGAAGAAGCGCCGCGCGTGCTCATTGCGAACGCGCACCTCGTCCCCCGCTGGGCCACGATGGATGAATTCCGCCGGTTGGACGCGCTCGGCCTGACCATGTACGGCCAGATGACGGCAGGTTCGTGGATTTACATCGGCACGCAGGGCATCCTCCAGGGCACGTACGAGACGTTCGCCGAATGCGCGAACAAGTATTTCGGTGGGACGCTCCAGAACCGGTTGGTCGTGACGGCCGGGCTCGGCGGTATGGGCGGCGCACAACCGCTCGCGGCCACCATGAACGGCGCGGCCTGCCTGACCGTCGAGATCGATCCGACGCGTATTGACCGCCGCGTTCATGATCGGTATTGCGATGAGCGCATCGATGATCTGGACCGCGCCATCGAGCGCGTGCTTCAAGCCCGGGAATCGGGCGAAGCCGTATCCGTCGGACTGCTGGGCAACATCGCCGAGGTGCTGCCTGAACTCGTGAAACGCGGCATCACCCCCGATGTGCTGACCGATCAAACGAGCGCCCACGACCTGGATGTGGGCTATATCCCGTCCGGGTATGACGTGGAGAAAGCCGCCATTTTTCGCGCAAACAACCCGGATACGTATCGCGAAGCGGTCCTGAACAGCATGCAGGTGCACATCCAGGCCATGCTGGACCTGAAGGCGGCGGGTGCGGTCACGTTCGACTACGGCAACAACCTCCGCGGCCAGGTGGCCGACCACCGCGGCATGACACAGGCGTTCGACATTCCGGGCTTCGTGCCCGAGTTCATCCGGCCGCTCTTCTGCCGGGGTTCCGGACCGTTCCGATGGGCGGCTCTTTCCGGCGACCCCAACGATATCGCCGTCACCGACAAGGCCGTTCTCGAGACGTTCCCGCAGAAAGAAGCCCTGGCCCGCTGGATCCGCAAGGCCAGCGAGCAGGTGGCGTTCCAGGGATTGCCGGCACGCATCTGCTGGCTCGAGTACGGGGAACGGGCAGAAATGGGGCTCAAATTCAACTGGCTCGTCAAGACCGGTCGGGTGTCCGCCCCCCTTGTCATCGGGCGCGACCATCTGGACAGCGGGAGCGTCGCATCGCCCAACCGGGAGACCGAGGGCATGCGGGACGGCTCGGATGCGATAGCGGACTGGCCGCTGCTGAATGCGCTCCTGAACACCGCCTGCGGGGCCTCGTGGGTGTCGCTTCATCATGGCGGCGGCGTCGGCATCGGGTACTCCATCCACTCCGGCATGGTCTGCGTTGCCGACGGTACGGACATGGCCGACCGGCGCCTGGAACGCGTGCTCACGGCCGACCCCGGCACCGGCGTCATGCGCCACGCCGATGCGGGCTACCCGTCCGCCATCGAAACCGCCAATGAGCGGGGCGTGGACCTGCCCATGGTCAACGGTCACCAGGCATGATCCGTATTGCCACCCTCTTTTCTGATCTGGATGATGCGCTCGCTTCGCTTCGCGCGAATGCCGAGCGGGTCGATGCGTCGCGCCGTGTCCTGGAAGACGTCGTAGCCGGCGGGGAGCCGACCTATGGCGTCAACACAGGCTTCGGGAAGTTGGCCTCCACCCGTGTGCCCGACGATCGACTCGGCGACCTGCAGCGGAATCTGTTGTTGAGTCACGCCGTCGGCGTGGGAGCGCCCGTCCCGCGGGAAATTGCCCGCCTCATGCTGCAGCTGAAAATCGTGGCCTTGGGCCAGGGATACTCCGGCGTGAGCCGCGCGACGTTCGATCGGCTGTTGCTGTTCGCCGAGCGGGACCTGGTGCCCGCCGTGCCCACGCGTGGATCGGTAGGGGCGTCCGGAGATCTGGCGCCGTTGGCGCACATGGCGTTGCCGCTCATCGGATACGGCGCCTTCACCCTGCCGGACGGCACCGAGCGGCCCGCCGCCGAAGTGCTGGCGGAGGAGGGGCTGGAACCCATTGCGCTGCAAGCCAAGGACGGCCTTGCGCTCATCAACGGAACGCAGTTCATGGCCGCCTATGCGGCCTTCATCCTGCACCGCGCCACGCGTCTGGTGCGCACGGCCGACATCCTGGGCGCCATGAGCCTGGAGGCCTTGCAGGGCAGCGCGACCCCCTTCGATGCGCGCATCCACGCCGTCCGGCCCCATCCGGGACAGGTCACCGTGGCGAAGAACGTCAGGCTGTTGCTGCAGGAAAGCGAGATCCTCGAATCGCACCGGAATTGCGGCAAGGTCCAGGACCCCTATTCCCTGCGATGCATTCCGCAGGTGCATGGCGCGTCGCGCGATGCGCTCAGCCACGCCGTCAACGTCGTCGAGACGGAAATCAACTCGGTGACGGACAACCCGTTGGTGTTTCCGGGGGGCGGCGAAGGCGTAGAGGGTGGAAGGGGCTCGGTCCTCTCGGGAGGGAATTTCCATGGTCAACCTCTGGCGCTCGTCCTGGATTATGCCGCCATTGCGATCGCCGAGCTCGCCTCCATCTCCGAGCGCCGGACCTACCTCCTGTTGGAGGGGCACGATGGACTGCCCCGGCTGCTCATGCGGGAAACCGGCCTGAATTCCGGCTTCATGATTCCACAGTACACGTCGGCCGCCCTGGTATCGGAGAACAAGGTGCTGTGCCATCCCGCCAGCGTCGATTCCATTCCGACGAGTCTGGGCCAGGAAGACCATGTGTCCATGGGCAGCGTGGGTGCGCTCAAGCTCTGGCAGGTCCTGGAGAACGTGGAGCACGTCCTGGCCATCGAGCTCCTGACCGCCGCCCAGGCCCTGGACTACCGGGCCCCGCTCCGCCCCGGTCGCGGCGTGGAAGTCGCCCACCGCTACGTCCGCACCGTCGTCCCGCACCGCGAAGCCGACTACCTCTTCCAGGACGACATGCGCCCCTGCGTCGAACTCGTCCGGACCTCCGCGCTGCAGCAGGCGGTGGAGGCCGAGGTCGGGGGGTTGGGGTAGCTTGTGTTTCTAGGCAGGTCGTTGTAGTCAGTCTGTATTTACTGCATCGGCTAGCGATTGCGCGTGGTCCAGAGTAGAGCAATCAGATATCCATTTCTCTTCCGGTCCCACCCGCATGTAGACGCTGAACATGGTTGCTTCGGACGGAGAATCGACAACCTCCACGTCTCCAGTTGGCAAAATTCTGGTCGGTCGAACAACCGCTCTAGGTGGAAAATTGCGCAAAGTCTCGGCGACGGATTCGATTCCTGCAGTCAGGAAATTGAGCTGTTTTAGCGTGACATCTTCAACGAGTAATTCAACGGTGTGGTTTGTTCTACTATTCTCCACGGCGATGCAGAGTGCGCCAAGACGCAGAGAGGCACTGACAGAAACAGGCGAATGCCGTTTTGAATTGCTCGACGCATTCAGGTCGCCTATGGACACTGACATTTGCGTGTCCTTGTATTGAATTGGATTCATGGTTCCGGGAGTCTAGTATTCTGGTGATCGAGCAATCTCCCAGGAAATTCTGAATAATGCACTCATCGACAGAAAATACCAGTCTGACTCCAGGCCTCTATGAAGCTGTTCTCACGCTCGAACTTGAGGAGCGTGTCCGTTTGGCTAAGGAACTGCAAGCGGCAATGGAGGAAATGGATGAGGCGGAGGTGCACGTAATTTTGGCCCGGCATCTTCATGCGGAAATTGAGCGGGCACTTAAAGGAATGCCCAGTGATCAGAAGACTGCCAGGCAGATTACGCTTGCGAATGACATCGTGACCCTGATTGAACGGCACACGAGTGGATCTCCGAGCGGGGAGGGGCGTGTTCAATCAAAAGTCCTGCGTGAGGTGCGTCCCAAAGGAAACTGGACCTCAAGGGACGCTACGCCGCGTCCCGGGATTCCCCTGTCGGAGTCTCAATTGCTGGTAAACGCAACCGGCGAATTCAGGGTCGGGTTTGAAATAGCCCGTGAGATAGCATCGGCCGATCGGATTGACATGCTGCTCTCATTCATCAAGTGGTCTGGAATTCGTGTGCTCGAGGAGGAGTTGAAGGCGGCGCGGTTGCGTGGAGTTCAAATACGAGTAATTACGACCGTCTATATGGGAGCCACGCAGCAGCGTGCATTGGACTTCTTGGTCGATAATGGTGCGGAGGTTCGGGTTTCTTACGACACCCGCCGCACGCGCCTGCATGCCAAGGCGTGGTTGTTTCATCGCAAGACGGGATTCACGACAGCCTATATCGGTTCGTCAAATTTATCTGCATCGGCACAGGTCCATGGATTGGAATGGAACGTCCGAGTGTCGGCTATCGATGCACCGCGCATCCTTCAAAAGTTCAATGCTACGTTCGAGACATACTGGCACGACGATGAGTTCGTGCCATACACGGGCATTCCCGCCGATGTGAGCACGTTCCGCTCGGCGATTGCTCAGGAGCGCTCTCCGGACAGCATCTCAATCGGATTCTTTGACATCACGCCCCATTCATTCCAGAAAGAAATTCTGGAACGTCTCGAGGTTGAGCGATCTGTCCACGATCGCCACAAGAATCTGATTGTAGCTGCAACTGGTACAGGGAAAACGATCGTGGCAGCCCTCGATTACAAGCGAATGGTTGGGAAGGGAAAGCAGCCTTCGCTGCTTTTTGTTGCTCATCGCAAAGAAATCCTTCAACAGAGTCGAAGGGTATTCCGGAACGTCCTGCGAGACGGCAGTTTCGGAGAAATGTATGTCGATGGGGAACGACCGAGAGATGGTGTGCATGTGTTCGCCTCCGTCCAGTCGTTGGCGAATCTCCCCTTGAAAGACATTGATGCGTCAGCCTGGGATGTCGTAATCGTGGACGAGTTTCATCACGCTGAGGCTCGAACGTACCGTAGGCTTCTGGAGCACCTTCGTCCAAAGGAATTGTTGGGACTCACCGCTACGCCTGAGAGGACCGATGGTGCTGACGTCCGGGAGTGGTTTGACGGTCGGACGGCGTACGAATTGCGCTTGTGGGACGCGATTGACCTCGGCCAGTTGGTTCCGTTCCAATACTTTGGTGTGCATGACAATGTGGATATTTCTGCACTGACTTGGCGAAGGGGGAGCTATGACGATTCTGAGCTAGAGGATGTGTATACGGCCAGCGACTTTCGGGTAAACCTGATTCTTGAGGCCGTCAAGGACAAAGTCACTGAGCCTTTATCCATGAAGGCACTCGGTTTTTGTGTTGGCGTCCGGCACGCGGCGTTCATGGCCGCGAAATTCACTGAGGCTGGTCTGCCCGCAATAGCGCTAACGGGTTCTTCTTCGAGGGAGGACCGAGCTACCGCTATTAGTCGGCTGCGGCGAGGTGAGATCTGTACAATATTTGTAGTGGACCTCTTCAACGAAGGCGTGGATATTCCTGAAGTCGACACAATTTTCTTTCTGCGCCCAACGAACAGTGCCACCGTGTTTTTGCAACAGCTGGGGCGCGGACTGCGGACAAATGACGGGAAAGAGTGTTTGACCGTTCTCGACTTCATCGGGCAAGCCCGGCGAGAATATCGATTCGATCTCAAGTTTCGCGCCATCACGGGGGCGACACGAAGACAGGTAGAGCGTCAAGTTGAGCAAGGTTTCCCATTGCTCCCGTCGGGCTGCACGCTGCAATTGGATAGGGCCAGCCGAGACATCGTCCTGGAGAACATCAAACGTGCCGTTGGCAGTCGGCGAAGTCAGCTGGTCGAAGAACTGGTCCGGCTCGGCCCCGACACATCTTTGGCTGTCTTCTTGGGGGAGACAGGTCTGGAGGTAGAGGAAGTGTACAGGGGTGGTCGCAGCTACAGTGACCTGCGTCGGGCGGCAAATTTTCGGGTACCGGCCGCCGGTCCGAAAGAAGATGTTCTGGCAAGAGGAATCGTGCGGCTGCTCCACGTGGATGAACCAAGGCGTCTTGCGGTCTATTCAGAACTCCTGTCCCACACAGACGCAGAGTCGTTTTTGAGACAACTGAGTGAGGCCGATCGTCGCCGGGTAATAATGTTGATGGTCACGTTGTTTGGCGAATCAGCTGCTGGAAACATCGCAGATTCGGTGAGCTTGTTCTTCAAGCATCCAGCAATTGTCCAAGAGATATCTGAATTGCTTCCCATTCTCGGTGAAAGGATCACCCACGTGCCACGACGGGCGGATGGTATCCCCGAGGAAGTCCCGCTCTCGCTCCACTGTTCGTACAGTCTGGATGACGTGATGTCTGCGTTTGGCGATATCCGAAACGGAAAGCTGTATCGGCCACGTGAAGGCGTGGTATATCATGCCCCGTCGCAGGCCAATCTTCTTTTTGTTACTCTGCACAAGTCGGAAAAAGACTACTCCCCGTCGACCATGTACGAGGATTATGCGGTGTCGGCCCAAGATTTTCACTGGCAGTCGCAGAGTCGGACACGACCGGATTCGGAGAAGGGCAGGCGACATTGGCAGCATCGGAAGAAACAAGTCACACCGCTCCTCTTCATCCGCGAAAGGAAAAAGACAGAGCACGGAACGACTTCGGCCTACCTGTTCCTTGGCCCAGTGTCCTACGTTGAGCACTCGGGCGAGAGGCCAATGAACATATTATGGCGACTTGCTACGCCAATGCCTGCGGACTGGCTCCGTGTCGCAAAGGTGGCCGTCTGACGAGTGATTATGGCGACGATGTATACATCCGCTCTGGCTTGACCTGGGATGAATCCCCGAGTCCTCGTCCATGAAAAACGATTCCGGCCCCTGAAATTTGTACCTGAGCTGACAATCGCGTGAAAAACGTACCTGAGCGGGAAAACGCGTGAAAAATGTACCTGAGTCGGCAGGTCTGTGAAAAATGATACTGAGTGGGGATCCCAATTTGAGTTCGGTAAAACGGGCGGGGATGGGGGGATCTTCGGGCCTCCATCTCCCCTATATGGGCGCCCATGTTCGGGCAAGATTGGAGATGGCCGACCGGAAATCCCCCCAGCCACGCCCGTGAGAAACGGTCCTGAGCAGGGAGATCGGTGAAGAATGTATCTGTGGAACCGTGCGTCGAGCACGTGTACATTACGGGGTGCCCATCCTCACTGACATATCCTGGCTGGCGCAGTGCCGCGACGAAGGCGGACAGGCCGGCATCCAGCCCATCGAGAACGCGGCAGTCGTGTACCGCGACGGGGTGATCGAGTGGGTAGGCCGCGAGGCGGATTTGCCATCTGCGTACGCCGAAGAGCCCCGGGTTTCCGCCGGTGGTCAGGCCGTCGTGCCCGGACTGATTGATTGCCACACGCATCTGCTCTTCGGCGGATGGCGCGCCGACGAATTCGCGGCCCGACTGGCCGGGAAGAGCTACCTGGACATTGCCCGCGAAGGAGGAGGCATCCGCAAGACCGTACGGCAGACGCGGGCGGCTTCGGACGGGGCCTTGCTCGAGCATGGGTTGCGGTACCTGCGCGCCATGCGGCGGCTCGGCGTGACCGCCATCGAGGCGAAGACGGGTTATGCCCTGTCGTTGGAGCAGGAAATGCGCATGCTGCTCCTGTACCGCCAACTCAATGAGCTGCAAGAGGTTGAAATCGTCCCTACGCTCCTGGCGGCGCACATCTTCCCCGACTTCGATAAATGTAACCTGGCAGGTTACATTTCAATGATCACCGACGAACTCATTCCGCAGGTCGCGGCAGCCGGGCTCGCCGAGTTCAACGATGTATTCGTCGAAGACACGGCATTCACCATCGAGCATGCGCGGCGCATCCTTGAGGCGGGGCGCAAACACGGGTTGCGTCCCAAGCTGCACGTGGACCAATTGCACGACGGAGGCGGGGCCGCACTTGCCGCATCGGTTGAAGCCGTCAGCGCGGATCATCTGGAATTCACCGGGAAGGCGGGTGCTGAAGCCATGGCTGCGGCTGGGACGGTGGCGGTGGCGTTGCCCTTGGCATCGCTGTATCTGAAACAGCCTCCCATGGATGCACGCATGTTCGTGGATGCTGGAGCGGCGGTGGCGGTGGCGACGGACTTCAATCCGGGCTCGGCGCCGTCGTACGATTTGCCCCTCGCCCTCATGTTGTCCTGTACCATGAACCGGCTCACGCCGGCCGAGGCGCTGAAGGGCGCCACGCTGTACGCCGCGCGGGCCATGGGCCGCGAGGACGTCATGGGATCCATTGAACCCGGAAAGCACGCCAACTTCACGGTGTTGGAGGTTCCGGATGTCAACCACTGGCTGTATCATTTCCGGTCCGACGCCTGCACGGCGACGTTCATCAAAGGCGAGCGCTCCCATGACCCTGCATATCATCACGACCGGCGGCACGATTGACAAGGTGTATTTCGACGCCAAGTCGGACTATACCATCGGCGAGCCGATGATCGTGGACATCCTGCGCACGGCCAACGCGCTCATGGACTTCGAGGTGACGCCGCTCTTCCAGAAGGACAGCCTGGAAATCACGGACGAGGACCGCGAACAGATCGTCCGGACGGTCGCCGAGAGCCCCCACAAGCACATCCTGATTACGCACGGCACCGACACGATGGTCGATACGCAGGATGCCCTTGCCGGCGTCGCCGAGGACCGGACCATCGTGCTGGTCGGATCGCTGAGTCCCGCCCGTTTCAAGGGATCCGATGCGGAGTTCAACATCGGATTCGCCATCGGGGCGGTCCAGACGCTGCCGCCGGGCGCCTACATCGCCATGAACGGATGCGTCTTCCCGAGGGGTACGGTCCGCAAGAACCGGGCAGAGAACCGGTTTGAGACGCTTTAGAGGGTTACGCCCGCGTACGGGCGGTGTCTGTGGAGAACAATTCCCCGTCAAGCTCTGTTCTTCCCATGACGATAACATCGCACGTTGACCCGATAGCCTTGAAGCGCATCAGATTCGATAGTGTCTTCCGAATCCTGCCCAACGGCACCATACGACCGTTGACCAAGGTCCAAATCGGCGGTTTCACACTCGGTCCTACGGTTGCATTTTCTAGTGACGTGTCGTTTGGTGGCGTAAAGCTGGCCAAATACGCTGGGCATGATCTTCAGGTAGAGGAGAAGGACGGCGAGGTTGTTGTCAAAGGGGTCTACAAATGAGTGTGGATTCCAACGAACACTCGTCGAGTTGCAATCAGAAAGGGCGGTTGAGATTGAGACACTCCTTGGCGACCTCTCAGCGCGCGTAGATTCGCTTGAATAGATCAAGCGTGGAGGAACCACCATTCAACCATTCGGGACTGACGAACCAAATTGTTTCCGGAGAATGCCTCGCCGAGAAGCATTCAGCCGGATAGACCTTTTTCCGGTGGGTAGCGTAGGGTTTCGCATGCGCAGATGGTGGACCATAGTGGTGCTTTGGGGTGTGGGCTCGGCGGTGACTCCCGCGGAGTTGGCAGGGCAGGCCGCGGTCCCTTTCGTGGATGACACTATGGAGGAGATCTGCCCGGTTCAGCAGGTCATGGCCACGCACGTGTCGGGTGAGGGCGTGGTGTTCGGGCCGGTCCGGGGCAGAAGGGGAGTCGTGAGCAGCCTGTCGTACCGCACGCCCCGGTTCACGGCGCGAGGTACGGCGCCGGCCCGTGTCTTCCTGCAGAGTCCCATGGAAGGGGATGCGCAGGAGGTCACGCTGGAGCGCCTGCATGGCGATGCCACGGCACTCGACGGCCAGTTTGTGCGGGCCCGCAGCGACGTGCTGGACCGAAACCGCGACGCGGCACCCGGCAAGGACGGGCAGGCCGATTTCCGCTACGATCCCGTCCTGGACAGCATCCGCGACTGTCCTTTGAACGCGGAGGTCTGTCCACATTTCGATGCCGTGAACCTGTACTGGCACGTGGACCGGTTCGCGGCGGAGTATTGGGTGGCCCGGATGGGTTTGGATATTGATTTCCAGGCGGAGGCCACGGCGCACATCATCGGGGACGGCGGTTTCGCGGATGCGCCGACGCTCCGTATGAAGGTCGCCGCCGGGGAGATCTTCATGAAGAACGGCGCCCTGTCGGACGATCTCATCTACCACGAATACACCCATCTGGTGACCGCCGACCTCGGCTGGGTCCTCACGACGGAATCAACCACCCAGGAGCGCGCCCTGAGTGAAGGCTATGCGGACTATTTCGCGGCCACGTACACAGACGATCCGGTGTTCGGGGAATGGATTGTGACCTGTCCGCCGCGGAACGACTGTGAGGGGCCCGAAAACGATACGGACCTGCGCCGGCTCGACCTGCCGGCCGATGTCTGGAACTGGGGGTTCGGCGCTCCGGATGCGACCCTGCAGTATGGTTTTTGTCTCAGGTACCATACGGGCGATCGCAAGTGCAAGGCCTCGTTCAACAACTACACGGAGGTGTACGTGTGGGCCATCATCTGGGGCAACCTTCTGTGGGACATGCGCTCGGCGGTAGGCGCGGAGGCATCCGACCGGATTGCCCTCGAAGCGGTGCGCCGGCACGACGTGGGGCTGACGTTCGAAACGGCGGCGGCCGATCTGCTCGCGGCCGAGCAGGTGCTTTACGGAGGACAGTATGAGACGGAGCTTCGCGCGGTGCTCCTGGGCCGCGGCGTGGAGCCGGCCGCCGTTGTCGGGCTTGAGCCCGCCGCGCCCCCGAACCGCCCAGCGCTTGCCGGGATCTATCCCCTGCCCGCCCGGGACCGGATAACCGTCGAGGGCGGCACGCCGCTGTCCATCCACGACGTCATGGGCCGCACGGTGTGGCGCGGCGCATCGGATGGCGCAGCGGCCACGGTGGATGTGTCCACGCTGCCGCCGGGATGGTACGCCGTGCGCATCGCATCTTCCGGAAACGTGCACATCAAACCCCTGCTCATCGTTCGGTGATGGCAGGTATATTGGCGCAAACCAACGTACTGACCCGATGACCCCGACCCTTTTTCCGACCCGGTTCCTGACGGGACTCGCGCTGTTTGCACTTCTGGTGGCTGCACCGGCCGCTGCACAGGATTCAACACAGAATCCGGCCGACGCGCCGGTGCTCCTGCCTCCCCATTTCCAGTTCAGTCCGGACACGCCGCGCAACCCGGACGTGCCATCCCCCGAAGCCTTCCTGGGCTATGCGCCGGGTGCGAACTACACGTTCCATGCCGACATGGTGGCGTATGTCCGGACGCTCGCAGCGTCGTCGGACCGGGTGACCATGGACGTGTTCGGGACGACGTACGAAGACCGGCCGATGCCGGTGCTGTGGGTGACGAGCGCGGCCAACCACGCACGCTTGGAGGAAATCCGCCAGGCGAACGCGCGATTGGCCGATCCGGCCACGCCGACCGCCGAGCGCGACGCCATCCTGGCCGACAACCCGGTCATCGTGTGGCTGTCGTACAACGTGCACGGAAATGAAGCCTCCAGCACGGAGACGGCCATGCAGGTGGCGTGGCATCTGGCCTCGGCGACGGACGCCGGGACCGGAGCGCTCCTGGAGGACGTGGTGGTCATCATCGTGCCCAGCATGAATCCCGACGGTCGGGACCGGTACGTGTACTGGTACCGTTCGGTGGCCAGCAAGCAATTGCGGCTGGATGCGTCCGATCTGGAGCATGATGAGCCCTGGCCGGGTGGCCGCAGCAACCACTACTGGTTCGACCTGAACCGGGACTGGACCTGGCTGGTGCATCCGGAGTCGCGCGGCCGGATTGACGTGTACCAGCAATGGTTGCCGCAGGTGCACACGGACTATCACGAACAGGGCTTCAACGCCAATTATTTCACCATGCCGGGGCAGTCGCCGCGGAATCTGAACCTGCCGGACGCCTATGACAACTGGGCCGACCTGTTCGGACGAGCCAACGCCGAGGCCTTCGACCGGGCGCAGGTGAATTACTTCACGCGCGAAGCCTTCGACTTTTTCTATCCAGGCTACGGTTCGTCCTATCCGAGTTTGTTCGGGGCCATCGGTATGCTCACCGAGCAGGGAGGACACAGCCGCGGCGGCCGGGCGGTCGAGACCGACGACGGATACGTGTTGACGCTGCGCCAGCGTATTTTCGACCATTACGAGACGTCGCTGGCGACCATCGAGGCGGCCGTGGAAAACCGCCGTGCGCTGCTGGATTATTTCGTGGCGTTCCACGATCCGGCGCGCCGCACGACACGGACCACCGCCTACTGGCTGCCGGACGACCAGGGCAACGGGTATCTGTACGAGGTCCTGAATACACTCCTGAAGCACGGTGTCACGGTGGAACGGACCACGGCGGCGGCCACGGTCCGGGATGCGCATGATTACCGGACGGGGACACCGTCCGCGCGCTCGTTCGACGCCGGAACGTATGTGGTCCGGACGGACCAGGCCGACCACATCTTCATTGAAACGCTCATGCAGCGACGGATGGAAATCGAGGACAGCGTGATGTACGACATGTCCACGTGGTCCGTCCCGCTGGCCTACAACCTGGATGCCGCGTGGTCCGAGTCGGACATTCGTGTGGCGACCGAGCGCGTTGCGGAAGCGCCCCGGGTGGCTGGCCGGGTGGAAGGTGGCGAGGCCGGGTATGCCTACGTCATCGACTGGGCGCAGCGGCATGCGCCGAAGGCCCTGGCCGCGCTCTGGCGCGCCGACTACCGGGTACGTTCGGTTACCAAACCCTTCACGTTCGAAGGGACGACGTGGTCACGGGGATCGCTCGTCGTGCTCATGGGCCGCAACCGGGAGCGCGCGGACCGCATCCATGCCGACATGCAGCGGATTGCCCGTGAGACGGGAGTCCGCATCCAGGCCTTCCAAACCGGTCGCATGGACGAAGGCATCGATCTGGCGTCCGGCAGTTCAAGACCGGTGGAAGAGCCGAAAGTGGCCCTCCTGGTGGATGAGGGCGTCTCCTCCCTCACTGCCGGACAATTGTGGTTCCTGTTCGACCAGTGGACGGAGTTCGGGGTGGACCGGATCCGGACCGGATCGTTCCCATCGCTGGACCTGACGGAATACGATGTCGTACTCCTGGCCGGTGGCAGTTACAGCGCGGTCCTGGACAGCACGCAGACGGAGCGCCTGTCGGCGTGGGTCCGTGCGGGCGGGACGCTGGTGGCCACCGAAAGTGCCACGTCGTTTGCCGTGTCATCCGGCCTGGTCGATGCGAAATGGGCACCGGCTCCCAAGCCTGACTCGTCGTCCGGCCTGAAGGACCGCTACTACACGCCGTACGAAGCGCGGTCCGATTCGTCGGGGCTGCGCCGGGTGCCCGGTGCCGCCATGCTGGGACAACTGGATGCAACGCATCCGCTGGCGTTCGGGGTCGGCGAATCGCTCTACTCCATCAAGTTCAATGCCGATGCGCTGGTCCCGTCGGATCGGTTGCAGACGGTGGGCTGGTATGCGAAAAATCCGGACGATGTCCTGATTTCCGGATACGCCTCGGGTGAGAATACCCGCCGCATTGCCGGGCATGCCTTCGCCGCCGTGCAGACGTCCGGGAGCGGGCGGGTCGTGCTGCTCGTGGACAACACCCAGTACCGACTGTTCTGGGTCGGGCCGGCGCGACTCGTCCAGAATGCCGTCATGCTCATGCCGGGAATGTAACCCATGATTTCCTACACCCTGCGCGAAGGTCTGGCCGGATTGAACCGGGCGCGGTTTTCAACCGCGGCCTCGGTGCTGTCCATGACCGTCGCGCTGGTTCTGCTGGGGTTGTTCGCCATCGTGTCGTGGGAAGCCCGGACCGTGAGTACGTGGCTCAAGCAGCGCGTGGGTGAGGTGGAGCTGTTCCTGGAGGAGACGTCGGAGGCGAACGCCCTGGCGTTGCAGGCCCGTGCCGAGGTGGTCCCCGGTGTGGAGGAAGCTACGTTCATTTCGAAGGAGCAGGCCCAACTCATCTTCCGGCAGGAGTTCGGGGAGGAGGCGAACGTGTATTTCGATGCGGCCTTCCTGCCCGCCTCCATCCGCGTCCGCGTGGAACCGGACTATGCCAACGCCGACAGCCTGTCGCGTCTGGTTGAGGAATTCCGGTCCTGGAACCGGGTCGATGAGGTGATTTTCAACCAGCCGTTGCTGGTCAAGGTGCAGACGAACGTGCGCCTGATATCCATGATCGGCGCCGCCCTCGGGATCCTGGTGATTTTTGCGTCCATGGTGCTGGTGGCCAATACCATCCGACTGACCATCTATGCCCGGCGTCTCATGATCCGGACCATGCGTTTGGTGGGGGCGACCGACGGGTTCATCCGCAAGCCGTTCCTGGTGGAGGGGATTGTCCAGGGTGTGGTCGCCGCCGCCCTGGCGTTGTTGGTATTGGCGGCGCTCTACGCTGCCATGCGCCTGTACATTCCGCAGATGACCGCGATTTCGGTGATGCTGCGCGTGTCGTTCTCCGTGTTGTTGGTGTTGACCGGTATTTTCGTGGGATGGACGGGCAGCGTATTGGCCGTGGGTCGATTCATCAAAGGCGATGTGCGCTGACGTTGCGCTTCGGGCCATGGAGGCGGCCGATGCGTCGCGCCTGGTGGAACTCTGGGAGGCCTCGGTCCGTGCCTCGCACACGTTCCTTACGGAGGATGACATTGCCGGGCTCGTGCCGCTCGTGGCCGATGCCCTCGAGACCGCGCTGGATGTGACGGTGGCGGTCGATGAGGAGGGAGTGATCCTGGGTTTTTCAGGGATCTCGGGGTCAAAGCTGGAGGCGCTGTTCGTGGATCCGGCCGCAATGGGACACGGCGTCGGTGGGGCGCTCATGCGACACGCGCTGGACGTGTGCCGGGTCTGGCGGGTGGACGTGAACGAAGGGAATCCTGGCGCGCTGGCCTTCTACCGGAAGTATGGATTTCTGGTGCGGTCGCGATCGGCCACGGATGCGCAAGGTCGCCCTTTCCCCATCCTGCACATGGAACTGTAGGGATTCCCCCGGCAATCGTGTCAGGTGGGGTACGGCACGGAGCGGTTTCGCGGGTGGTAAATTGGGGTCGGCATGGGGCACCCCCATCGCCCATACTGTTGCCAACTCCCCCGTCGTATCGTCATGCAGGACTGGAAATCACTTTACAAAGACAAGGTATTCACGGCCGATGCCGCCGTGGCCGATATGGCACACGGGCGCCGGGTATTCATTGGCTCCGGTGCCGGCGAGCCGCAATCCCTGGTCCGGGCCATGGTCGACAATCCCGCGGTCAGTGACATCGAGATCGTCCACATCATGACGCTCGGCATTGCGCCATACGCCGACCCCAAGCATGCCGGTCGCTTCCGGCACAATGCGTTCTTTATTGGCAAGAACGTGCGTGGGGCCGTGGCGCGGGGCGATGCCGACTACACGCCGGTGTTCCTGTCGGAAATCCCGCGCTTGTTCAAGAACCGCCGGATAGCCATCGACATCGCGCTCATCCAGGTTTCGGAGCCGGACGAGCACGGGTATTGCAGCTACGGTGTGGCTACGGACGTGGTGAAGTCGGCGGCGGAGAGCGCCCGGATTGTGATTGCCGAAGTCAACGCGAACGCTCCCCGGGCGCTTGGAGACAGTTTCATCCACGTCAACCGTATTGACCGGCTGGTGCCCTGCGACGATCCGTTGTTGGAGGCACCGCAGGGCTCGCCGGATGAACTGTCGAAAGCCATTGCCCGCAACATCACGGGACTCATCCCGAACGGGGCGACGCTGCAGCTCGGCATCGGCTCCATTCCCGATGCCGTCCTGCACTTCCTGACGGGGCACCGCGACCTGGGCATCCACACCGAGATGTTCTCGGACGGCATCATCCCGCTGATCGAGAAGGGCATCATCACGAACAACAAGAAGACGCTGCATGCCGGGAAGATCCTGGCCAGTTTCGTACTGGGTTCGCGCAAGTTGTACGACTTCATCGACAACAACCCGATGGTCGAATTCCGGCCGAGTGAATACACGAACGATCCGTTCATTGTGGCCCAGAACCGCCGCATGATTGCCATCAACTCGGCGTTGGAGGTGGATTTGACGGGCCAGGTGTGCGCCGACTCCATCGGGGAGTCGTTCTACAGCGGATTCGGCGGCCAGGTGGACTTTGTCCGCGGTGCCAGTCGGGCTGTGGAAGGGAAGGCCATCATCGCGCTGCCGTCCACGGCTTCGGGCGGCACGATTTCCCGGATTGTGCCCAATCTGAAGCCGGGCGCAGGCGTTGTGACGTCGCGTGCCGACGTGCACTATGTGGTCACCGAGTACGGCACGGCATATTTGCACGGCAAGACGGTGCGCGAGCGGGCACTGGCACTCATCCAGGTGGCGCATCCCAAGTTTCGGCCGTGGCTCATGGCGGAGGCGAAAGCGCGCCGCGTGGTGTACGCCGACCAGATTGAAATGCCCTTCTCGACGCCGCAGTACCCCGTCGACCTGGAAGAGGAGATGGTGTCGAGCGACGGCGTGAAGGTCTGTCTGCGGCCCATCAAGGCCACCGACGAGGGGCAGATGCGGGAAATGTTCTACTCCCTGTCGCAGAACACCATCTACCATCGGTTTTTCAGCACGGTCAAGGCCATGCCGCATGAAAAGCTGCAGGAATTCCTGCGGGTGGACTACAAGGACGACATGGCCATGGTAGCGACGGTGGGCGAGAACGAGGACAGCCGGATTGTGGCCATTGGCCGCTACATCCTGAACCCCCGTACGAACTACGCCGAAATTGCCTTGCTGGTCGCCGACGAGCACCAGGGCAAGGGGATTGGCGCCGCGTTGCTTCGGAGCCTGATTTTCTCTGCCCGGAAGGCCGGAATCACGGGATTCGTCGCGGATGTGCTCGTGGACAACAAGGCCATGCTGACGCTCTTCCACCGGGCGTTCGACCAACTGGAGAGCACGCTCAGCGATAATGTGTATACGCTCACGATGACGTTCGACTAGGCTTACAGCAGCGCGTCGATGTGGGCGGCCACCGACCGGGCCAACGCGGCCAGGTCATACCCGCCCTCAAGGACACTCACCACGGGGCAGTCCGTGGTCTCCAGGAGGCGCGTGGTCAGCCACCCGTAGTCGTCCTCGTGCAGGTTCCAGTCGGCATACGGATCGGCGGCATGGCCGTCGAAGCCAGAGGACAGCAGGAGCAGATCCGGTTGATACGCCAGGAGCGGAGGCAGGAGATGCGTCGTGATGGCCTCCCGGTATTGGGCGCTCGCGGTTCCGGCGGGCAGTTTGACGTGGATGACATTGTCGGCGGGTGGCGCGTCGGGCACGGGCGGGTAGAACGGATGCTGGAACACACTCAGGAACAGGTACCCGTCCCTTCCGGCGACGAAGGCCTCGGTGCCGTTGCCGTGATGCACGTCGAAGTCCACGATGGCCACGCGCTGACATTGGTGGGCCTCGCGGGCATGGGCCGCGCCGATGGCCACGTTGTTCAGGAAGCAGAAGCCCATGGCGGCGGTCGGGGTGGCGTGGTGGCCGGGGGGGCGGCCGGCGCAAAACGCGTGCGCGTTTTGGCCGCCTGCGGCGGCATCCGCCAGCACGCGGTCCACCGCGTGCTGGACGGCGCCGGCCGCCCGCCCCGCCGCATCCATCGTCGAAGGCGTCACCATCGTATCGGAATCAATCACCGACGGCGCATCCGCCGTGGCGTGCGCCGCCAGTCGTTCGAGCCGGTCCACATGCGCCCGCGTGTGCACCCGGAGCACCGCATCCTCTGAAACCATGGGCGCTTCGAGCACCGTCATCAGACCCATGCGACCCGTGGCTACCAGGTAGTCCCGGATCTTGTTGAGCCGGGCTGGCCGCTCGGGGTGCCACGCCCCCACATCGTGGAGCAGGCAGTCGGGATGATGGATGAAATACATGGGCCGTACAACCTATTGCCCCGACCTTCGTTCACGGGTTTTTCCAACCCGACCCCGTCCAAACCCGTGAAGAAAGCTGCAACGTGGCGTGAAGCCCGCGCCCTCATGTGGACGCACCGCCACAAACTGGCCCTGGGGTTCGTGCTCATGGTCATCAACCGGCTCAGTGGCTTCGTGCTGCCGGCCAGTTCCAAATACCTGATTGATGACGTCCTCGGTGCGGGCAAGCATGAATTACTCGTTCCGATCGCCCTGGCCGTGGCCGTCGCCACCGTCATCCAGGCGGTGACCACCTTCTCCCTGGCCCAGGTCATCAGCATCACGGCGCAGGCGGCCATCATGGACATGCGCGCCCGGGTCCAGGCCCACGTCACCCGGCTGCCCGTCCGGTATTTTGATGGCACCAAGACCGGCGTGCTCATCTCCCGGATCATGACGGACGCTGAAGGCATCCGGAATCTGGTGGGCACCGGCATCGTGCAGCTGGTGGGCGGTGTCTTTACGGCCGTGCTGGCGCTCGGAGCCCTGTTCTGGCTGAACTGGCAGCTGACGGCCATGATGCTGGTCCTGCTGGCCCTGTTCGGAGGCGGCATGGCGTTGGCGTTCAACAAGTTGCGGCCGGTTTTCCGCGAGCGCGGCGAAATCAACGCGGACGTCACCGGCCGCTTGAGCGAGACGCTGAGTGGCATCCGGATCGTGAAGGCCTACGGTGTGGAGGAACGCGAGCAGTCGGTGTTCCATGACGGTGTCCAGCGCCTGTTCCGCAACGTCAAGCAGTCCATTACCGGCGTATCGGCCATTTCCACGTTCGCCGGCCTCATCATCGGAGGCATCGGAATCCTGATGTTCGTGGTGGGCGGCCGCGCCATCATCGAGGAGTCCATGACACTGGGCGACTTCGTGCTGTACATCTTCTTGATTGGCCTCCTGGCCGCACCCATTGTGCAGATGGCATCCATCGGCACCCAGGTTTCGGAGGCGTTTGCCGGCTTGGACCGCATCCGGGAGCTCATGGCAAATCCCACGGAAGACCAGGAAGATGCGTCGCTCGAGCCGCTCGACGACGTCCGTGGTACCATTGCGTTCGAGGATGTCCGGTTCAGCTACGAGGAAGGCGTGCCCGTTCTGAAGGGCGTGACGTTCGCTGCAGAAGCCGGCACGACGACGGCCCTGGTCGGGTCCAGTGGATCCGGCAAGAGTACGCTCGTGAGCCTCGTGATGGCCTTCAATCGGCCCGACAGCGGTCGCATCCTGGTGGACGGACGGGACCTGTCCTCCGTCAAGCTGAAGGATTTCCGTCGGCACCTGGGCGTCGTGCTGCAGGAAAACTTCCTGTTCGATGGCACGGTGGCCGACAACATCCGGTTTGCGCGGCCGGATGCCTCGCTCGAGGACGTCGAACGGGTATCCCGTCTGGCCCATTGCCATACGTTCATCTCCGAATTTCCCGAGGGATACAACACCGTGGTCGGCGAGCGCGGCATCAAGTTGTCGGGCGGGCAACGTCAGCGGATAGCCATCGCGCGGGCCATCCTGGCCGATCCCCGGATCCTGATCCTGGACGAGGCCACGTCCAGTCTGGATTCCGAGAGCGAGGCCCTCATCCAGGCCGGCTTCCGCCAGTTGCGCCAGGGCCGGACCACCTTCGTAATCGCGCACCGGCTCTCGACCATCCGTAGTGCAGATCGCATCCTGGTGTTGGAGAACGGCGAAATCGTGGAGGCAGGGACGCACGCCGAGCTCATGGCCGCAGGCGGCCGCTACCGCGACCTGCACGACCAGCAGTACAAGTGGGAGGAGAACCTCTTCATCAACCCCGGCGAGGACTACGTCCAGACGACGTGATTCGGCTCGTAAATCCCCAATCCGCACCCATGCAATGGGGTTCGCAACCGGTCCGGATGGGCTCAGCCTGCCTCCGCGCGAGCGGACTCCGGAAACGGACTCCGGAACCCGGTAGCGCTGGCCTGCCCCGGATGGGTTATGAATGCACGGCTGGCGTGTCTGGAACTCCACACACGACGGCTGGGTTGTTGAAATCATCAACAATTGCGCAGGTGCAGCATGGCCACGGTCAATTTCAGCGTTCCGGATGAGGTGAAAGACGTGTTCAACAAGCAGTTCAAGGGCCGAAACAAGAGTGCCGTCATTGCGAGGCTCATGGAGCAGGCCGTAGAGGAAGACCAACGCCAAATCCGGCGACAGGTGATCATGGATGAGCTCTTGGCTCGTGTCGCATTGCGACGGAAAGCATCCGAGGCCGACTTCATTGAAGCCCGGGATTCCCTGCGGGATGCATAAATGATCACTCTGGACGCCAGTGTAATCGTGGCCGCGCTCATTCCGTCGTCTGCGTCAACGGAGCTCTTCCGTCATGGCCGGGACGTGTGGGCCGACGTCCAGTCCGGACGGGTCAGCGTATGTCAGCCAGTCCATTGGCTGGCCGAAACCGCGGGTGTGCTGGCACGCCTCAGTCCGGAGTCTGCAGAGGCAGACACGGCATTGTTGCACGCACTGGAGTGGCAAACATTCGACGAAGTTGAGATCTGGAGTCGCGCAGTACGGCTATCAACCGAACTGAAACACCACCTTTTCGATACACTCTACCACGCTGTAGCATTGGAAACGGGATCAACCATGATGACGGCCGATGCACGCTACTTCCGGAAGGCATCTGAGCTGGGAAATATTCGCTTCTTGGGGGGTTAGCGGTCCGCCCGGAAGGAGTAGCTGATCTTGGTGAAGAAGCCGTCGGCGGTGCGGTCGAATTGTTCGAAGCGCTTCTGGCCCACGTCGTCCATGGCCGAGCCGTAGCCCAGATACACGAGAGTGCCGGGCGACGGGCGGTAGGAAAAGAGCACATCCAGGTTCAACGTGTTCTGCTCGCTGGCCGTGGTCAGTGCGCCGCCGGACAGGATGGGACGTCCTTCCCGGTCACGGAGCGCCGAACGTTCCCGCGCCGCGTATTGGCCGATGACGCGGAAAAACACGGACGGGGTCAACTGGTACTCCACCTTCAGGCGCGGAATGAGCTCCGACGAGAACTGGCTGTCGTCCACGTCCCGCCTCAGTACAAGATCGGTAATCTGGAGCGACGCACGCAGCGACGATGTCGGACGTACGTCGAGCACCACGTCCACACGCCGGCTGGAGCCCGGAGCAGCTTCCGCGAACAGGGCGGTTTCTCCGCGGCTGTAGGTCACGCTGGCCGTGAATGAGCGGAAGGTCGGGGTGGTGACGCCGAACGAGCCGGAGACCAGGTTGTCCTCGCGTCCGGGGACGGTGAACGGCGTAATGGCCCCGGCGCCGGATATCACCTCGAGGCCAGCGTAGGCGGCGGGATCGTACGTGAAAAAATTCCGGGCCAGGGAGCCACTCAGGCGCCATCCACCGCGCAAGGTGGCCGATGGGAACAGCTGTTCACCGCCTTCCAGCGGGCCATCGCCGGTGTTTTCGTAGTCCCAGAGGCGGCTTACACCGCCGAATCCCCCGAACGTCTCGATCAGTGCGCCTTCCGCGCCGTATCCCGTCAATCGGTTGAAGGACGATGCGTTGATGAAGCCCGTCCGGTTCACGAATCCGGCGGCCGCACGGAAGTCCGGTGAAATGGCGTTGACCGAGTAATTGAATCCCCAGTTCCGCCCCGTCCGGTCCCACGTGCCCTTGAAGAGCGATCCCGAGGCTGTCGAACCGCCCGCCGACGTCCACGACCCGACCCCTTCGAGCTCCACGAAATACTTCTGCGAGTGGTACAACCGGATGTCACCACCGGCCAGGCGGGACCAGTCGCTGCCCTCCTCGCGGGCTGTCAGCACGGCACCCGCCACGCCGTTGCCGGGCAGGTCGCGGCGCACGCGCGCAACCGCAAAGACGGGGTTGTCATCGCCCGACGCCGAATAGGTCCGGTCATCCACGGCAATGATGGTCGCAATGTTGGTCACGCCCACTTTCCCCGCCAGCTTCGTTCCAACCACCGGAGCCACAATCCGGCGAGTATAGATGAGCTGGCTCGGCGTATCGAACAGCTCGAGTCCGTCCAGGAAGAAGGGGCGTTTCTCGGGGAAGAACAGCGCGAATCGCTCATTCAATACGACCTGGCCCACATCCGCCTCCACCTGGGAAAAGTCGGGGTTGATGGTGCCGTTGAGTGTCAGGTTCTGGCGGATGCCCCACTTGAGGTCGGCCCCGATTTCAGCCTCTTCCGAATAGGCCCAATCCCCACCGGAATCCTCCGCGCCGTCCAGCCGGCCGGTAACCGAAGGAGCGATTTCCAGGATGCGTCCCCGCTGGAATCCGGTGAGTCCCTTCAGTGTGCCGGATTGCCCGAGGAAACTGGCGTTGGCCCGGACCGCTGGTGCCCAGGTGTCCTGGAATCCTGAATGCTGCACGCGGCGCAGGATGTGCAGGCCCCAATCCTGCACCTCGGCGTCCTGGAATCGGAGGCTCCGGAAGGGAATCCGGACTTCGACGACGTATCCATCGTCCACCAGGCGCCCGGCCGAA
This sequence comes from Rhodothermales bacterium, assembly GCA_040221055.1. NCBI lineage: Bacteria > Pseudomonadati > Rhodothermota > Rhodothermia > Rhodothermales > Rhodothermales bacterium. The sequence continues at coordinate 25,047 of JAVJVN010000004.1, read as the reverse complement.
TCAAACCGGAAATCCGGGTTCAGGTCCAGGTTGCCGTCCATGGGATTGATGTTGCGGGAGCCGCCGCCCGTGGCCGACCGACCGCCTGCGCCCCCGCCGAAGTTGTCGCTCCGGGTGCCGTCGGCCTGGACGCCGAATGGATTCACGGCGAACACAAAGGCAATCCGGCTGTCGTTGTTCGTGTCCAAGAGGATCTGGATCTGGTCCTCACTGTTGATGTTGTCCCGGTTTGCCTGGGTGGCACGGACCACGTCACCATGCAGTTCGCGCGCGTGGATCCCGAAATGGATGGCCTGCGGGCTGTACCACACCCGGACTTCGGTGGGATCGGACGCCGGACGACCATCCACCGGCTGATACTGGCTGAAATCGGAGAGCACAGCGGCCTGCTGCCACTCGGGTTCGTCGAGCACGCCGTCCACCACGATTTCGGCTTCAATCCGCGGGGGCGAAACATCCAGAGCCGCGTGTTGGCGCGCCTGGGTCCGTTGGCGCTCCTGGACCTGCTCGCGAGCCAGGGCGGGTGCGGCCAGGGCGGACGCCAGCGTCACAATGAGTGTAAGCACCAGCACATGCGCGAATGCGCGAGCGGCCGGTGCACATCGGGACAACTTCAAATCGGGGATCACTGTCATCAGACTTGGGTCTTAACTGTTTTGGACGGCCCAATATCCACAATTTGACCACCGGGCGGAAGATGTGGACAGGAACTTCACGGTTCAGGGGCGGGTTTTCAAATTTCGTGCGACCCGACTCCCGCCACCTGCCGAACATCGACCCATGCCCACGTTCATCTCCAACCCACTACGCGCGCGTCTTCCGATTGTGGCGCTCTTCGTGTCCCTGTCCACCGTCGCCTGTGCGCAGCCCCAGCCCGAACCCCGAACAGGGGATGAAATCTTCATCGTCGAACCGGTGGTCGGAGGCCTGGAGCATGTCTGGGCCATGGCCTTCCTCCCGAATGGAGACATGCTCGTCACAGAGCGCCCGGGTCGCCTCCGCGTGGTCCGGGACGGCGCCGTGGATGCCGAGCCGGTCAGTGGCGTTCCGGCGGTCCATGCGCAGGGCCAGGGCGGCCTGCTGGATGTCATCCTGCATCCGGATTTCGCTTCAAACAGCATCATTTACCTCAGTTACTCGAAGCCGGTAGGCGACAATTCCACGACGGCCGTGGCCCGTGCCCGGTATGAGGACGGCGCCCTGCTGGACGTCGAGGACATTTTCGTCGCCCAATCCGAAGGTCGTGGGCATTACGGATCCCGGTTGGCCTTTGACGCGGCCGGCTACCTGTTCATTACGGTTGGCGATCGGCAGGCCCCGCCGCGCGGGGACCTGTCGGCGCATCCTGCGCAGCAGCTGACGGACCATCACGGTACCGTCATCCGCTTGCACGACGACGGGCGCATCCCCCAGGACAACCCGTTCGTGGGTCAGGCAAATGCGCTTCCGGAAATCTGGAGTTGGGGCCATCGGAATGCGCAAGGCCTTGCCGTGCATCCGGTTACGGACCAGGTATGGCTGAATGAGCACGGTCCGCAGGGCGGCGACGAATTGAATCTGGTGCAGCCCGCGCAGAACTATGGATGGCCGGTCATCGGCTACGGCGTGAATTACGGCGGATCCGAGCTGCACGACACCACGCAAAAAGAGGGAATGACGCAGCCGGTGTACTACTGGGTGCCGTCCATTGCCACGTCCGGCCTGCTCATCTATACGGGCGAGGCATTTCCGGAATGGGACGGCAATTTCTTCGTCGGAGGACTGGCCGGCCAACAACTGGCCCGTCTGACCATGGACGGTCAGGAGGTCGTCAGCGAGGAGACCCTGCTCAAGGACATCGGCCGCGTACGGGATGTTCGTCAGGGGCCTGAGGGATACGTGTACGTGGCACTCGACAGCCCGGGAGGCAGCCCGTCCATCGTGCGGCTCGTGCCGAAACCGTGAGGCCGATCCGCCTCGCGGCGTTTCTGCTGGTATTGATCACCCAGATGGGGTTGGGTCCATTGGCGACCATGGCGCCGGGGCAGGCCCAGGCCCAGGTCGTCTCCTCCGATCCGGCGTTTCCGGTGGAGGATGGCCCGGTGACGCTCACCTTCCGGGCCAACGAAGGCGATCGCGGTCTGATGGGCCATACCGGGGACGTCTACATCCACACCGGCGTCATCACGAACCTGAGTGCCGTCCAGGATGGATGCGGCCCGAATGCGGCGAACTGGCGCTACGTCCGGACGGCGTGGGGCGTGAACACGACCCAGACCCGGATGACGCGCACGGCCCCCGACACGTATACGCTGACCATCGACGACATCCGGTCGTGGTACGGCGTGCCGGCGTCCGAGGACATCCTCCGCCTGGCCATGGTCTTCCGCGACGCATCGGGCAACCGGACCGGGAAGGGGACCGGGTCCTGCGACGTTTTCCTGGACCTCTCGCGGGGAGATGTGGCCGTGTCGATCGTGTCGCCGGCGGCGAGCGCGCTTGAGCCCGTCGTTCGGTCGGAACCCGGGACCATCGATATCCGGGCCGTTTCGCTGCCGACCGTCGATGACCTGACCCTCTTCGTGGACGGCGCGGCGGTGTATACGGTGGCCAACGATACCCTCGACTGGTCGCTCCCACTCATGTCGCCCGGACGCGTGGACGTGCGCGTGGAGGCCCGGCAGGGCGCAGAGACGGCATCCGACTCTTTCTACGCCGTTCTGGTGGATGCGCCAAGCGACGCGCCCCGTCCGGTGGGCATCGTTGATGGCATTACCTACGACCCCACCGATGCGTCGCGCGTGACTCTGTCCGTGTATGCGCCCTACAAGTCGTTCATCCACGTGATAGGCGACTTCAACGACTGGGAGATCCATCCGGACGGGGCACTCCACCGGGATGCCATCCGGGAGGACAGCGTACACTGGTGGATCACCCTGGACGGGCTCGAGCCGGGCCGCGAATATGCCTTCCAGTACGTCATGGATGGAACGCTGCGCCTGGCCGATCCCTACGCGGAAAAAGTGCTCTCGCCCGAGGACGCATTCATACCCGCGTCCATCTACCCCGACCTGAAGCCATACCCCGAGGGTCAGACGCTTCACGCCGTGTCCATCTTCGAGACGGCCCAGGAGGCGTTCGTGTGGACGGTAAACGACTTCGAGCGCCCTCCCGCCCACGAACTCGTGATCTACGAACTCCTGGTCCGGGACTTCCTCGCGCAGCACGACTGGTCCACGCTCATCGATACGCTCGGCTACCTGGAGCGACTGGGCGTGAACGCCATAGAACTCATGCCGCCCAACGAGTTCGAGGGGAACTCCAGTTGGGGGTACAACCCCTCCTTCCACTTCGCCGTGGACAAGTACTATGGCCCGGCCGACGACCTGAAGCGCTTCGTGGACGCAGCGCACGCGCGGGGCATGGCGGTCATCATGGACATCGTGCTGAACCACACGTTCGGGCAGAGTCCGCTGGCCCGGCAGTACTGGTCGGGCGGGCAGCCCTCGGCTCAGAATCCGTGGTTCAATGCCGTGTGCGCGCACCCGTCGGACGGCACCTGTTTCGGCGTCGACTTCAACCACGAGAGCCCGGAAACGCGGGCGTATGTGGACCGGGTCACGCGGCATTGGCTGACGGAGTATCGCATGGATGGCTTCCGGTTCGATTTGACGAAGGGGTTCACCAACAACAATTCCGGCGGCAATTACGACGCAGACCGGATAGCGATTGTGAAACGCATGATGGACGGCCTGTACGCAGTCGACCCCGATGCCTATGTCATCCTGGAGCACTGGACGGGCTTGACGGAAGAGCGGCAACTGGCCGAGCACGGCGCCATGGTATGGGCGAACATCACCCATGGATTCCAGCAGTCGGCCATGGGGTACGCGTCGGGCGCGGACATCTCCGGCATCTGGTTCGGGCGTCGTTCGTGGACGCTTCCGAACGTGGTGGCCTACATGGAGAGCCACGACGAAGAGCGGCTCATGGCGAAGAATGTCGCGTTCGGGAATGCCTCGGGTTCGTACTCCACGCAGGACCTGCCGACGGCGCTGGACCGGATGAAGTCGGGAGCGGCCTTCCTGCTCACCACCCCGGGCCCGAAGATGATCTGGCAGTTCGGAGAATTGGGCTACGACGTATCGATTGATTTCAACGGCCGGACCGGGGAAAAACCCATCCGGTGGTCCTACCTGGACCATCCGGACCGGGCGCGTCTACGCGATACCTACGAGGCCCTCATCCGCCTGCGGGCGGCCCATGAGGTGTTCACGAGTCCATCGACGGCCATTGTGCAGGATCTGGGCGGACTGGTCAAATCCCAGGTATTGACGCTCGGCGCATCGGGTGCCTCGGCGGTGGTCGTGGGGAACTTCGACGTGGTAGAGCGGACCGTCAGCCTGACGCTTCCCGAAGGCGGAACATGGTTCGATTTCTTCGGGCGCCGGAGCATGGAATTCGGCTCGGCCGGCGCATCCCATGTACTGGAATGGACGCTGGCACCGGGACAGTTCCACGTTTTCCTGGACGAGGAGCCGCGTGTCACTCCGCCCGAAGGGCTCATGACCGTGGATGTGGAAGGGCTGGAACCGTCCTCCCGTGCCACGCAGGACGGACGGGCGGTACTCCATGCGACGTGGCCGAATCCGCTCCGCAAGGGGACTGACGGGCAGATGGCATTCGAAATCGCCGCGCCGGGTCCGGTGACGGTGGAGCTGTACTCCATGCTGGGTCAACGGGTGGCGGTCCTCGTCAACGGGTATCGCACCGCCGGACGGCACCAGCTGGTGCTGCCTGTCGGGAAGCTCTCCGCTGGCTCGTACGTGGTTCGCCTGGTGACCGCTGGCGGGCAAACAACGTCCCGCACGATCACCGTGTTCTAACCCTTGTAGCGGTAGACAATACGACCCTTGGTCAGATCGTAGGGGGACAGTTCGACGTCCACCCGGTCGCCGGGAAGGATCTTGATGAAGAACTTGCGCATCTTGCCGGACAGAATCCCCAGGATGACGTGTCCATTGTCGAGTTCGACCCGGAATTGGGTGTTCGGAAGTGCCTCTGTGACGACACCTTCCTGCTTTATCGGTTCCTGCTTGGCCATGAATGAGGCTGTTGGTTGAACGGTACAGAACATTTCTACGCCTGGACCTGCGCATAAGGTCCGTGCGTAGGACCCTCCATGTCGACAGAAGACTCCCATACGTCATCTACCCGCTCGTTCGACAGCGTCCGGCAGCTGTGGCATGTCCTGCGGCCCTACAAGTCCAAGGTCATTGGCCTGTCGTTGCTCATCAGTGCGTCGGCTTCGTTGGGAACGGTGAGTCCGCAGTTCGTCCGGTATGCGTTCGATACGGTCGTGCCGTCCGGGCAAGTGCAGCCCTTCCTGTGGCTTGCGGCCGCCTATGCCGTTTTCTACCTGGTCAAGACGCTGGTCGGATACGCCTCGATGTACCTCAGCTTCGCATTCACGCAGAGCATTATCAGTGACATCCGGATGCGGGCCTACGAGCGGATGCTCCGCCTCCCGGTGGTCCGATTCGCAGAGGAGCGTTCCGGATCGCTGGTTTCCCGTGTGGTGAGCGATGTGAACGCGCTGGAGGGCATGATCCAGGCCGGATCGACCCGCCTGGCCGGTCAGTTGTTCTCCATCCTGGTGGTGCTGGCCATCGTGCTGGTCATGGACTGGCGGTTGGCCCTCATCAACTTGCTGGTGACGCCGGTACTGGCTGTCATTACACGCCACTACCAGGAACCGCTCCGGATCATGGCCCGGCACATCCGGAGCCGGGTCGGGGAAATGACCGCCGTCGCCAGCGAGGTCATCGGGAATATCCAGGTGGTGAAGTCGTTCTCCGCCGAACGCATGGAAACCGACCGTTTCGGTGCGGAGAACAGCGCGTATGTGGAGCACAACCTGGACCGGCGGAAGGATGTGGGCTGGATGGAAGGTCTCATCGGGATCACCGCCGAGTACGGCATTGGCGCCATCCTGCTGATTGGTGGCTGGATGGTGGTCCAGGGATCCCTCACCGTCGGCGAGTTGACGGCATTCCTGATGTACCAGCGTATGCTGCAGCAGCCCGTCCTGTCCGTCATGTTCTTCAACAATCAGCTGCAGGCCGGCATGGCCGCGCTCGAACGGGTGTCGGACTTGCTCGATTCGGAGCCGGAGTCAGGTGGCGATGACCAGGCTATGCCTGCGGGCGAACTGGAATTCCGGAACGTCACTTTCTGGTATCCGGGAACGGAGGAACCGGCGCTCCGGAACCTGGACTTCACGGTCCCGCGCGACCGGACCGTGGCCCTCGTCGGGCCGTCGGGCTCCGGAAAGAGCACCGTGACGCGGCTCATAGGCCGATTCTATGATCCGCAGGAGGGCCAGGTCCTGTTTGCCGGCACGGATGTTCGCGAACTCTCGCTCGACAGCCTCCGGGCCACGGTGGCCATTGTGCCGCAGGAGCCCACCCTGTTCAGCGGGACCGTCCGGGACAACATCAAGTATGCCCGACCGGACGCCACGGATGCAGAGGTCGAGGACGCGGCCAGGGTGGCCAACGCCCATGGATTCATTGCGGCGCTTCCCAAGGGATACGACACGGAGATCGGCGAGCGGGGCGTGAAGCTGTCCGGTGGGCAGAAACAACGCGTGGCCATTGCGCGGGCCGTCATCAAGCAGGCGGGCGTGCTCATCCTGGACGAGGCGACGGCCAGCCTGGACAGCGAATCGGAAGCCGTCATCCAGGATGCGCTGGACGGCATATTCAACCGGAAGACCCCGCTGACCACGATCGTGATCGCGCACCGGCTGTCGACCATCCAGAATGCCCACATCATCTATTGCATGGACCGCGGGCGTGTGGTCGAGGCGGGTACGCATACGGAACTCATGGAGCAGCATGGACTCTACGCACGTCTGCACGATCTGCAGTTCGGCGACGCAGTGGGCCCTGATTCCGTAGGGTAAGGGACCTGTTTGTCCGTAATACGTATAATTACTGTACGAACGCTTCCCGATCCGACGTGCTGCATGCCAGACCCCGCAGGCTCATATGAACTGATCCTCCTTGAAAAAGGACTTTGGCACGTCAAATATCACGGACCCATCTCCCTGGAGACGCGAAAGGCCGCGCTGGAGTCCTTCCTGGCCGACATGGGGGACAACATCCCTTGGGGCATGTTGATTGATCTCCGCGACGCCGACATGCACCTCACCTTGCACGATGCCTTTGCTTGGGGCAATCGATTGGCCGCCGAGATCCATTTTCATGGCTGCCGGATGGTATTCCTTGAGGCACCTGAAAATGCGGAACGCAGCACGTTCGTGGAAACGGTGTCCCGCAATCGCGGTGGAACCACCCGGGTCATGACCGACTGGGATGATGCCATGGCCTGGCTCAGGGAAGGCCCACGATAGGCACGCCCGGCCGTTTGACGCCCTATTGATCGAATCGTATGGCGGTCACCGGGTCGGTGTTGGCGGCACGGAACGACTGCCAGCTCACGGTCAGCCACGCCATGAGCGCAGCAACCGCCGCGGCTCCGGCGAATATCCACCAGGACAGCTCCGTCCGGTACGCGAAGTCGCCCAGCCACGCATCCATGGCCCACCAGGCCGCCGGAAGCGCCAGCACGGCACCGACCAGCACCCACAGGGTCATGTCCCTGTTCAACAGGACCACGATCTGGCTGGCCGTCGCGCCCAGGACCTTCCGCACCCCGATTTCCTTGGTGCGCTGCTCCGTCGTGAAGGAGGCGAGACCGATCAGGCCCAGGCAGGCAATGAGGACAGCCAGGAGGGCCGCAGACGAGAAGATGCCTGCCAGACGGCGTTCCGAATCGTACATCTGCGAAAACGCATCGTCCAGGAACGTGTAGGACCAGGGGCTTCCGCCCGTCAGTTCCGACCACGAGCGTTGGACGAACGCGAGCGTCCCTTGAAGGTCACTGGTCGACAGTTTGATCAGCAACACGTTGTATTCAGGCTCGATGAACAGGGCTTGCGGACGGATTTCCGTGCGCAGATCCAGGAAATTGAAGTCGCGGACCACGCCGACGACATCCCCCATCCGTGTACTTCCGGACACGGTCATCCGCTGGCCGATGGCGGTTTCCGGCGTCCAGCCGGCTTCACGCATGAGCTGTTCATTGATGACATACTGGTAGCGTCCGCTGTCGGGGCGGACGGAAATGTCGGGTACTTCCCGGAAGCCGTCTCCGCTGAGCAGTTCCAGGCCCAGCGTTTCCACCACGTGGGGGTCGACCGGCGAGGCGAACGTCATGGGCGTGTCGTCATCACTGACCGTCGCCGGCGTGGCGAACCGGTATCCGCCCATCATGCGTCCGGGAATGGCGTTCACGGCCGACACGGACTGGACGGCCACGTTCTCCATGAGGGCGGATCGCAATGCCGGGATGGCCCGTCGTGCAGACGTCTCGGAAAGGGGGATGGCCACCACCTGCTCACGGTCGTATCCGACATCGGTATTCTGCACGAACTGGAGCTGCTTGAACACCACCGTCGTCGCGACCAGCAGAAATACCGTGATCCCGAACTGGAACACCACAAGGACCTTCCGGAACAGCGCATTGCCGCCGGTGGTGGTCCGGCCGCCCTTCAGGACCCGTACCGGTTCGAAGGAAGACAGGACCAGCGCGGGATACAATCCGGCTGCCGCCGTCACGAGTGCCATCAGACCGGCGACCGAAAGCCAACTCCGGGCCGTATTCAGCGTGTTGAACGAGAGCGATTTGTTTGCCAGATCGGAGAACACCGGAAGGGCCAGTACGGCCAGTCCGATGCCAAGGAGGAGGGCAATTCCAGCCACCAGCGCCGATTCTCCGAAGAACTGCCGCATGATCTGGGCGCGGTCGGCCCCGAGGACCTTCCGCATGCCCACTTCGCGCGACCGCCGGGCCGACCGCGCCGTGGCCAGGTTCACGTAGTTGACGCACGCAATGAACAGGATGAGGAGCGCGAGACCCGTGAACATCCGGACATACCGCGCACGGCCCATGTGGACCAGATAGATATCCTCCAACCGCTCGAACCCGAGCCCGAAGCCCGGGCCGACGCCCATTTCTGCGCGGACGGCCGTCAGCATCTCCTCGGTCTGACGCCGGACATTCGCGAGCCCGTCCCGATCGTGCAGCAGCAGGTAGGTCTGGAAATTGGCAGACCCCCACATTTCCTGGTTGGCCCACCAGGTGGATGCGAAGGAGGCCATGACATCGAACTGGATGTGTGAGTTCGCCGGGACGTTCTCAAGGATCCCGGTGACCTCGAACTCCGCGTCGGTACCGATCACCAGACGTCCTCCCATGGCTTCCGCGACACTGCCGAAGTACTTCAAGGCAGCCGACTCCGTGAGTACGAGCGTACCGGGCCGGACGAGGGCGGTCCGCGGATCTCCCTGGATGAACGGGAAGGTCAGGACGTTGAATACCGTGGAATCGGCATAGACGAATCGCTTCTCTTCCCATGCCGTGTCTCCGTTCCGGATGATGGTACTGCGGAAACGCGAGATGTTGTAGATGCGCGTCGCATCTTCCACTTCGGCGAAGGTCCGCTTGAACAGCGGAGCGACAATGGTCGGTGTGACGTCCAGGTTCTCGTCCCGGTCCGGAATCCCCAGGGTGACCCGGACGATGTCTTCGGAACGTTCATGGAATCGGTCGTACGAGCGTTCGTCCTGCACGAACAGCAGGATGAGCAGGCAGCAGGCAATGCCCACGGCCAAGCCCGCGATATTGATGAACGTATACCCGGGGTAGCGGGCCAGATTCCGGAAGGCGAGAAGAAGGTAGTTCCTGATCATGAAGAGCTCCGACAGAATGGTGGTTGCTACGAGGCCGCGCCTGTTCAGCTTGCCCCAGTACACACGTCGGTACGCATCCTCCACTTCCCCGTGATCGCCCATCCGCGCCATGGTCTCCCGGTAGGCGGTTTCCGTCGCGGCGCCTGTCGCGACCCGCGCCGTCACCTCGTCGCGGACGTGCTGTTCCAGCTCGTCCAGATCCTCCGGCAAGAACTCTTTCCGCCGGGAAAGCGTCTGCCGCCAGGTGGCTATGGCATGTTCGAGGGAAAACACGGGGATTCCAATGGGTTCGCGGTGCTGTCAGCGGGCCAACAGCGGGGCCAGCATGGCGTGGACCGTCTGCCATTGCTGGCGTTCTGCCTCCAGGGCCCGTTCACCCGCCGGGGTCATCCGGTAGTATTTCCGGCGCGGCGCGTTCTCCGCGTTTTGCCAGAAACTCTCGACCAGGCCTTCGTTTTCCAGACCATGCAGGAAAGGATACAGCGTACCGGTGGTCCACTCGATCTGCCCGTCCGACAGATCCCGTATGCGGGAAATGATCTGATACCCGTACTCGGGCCGCCCATCCAGGATGGCCAACACCATGGGTTTCAGGGTTGCCGTTGCAAGGGTTCGGGAAATCATGGGACTCCGGTTCGTGCGTGTGTGGCCTGTAAGACGAAGATCCGCCCCCTATGTTGCGTTTCTATATAGGGTCAGGGCAGAACGGCAACAATCCGCAAGGGACCGCCGCTGCCGCCCTCGATCTTCATGGGCAGCGCAATGACCGTGGCTCCGGTTTCGGGGACCTGGTCCAGGTTGGCCACATTTTCGAAGGCCGGGATATTCTCGGCGAACAGCGTCTGGTGGGTTTCAAACAGCGTGGACTGTCCGAAGTCGATGCTCGGCGTATCGATCCCCACTGCGTCAACGGATCGGTTGGCCACCAGCCAGTCGGCGGTTTCGGGGTGGATGCCGGGAAAGTGCAGCTTGGCCACCGCATCGTTCCCCCGTTCCGCTGTCCCCATGTATGCTTCCCGGTCGGGCCAGAATTGGCCATATCCCGTGCGGAAAAGCAGGATGGCACCATCCGGGATGGGGCCGTGAGCCGCTTCGAAACGTTGGATATCCGCTACGCCGATCTGGTAATCCCGGTCGGCGAGCGCCGCTTCGGACACATCCACGACCACGGCGGCGCCCATGAGCCGTTCGAGGGGAATCTGATCGGCCGACTGCCGCCCCTCGGCGAAGTGGATGGGCGCATCCAGGTGGGTCCCACCGTGTTCCGCGGTCCTGACGGTATAGGCCGTGTAATAGAAGCCGGCGTCGGTTACCCCCTCGAAGTCCGTGCTGAACTCGAAGCCCGGGGCCGTGGGCCAGTAGACGGTTTCGTCATTGTAGGCATAGGACAAATCGATCAGCGTTGCTCCGGCCAGCAGGTCGGCCAGCACGTTGGCTTCCGGTCCCGGTTCGGGCCCATCCTTCTGTTCGGCGGTAATGCAGGCGGAAAGCAACAGGACGGGCAGCAGGGCAGCGAAGTATTTCATGGCAGCGTTTTCACGGCAAATGACTGTCAGACATGGGCGAGGGGCCATATTATGGAATTCCTCCGGCCCAAACAGTCCACCCACGTATTCAACCGCCATTCAGCTTCCGGGGACCTCATGCGCGTTGGCATCCTGTACGATCTCTTCGAGGACTATCCCTGGCGGGAGGGCGAGCCGTTCGATGCGCACGCCGAGAATGAGCCGGTGGAGACGGTCGACGCCATTGCTGACGCCCTTGTCCTGCTGGGCCACGAGCCGGTCCGGATCGGTCCCGCGCATGCTCTTCTTGGCGCGTCGCGTGAGCCGGGTTTTTCGATGGATGCGGCAATCAATATTGCCGAAGGCGCCCACCACCGCGGCCGCGAAGGGGAGGTCCCGACGTTGCTCGCCATGCTGGGCATTCCCTGTGCCGGCTCCGATGCGCTCACGCTGTCCCTGAGCCTGGACAAGGCCTGGACGAAGGACCTCGTGCGGGCAGCCGGTGTGGCAACGCCCGACTGGGTGGTGTATCCGTGGGAGGCACGGCCTGGTCTGCTCGAGTTTTCCGCGCTACCCCCGTTCCCGCTCTTCGTAAAGCCCCGCTATGAAGGATCGGCCAAAGGACTGGACGCCCGCAGCAAGGTGCACAATGCCGCCGAACTGGAGCGCCAGGTGACCCACATCACGGGCGCCTATCGGCAGGACGCCCTCGTGGAGGCGTTCGTGGAGGGCAGCGAATTCACGGTGGCCATCGTGGGGCACGATCCGCCACGGGCGCTCCCCGTCCTGCAGCGCGCCCTGTGCTCTGAAACCGGGATCGGGCTGCATGTGCTCGATCGGCCGGATCTTCCGTCGGCCGAGCGCCCGTGGGTGCTGCCCGGCAGGCTTACACCCGCGCTCGAAGCACAGTTGACAACGGACGCACTGACGGTATTCCGCAAGCTGGAATGCCGGGATTTTGCCCGACTCGACTTCCGGGTCGATGCCGAGGGCCGTCCCTGGTTCCTGGAGATCAATCCCCTCCCCACGTTCGCGCCCGATGGAACGTTTGCCATCATGGCGGAATTGATGGGCCAGACGTACCCCGCATTTTTGGCCTCCATCCTGGACGATGCCCTTCGACACGCCCTTGCAAACCAAGACTGATTGGGCCGACTGGCGCTGGCACATGCGCAACCGGGTCGGCTCGGCAGATGCGCTCCGCCAATTCCTCGAGCCGACACCCGACGAACTCGCGGGCATCCGGCAGACCGAGGGCGTGTTCCAGTGGAGTATTACGCCGTATTACGCCAGCCTCATGAACCCGGACAATCCGGACTGCCCCATCCGGCGACAGGTCGTCCCGCGGGCCGAGGAATTGCTTCCCGACATCGTGGGCGTCGAAGATCCGCTGGAGGAGGTCGCCCATTCGCCGGTCAAGAATCTCATCCACAATTACCGGGATCGCGTGGCGTTCTGCGTGACCAGCCAGTGCGCCATCTACTGCCGGTACTGCCTGCGAAAGCGGATGGTGGGCGAGGCCTCCTTCATGATGCGCAAGTCGGAGCTGCAGGAGGCCATCGACTACATTGCCGCGCACGACGAAATCCGGGATGTCCTGCTGACCGGCGGCGATCCGCTGACCTTCAACGACGAGCATGTGGCATGGCTGCTGGGCCGACTCCGCGCCATCCCGCACGTGGACATCATCCGGATTGGCAGCCGGATGCCGGTCAAATTGCCTCAGCGGATTACGCCGGACCTCTGCGCCGTGCTGGGCCGCCACCATCCGGTATGGCTGAACACGCACTTCAATCACGCGAAGGAGTTGACCCCCGAGGCGGGTGCGGCCATTGACCGGCTGCTCCGCGCGGGCGTGCCCGTGGGCAACCAGACCGTGTTGCTGGCCGGGATCAATGATTCGGAAGATGCGCTCCGCGCCCTCTTCGAGGGGCTCGTGCGCCTTCGGATGCGCCCCTACTACCTCTATCAGGCCCAGGTCATCGGCGGGACGGCCCATTTCCGGACGTCCATCGAGGTGGGCATGGATTTGATGGAACGCCTGCAGGGACGGCTTACCGGATTCGCACTGCCGGTCTACGTGCTCGATACGCCCTTCGGGAAAGTACCGTTGAACCGGTCCTGGGTCCTCGGACGGGCGGGCGACCACGTCGTCATGCGCTCCACCCGCGGCGAGCTGTGGGCCGAGCCCAACCCCCGCCCGACGGACGACGTGGTCGCCCGCCTCTCGCCGTCGGCCCGTCTGCCTGAAATCCCGCTCCCGGAGGGCATTGCGACCATCCAGCAAAATGTAACCTGTGAGGTTACAAATACAAACCCATGAAAAACAGTATTATAACACGTGAGTATACGGGCGCCGGTGCCCGGGTCGGTGCGATCGCAATGGCAATTGCCGTTCCCCTCCTCCTTCTTTGCACCACTGGCACGGCTGCGGCCCAGGATCTGACCGAGGCCGGGAACGATGCCTTCGGGACCATACAGGAAGTGATCGCAGCACTGGCGGCTGACCCGGCGACGGATTGGTCAACGGTAGACATCGAAGCACTCCGGCGGCACCTGCTGGACATGCATGACATGACCCTCAACGTGACGGTCGAGCAGTCCGACATCGCGAACGGCCTGCAGGCCATGGTGACGCCCACAACGGACCGCGCGGCCCGGGCGCTGGAACGGGTCTTTGCGGCGCATCCGCAGCAGCTGGCCGCCGAGTCCGGATGGGCCATGCAGGCCATGAAGCACGGGGATGCCTGGCATGTCATGGTCACGTCGGACGACGAAGCCGATGTACCCGTCATCCGCGGTCTCGGCTATATCGGCGTGATGGCGTGGGGAGCGCATCATCAGCCCCATCATCGGGGCATTGCCACGGGCCAGAACCCGCACGGCGACGGCGCCCATGAAATGGGCGGACAGGATCATGGCGGCCACGGCGGGATGAATCACTAAGCGGACTGCAGCGTTACCTATAGGCCCGGCTGTTGTTGGTTTACGATTGCCCGATTCTGGATGGCCCGGCTCAAGCATCACCCCTTCACCCACACCCATGAGCGGATACGACACGTCGCGTGACAAGACGCCGGTTTCCCTGGTCCTGGGGAGTGGTGGTGCACGGGGACTGGCGCACATCGGCGTCATCAGGGCCCTGTCGGACGACGGAAAATGGGATGTGCAGTCCGTGACGGGCGCCTCGATCGGCGCGCTCATCGGCGGACTTTATGCGGCCGGTGACCTGGATGTCTACACCGAGTGGGTGCGCGGCCTGTCGCGATCGGATGTGTGGGGACTGCTGGATTTCTCGTTCACGGGAAAGGGGCTGTTCGAGGGCGACCGCGTCATGAAGAAATTGAAGGAACTGGTGGGCGATGCGCAATTCGAGGACCTGGCCATTCCCTTCACGGCCGTCGCCACCGATCTGGAGCGTCGCCAGGAAGTCTGGTTGAACACCGGTGGGCTGTTCGAAGCCATCCGGGCATCGGTCGCGATTCCCGGACTGTTCACGCCCGCGGTCCGCAACGGCCGTATCCTGGTAGACGGCGGGCTGTTGAGTCCGCTTCCCATCGGCCCCTCGCTGGCGCGTACGACCGAGCGGACCATTGCCGTATCGCTGAACGGGGCGGTCGACACCGACGACACGGATCAACCGCGAGCCGCCGGCTCAGACCCCGGTGCCGAACAGGACACGAACCTGTTCCGGCGCTGGGCGCAGCGGGCGCAGGACATGTGGAGCGACGAGGATGACGAGGCGCATCCCTATGACGCCATCGATACCATAGCGCGCTCCCTGGAGGCCATGCAGGACCGCATCGCACGGCATCAGATTGCATCGTATCCCCCGGATCTGCTCATCGAGATCCCGGTGACGGCATGCGGTGTATTGGAATTTCACCGGGCCGATGAAATGATCGAGCTCGGATACACGACGGCCAAAAAGGCCCTGGATTCATTAACGAAGGAGTGACACATGCAGATTCTGGTCAATACGGACAACAATATCAATGGAAGTGAGCGCCTTCAGGGCTATGTGGAGTCGGTGGTGGGAAGTACCCTGGAGCGGTTTTCCGACCGGTTGACCCGCGTGGAGGTCCACTTGACCGACGAGAACAGCCCCACCAAGTCCAAAGGGGATGACCAACGATGCGTCATGGAGGCGCGGCCTGCCGGATTGCAGCCGATTTCCGTCACGCACATGGCCGATACCATGGACCAGGCGATAGATGGTGCCGTGGCCCGGTTGGAGCGTACGCTGGACAAGACCTTCGACAAACTCGATTCGCGTGGCTGAGGGCATACTTGGCCATCCGGTGTCGGGTGGGAGGATGTACAGGCTGGCGGCTTTTGCACGCGTCACGGGCGGAGGAAATCCGGCTGGCGTGTGGGTGGGGTCCATGCTTCCCGATGCCGCTGTCATGCAGCGGATGGCTGCCGATGTCGGCTACTCCGAAACGGTGTTCCTGGCGGTCGGGGAAGATGCTCCCATACCCACCCGGTATTTCAGCCCCGTGGCCGAGGTCCCGTTCTGCGGGCATGCGACCATTGCGGCCGGATGCCTGCTCGGGCAGCTTCGGGGCGTCGGGGCGTATGTCCTGGAAACCCGGGCGGGGGAGATTCCGGTCCGTGTGGCGTGCGATGGAGCCGTGTGGACCGCCACGCTGACTTCCGTGGCGCCGCGGCACGAACCCCCCGGCGGTGAACTGGATGCCGTTCTCGGTGCGCTCGCGTGGACGCAAGGCGACCTGGACGAAACCATCCCGCCCGCTCGCGCCTACGCCGGCGCCTGGCACTTGGTCATCGCGGTCCGGACGGAGGAGCGACTCGCCAACATGCACTACGATTTTGATCGAATGAAGCGGATCATGTCGGACTCGGGTTTGACGACGCTCCAGCTGGTCTGGCGGGAGAGCGGGGCGACGAGCGGCGCCGGGACGGCGCGCCCCACTGTTTTTCATGCCAGGAATCCCTTCCCTGTCGGCGGTGTGTTTGAGGACCCCGCCACGGGTGCCGCGGCCGCGGCCCTCGGGGGATACCTGAGGGACAGCGGACGGCTGACGACTCCGGCGTATGTTCAGATCCGGCAGGGGGAGGCCATGGGCCGCCCGAGTCTCATTCACGTAAACGTGCCGGAAACCGGGGGCATCGAGGTCTCCGGTGCGGCCGAATCCATAAGCCATCCATGAAGCGGCTTTCCCTGCTGGATCGCTATCTGACCGTCTGGATTTTCCTGGCCATGGCGGCCGGTGTGGCACTGGGTCGGTTCCTTCCGTCGGTGGGCGCGGCCATCGACAGCCTGGCCGTCGGGACGACGAATGTACCCATTGCCATCGGGCTCATCCTCATGATGTATCCGCCACTGGCCAAGGTCCGTTACGAGACCTTGCCCACGGTTTTCCGGAATGTCCGGATCCTGGTGCTGTCCCTCGTGCAGAACTGGATTGTGGGTCCTGTGCTCATGTTCACGCTGGCGATCCTCCTGCTTCCGGACCTGCCGGAGTACATGATCGGACTCATCCTGGTCGGTCTGGCCCGGTGCATTGCCATGGTGTTGGTGTGGAACGACCTGGCGGACGGGGATACCGACTATGCGGCCGGGCTGGTCGCCTTCAACAGCATTTTCCAGGTGCTGTTTTTCGGCGTTTACGCGTGGATTTTCATCACGTGGCTGCCCCCGCTCGTGGGGTTGGAAGGAGCCATCGTGGAAATCAGCACGGGGGAGATCTTCCAGAGCGTCATGATCTATCTGGGCATTCCGTTCTTCGGGGGGATGATGACCCGGTTCGTGCTCCGGAAGCGAAAAGGAGACGCCTGGTACCGGACGGAGTTCATCCCACGGATTTCTCCGGTCACGCTCGTTGCCCTGCTGTTCACGATCGTGATGATGTTCAGCCTGAAGGGCAATGCCATCGTGGAGCTGCCCTTGGACATGGTGCGCGTGGCCATCCCGCTCGTACTGTATTTCGTGATCATGTTCTTCGTGTCGTTCTTCATGGCGTGGCGCCTGGGAGCGGACTACCGGAAATCGGCTACGCTGGCCTTCACCGCGTCCGGCAACAATTTCGAGCTGGCGATTGCCGTTGCCATTTCCGTGTTCGGCATCCATTCCGGCGTGGCGTTCGCGACGGTCGTGGGACCCTTGGTGGAAGTGCCGGTCCTGATCGGCCTCGTGCACGTGTCATTGTGGTTGGGGCGGCGGTATTTTCCGGCCCAACCCGCCGCGTGAGCTCCTGCCATGCTTGAAACCGAATTCCTGGATCTGCTGAAAGCCCTTATCCGTCGCCCGAGCGTGGTGGGGGCCGAACATTCGTTCTTCCGCGCGCTGCAGCGGGAGCTCGAGGAGCGCGGTGCCACGGTCACCTGGTACGAGGGTCTGCTGGTGGCTCAAGGGGCGCGGCCCCGCAGCCTCATGGTGTCGGCCCATATCGATCGGCACGGATTGGTATGCACGGGTCCCGCCGAATACCAGTATGCGGCGTTCATTTCCGCCAACCGGACGGACCTGCTGAACAATTCCGTATCGGAAGAGCTGATGACGAAGATCACGGAGCGGTTTGCCGCCCAGGAGGTGTTTGCCTACGAACCGTGGACCGGGGCCTATCTCGGCAACGGTGTCATCGAGAACACCTATGTGTGCGAGCACCGCAACAACCTGATTTTCGAGATCGACGGCCTGGATGATGTGGTTGCCGGTACGCCCATCGCGTTCCAGGACCGCCTGCACGAAATCGACGGTCGCCTGGAGGGCCAACTCGACAACGTCCTGACAGCCGCGGCGCTCGTGCATCTGTTCAACCGAGGTTTCGAGGGGACGGCCTTCTTTACGGCTCAGGAAGAGGCCGGGAAGAGCTGGCGCTACCTGCTCGAGTGGTTCCGGCGATTCGGTGAGTCGACCAACGAATTGCTGGTGGTGGATACGAGCCCGTTTCCGACCGTCGCGTCGGCCAACGAGCAGCACATTGTGCTGCGCCGCAAGGACGCCAACGCCTCGTTCAACTCAGCCGCTACGGACCGGTTGGCGGCGGCGTGCCGGGAGCTCGGCTTGACGTACCTCTACAAGGACGCGTATGTTGAAGGAGAAAACCAACGCCTCGCGACACGGGGGGAAGCCTCGCGTTCCCTGGGCAGCACCGAAATGGGACGTATCATTGCGGCCTCGGGTGGGCTCGTGGACGGCACGACCCTCCAGATTCCGACCACGGGGTATCATACCATGCACGAATCGGCTGCCATTCCGAGTGTAGAGGCGTTCCTGGAAGTACTGACGAGCCTGGCCACCCCATGACCGCACCCCATGCCCCATCCCCCCGGAAGGCCTCCCCCGAGGAGGCCGTCCGCACGTGGGTCGACAACCTGGTCGTGGGACTCGAATGGTGTCCCTTCGCCCGGCGAGAGGTCATGCAGGGGACGGTCCGCTACGTCGAATCCCGGGCGACCACGGATCTCGGTCTTTTGTCTGCGCTGGCGGAGGAGCTCCACCTGATGGACGACCATGCCGGCATTGAGACGACCTTGGTCATCCTGCCGCACATGCTGGCCGGGTTCGATGAATACCTGGATTTCCTGGACCTGGTGGATCCGTTGCTGGATTCACTCCAGCGTACCGGCACCTACCAGGTGGCCAGTTTCCATCCGGACTACCGGTTCGAGGGCACCGAGGTCGACGATCCGGCCAACTTCACGAACCGTTCGCCATGGCCACTCCTGCACATCCTGCGCGAGGACAGCCTGTCCGAGGCGATTGACGGATGGGAAAAGAAGCATGGTCCCACGTCCGGAATCCCGGAGCGCAATATTGCGCGTACCCGGGAAATGGGGGCCGATGCGTTACGTCTTCTGCTGGAACGATGCATGAACGCGTCGTAGTCCCTCGTCGCCGAGTTCATGCAGCCAGTCCTCGCTGCGTTCCGATGCGCGGCGGAAGGCCAGGTCACGGGACACGATTTCCGGATGGACCCGGAGGGCACGCTCGTTGATGCCTTTGAGGGTGAGCCCCTGGAGTGAGCGGAGCCGGGACAGCGCCACGTAACCCTGTCCGAACTCGAACGTCCGCGAAAGATCCATGTGGGCCCGGTCCAGCGACATGCCCTGGCTTTTGTGGATGGTAATGGCCCATGCCAACCGCAGCGGCAACTGCGTGAGGGAGGCTTCCTCGGAATCCTCACCCGATTCGAAGCGCCATTCCGCCGACTCGACTTCGATGTACGTGCCGTCCTCGGTCTCTACGATCGGTCCGTCTGCGGTGAACTCCACGACCACGCCGGTTGTCCCGTTCACGAAGCCCGCCTGGAAGTCATTCCGGGTAAACATCACGCGGGCGCCCACCTTGAGCACGAGTTCCTCCGGGGACAGGCATCCGCGGATCATCTGGGCCACGACCGGTTGCGGACCCTTGGTCTCCATCCGGTAGATGCGCGTGTCGGTCGCAAGCAGGTCCAGGGCGCGCATGTTCTGGCGGTCCACGTCGGCATTGTGCGTGTACAATTTGGTGATGCCGGGAGATACGTGCTCCACGATCCGGGACGCCAGGAGTTCGTAGTGCTCGTCGTAGAGCTGTTCGGAACGGATGGCGGTAAGCACATCCAGATAGGTCTTGTCGGCCTGCCGGTGCTGCTCGTGCAGGTAGCACACCCGAAGCTCCAGCGCGTCCCACGCCGGGGACGCGAAGGCATGGATGGACGGCGGGGCCTCCGGCTCGTTGTCGAACAATCCGGGCATGTCGTCCCACTCCGATGTGCGGGGGGGTGGCACGGGGGCGCGTCGCTGGACGGGAGGCAGCTGGTAGAAATCCCCCACCAGGATGACCTGAAGACCGCCGAACGGCTGCGCATTCTCGCGCAGGACCCGGCAGGCGCGATCGATGGAGGTGAGCATGTCCGCCGAGAGCATGGACACTTCGTCAATGACCAGGACGTGCGTTTTCTTGGCCCGGTCCGTGAGCCGCTTGTTCTCCTTGATGGCCTTCAGGTCGCGCGGTGTGAGGCGATCCTTGATGCCGACACCGCTCCAGGAGTGGATGGTGAGGCCGCCGAGGTGGGTGGCGGCAATGCCCGTGGAGGCCGTGATCCCTGCGATTTTCCGATGCTGCTTCAGCCAGTCTATGTACTGCCCGATGGTGTGCGTCTTGCCGCTGCCGGGTTCACCGGTCAGGAAGACGTTCACGCCGGTTTTCAGGATGTCGAGGGCTTCGCGCTGGGTCATGGGGATGGAGGGTGTTCAGGGCCAGGACGCCGGCGGGGCCGACGGCCTTCTCAAGGTAACGCAATTCGGCCAGCCGGTCGGCTTCGTCCGCATCCGGTGGTTCAGTGAATCCATGCGCACGCAGGAGGATCCGTCCTTTCACACGAAGCGACTGTTCAATCCGCAGGCGGAGGAGGTTTACCATGTCCACGAGGACGACCGGTGCGACGTGGCCACGGAGGCCCTGCAGGTACTCGCCCACCGGCGTATCCGGCAACGTCCCGCCCAGCACATGGGCCAGCACCTCCTGGTCCCGATCGAATCCGCTTCCCAGCCAGATCCGGGTACGGCGTTCACTTTCCCGGAAAACCAGTACCAGCGCCACGGGCGCGACCAGCAGGAGGGCCACGACCTGGGTGCGTGGATCGAGGGGAACGGCATTCCAGGCGGCATGCAGGATGACCACCGGGACCAGTGCGGCACCCCAGGCCAGCGGCACGGTCCGGGTCCGGGCCACGGCGCGTGCCAGCAGGGCAAACGCGGCCGTCAACGTTCCGTGCAGGACGGCGGTCCCCAGGCCGCGGAGGATCCAGAGCTGTGGCGGCGCATCGGTCAGCGCGAGCAGGTACCAGGTGTTTTCGGCCAGGGCAAAGCCTGTGCCGACCGCGAATCCCGCAATCGCTGCATCAACCGAAAAACCGATCCGGCTCCGGTGGATGAGCCAGACAATCCACAGGCTTTTCAGCACTTCCTCGACCAGGGGCGCGGCGGTCGGCCCCAAGGACGTATTCAGGACCAGGGCGGCGACCGCCGATGCCACGCCGGCCAGAAGGCAGACGCCCAGCAACCGCAGGCGCATGAGCTTGAAGCTGTCCAACAGCACGAGCCCGCCCAGGAACAGGACGACGGGCAGCAGGCTGGTGGCGGCCGCGATTATGGCTGGACCTGGAGTTCGTTGCGGAAGAGGACTTCGCCGTCGGGCGTCGTACCGGTCAGGATGAGGCTACCGGAATCGGAGGGGCGGACCGGCAGGCGATACTCGTCCGTTGCTCCGGCCGCAACGATTTCCACGGGAACCGGGGTGGACGTCCACGAGGGGTCGAACGCCAGCTGGACAGGTTCGGAGCGACCGCTGATGACATGTACCACGATTTCGTCCGCGACCTGGCGGATGCTGATGGACACGTCCTCACTTCCGGTGGTGAGGGCGCGATCGGGTGTGATCATGGTGGCCTGGATGCCGTCCGGATTCGTTCCGGGCGCGATGACCATGACCACCACGAGAACACACGCGGCAATGGCCGCGAATCCGAGGCCGAGGGTCCAGCGGGACCGGGTGGGCCGGGCCGGGCGGACGGCGTAATGCCTTGCGTCGGATGAGGTTCGGGCGGCAGCCTCCCAGACTGCCCGTTCCGGAAGCGCGGCCATGACGCGGTCGGCAAACCCCTCGGGTACCGGGAGGTCGGTCTGCGTGGCCATGAACTGTTCGGCCAGTCGGGCATCGGCAAGCGCCGTTGCGATGGCGGGGTCGGCAGCGGCCGCCTGGGCGAGCTCGCGCGCCTGCGCCTCGGTGATCAGGCCGTCCACGTCAGCCTCAATCAGGAGCGCGATATCGTCGGAAATGTGTTCCGTCATGCTTCAAACCGTATTTGTTGACTTTCGCAGATGACGCGCAGACGCGATCGGGCTGTGAACAGTCGGGACTTGATGGTTTTTTCCGGCACCTCGAATACAAAGGCGAGATCCCGGTAGGAGAGATCCTGATAATGACGGAGCAGAATGAGGGCGCGGTCCTCCGGGGACAGATCCATCATGGCCTTGCCCACCCGTTCTTCCTGTTCCTGCTCGTGCAGGGCCAGTTCGGGGGACGAATCCGACTCGACGGGTACGACATCAATGTCCTGCGACGGACGTCGTTTCTTGCGCAGATTCAGCGCCTCGTTTACGGCAATCCGGTACATCCAGGAGTAGAACCGGTATTCCGGTCGATACATCCCGAGGTTCTCGAATGCCTTTGCGAAGGCGGTCTGTGCGGCGTCTTCGGCGTCGGGTGGGTTGCCGAGGATGCGGTATGCCGCATTGTACACGGGGCGCTCGTACTTGCGCACGAGGCCTCCGAATGCATTGCGGTCGCCGTTCAGCGTCTGTTCCACCATGAGCCGATCCTGTTCATCATCATGCATGAACTACAACCGGTTGGGTGTCAGGTTGGAAAAGGTTGCGTCAGTCGATATCGAAGACGGTGTCGAAGCCGGCAAGGTTGAATACCATTCGGATGTGGGGTGTCATTCCGCGCAGTCTGAGTTCCGCCCCACGGGCGGAAAGGCGCTGTTGGGTGGCCAGCAACACACTCAGACCGACACTGGAAATGTACTCCAAACGGTCGAAATGAACCGTGCAGGTTTCCCCGACCCCCTGGAACAGGGAATCCATGGCCTGCGCCCGCGTGGCGTCGAGCCGGCCGGCCAGGTGGATGGCGCAGGGTTCGGTGCGTGTGGCTTCAAACATGGTCGGGCAAGAATTTTCCGAGGTGGATGCGGCTGATTCGACCGTCGTGTTCCGACTCGACGTGGTCCATGATGCTCGACAGGATATGCAGACCCAGCCCACCGGGTTTCCGGTCGTGAAGCGGTGCGAGCGTGTCCACGGGCGGAACAGACGCCGGGTCGAACGGGGAAGCGTCGGGATCGGTGAACGTGACCCTCAGAACCGGATCGGTGCCGGATTTGGCCGTGGTTTGGGGGTCCCCCTCAATCCAGACCTCGATCTCGAGAGGCCCACCTCCGGACGGGTTGTGCTTCAGCGCATTGGTGAACAACTCCTCAACGGCGAGATCCAGGGCGAATTTCGCATCGGCATCCAGGTGGAGCGTGTGCGCAGCATCGTCCAGGAAACGGAAGATGCGCGGCAGTTCGTCCAGTTCGCGGGGGAATCGGTGATTCACAGGGGAGCATCAGGAAGGGTGACATCCCGATGATACGACGTTTCCGAGTGTGACTTCGCCGGCGGTGAAGGAGCGCATTTCCGCCGACGGAACGGGAGCCTGCCAGGCCACGAATTCCGGGGAATCGAACACGGCCTGGAAGATGGACTCCCGGTTCTGGAATGCCGTGGAGTCGACGTACTCGGTCATCAGGATGACATCCCAGCCGCGGATGGAGTCGGGGGCCGCAGCCAGCGCGCGGTACGACAGGATGTGACCGTGCTCCTGGACCAGGGCCCGGGCCCCTCCCCAGTTTTCCTCGATGGTGCGCAGGTACGTGTCCTGCATGCCGGGGAGTGTTCGCACCAGGTCCACCGCCCAGACGGCGTCCGGATGGCAGGTGGCGGTGTCCGTTGCCGTCGAAGGATCGGCTTCGGGGGTGGTACATGCGGCCAACAACGTGGCGACGGTGAGGATGGGTATTGCGGTCCTGATCATGGCGGGAATCTATTGGGGTTCGACGAGCGCGGTCAGCTCAACCGTTTCTACGTGGCATTCGTCACGGGTTACGCGGACGTCGTCCTGGTGCCAGACCGGCTGACCCTGGGTGGTTGTTACCGCCACCCGATACGTACCGGCCCGCTCATGCGCCAGGCTCGCATTTCCATTCACCACCGGCTGGGTGTCACGGAAATCCCCGTCCGTGACCGTGGCTTCGTAGATCCCGTCTTCCGGGGTTTCACCGCTATCGATCGTCACCGTGACGGTAATGGCGGGGCGGGCCTCTGTCGTGCAGACTACGCCATCGTCGTTGCTGTCGCAGGCAGGAAGCAGGATGAGGGCCATCAGGACGGGCAGGATACGTACATGGAATCGCATGGCGGACGGGTTGAGTGCAATGGCTGGTTTCGCAGGCCCGGGGACGGTGCCGGAGCCATAACCCTACCCATGTTCTGCCGTGGAAGATTCGATTCCGGTCCGGGGGGACGCGGTTTTGCACCACCGCGTTCAGCCTTTCACAGACCCTACGTGGGTCCTGGCGGCGAGATCGTACGGGGTGCGACCGGCGGGCGCGAAGAACATCATGCCGAGATAGACGAATGCGGCCAGAACAGGTAGCCAAACGCCGAGAGCCCATCCGACGTATGTCGTTTCTCCGGTGAACATGAATGCCGGATTGAGATGCAGGTGCGTGTGGGCGATTTCCCACGGCAGGAATTTCACCCCGTTGCGCAGCAGGGCCCGTCGAAGGGTCATCTCGCCCGTTGGCGACTGGACGCTGATCTTCAGCAGGCGTTTTCCCGGCGTGGCCTGGCGCCGGCCGGCCTCGAAAAGCGAGAAGTACGCAATCATGGGCAACGTCAGGGTGAAAAAGCCGACCAGATGACGTAGAGCATAGGATTCCCCCATGGCCGCATGGAACGGCCAGATGTCGTTCAAGGCCGTCGACGCGAAATACAGCAGGATCATGTACACATACACGATCACCATGTCGGCCAAATAGGCGAGGATGCGGCGCAGTGCGGTCATTCTGGTGCTCGGGTTGGTTCGGGCTCGATCAGACCACGTCGGGTCGGTCTGAGGATACGCATCCGGCAAAAAAAGTGGGGCGGGGGGCAAACGCGCCCCCCCCCACCCGGGTCGTTAGTTACCG